>JAIFLV010000148.1 GCA_020048895.1 Rhodoferax sp. | reverse complement strand
CCTTGAAGCCGACGCTGGCCAATCCGGCCTCAAAGCCCTTTTCGTCGGCATCCAGCGCGGCATGCGTGGCAATCTTGGTCACGCCAATGGTGTACACCTTTTTTTCCTGGGCCAAGGCTTGCGTGCTGAACATTGCGCAGGCCAGCAAGGCGATGATTCGTCGTAGTCCAATAGCTTTCATGTTTGTTCCTTTTTATGGCAGCCGAAAAGCGAGAAGAGTGATGTCGTCGCGCTGGGGATAGGCACCGCGATAACCATCGATGGTTTCGATCAGTCGCTGGCGCTGCTCAGTCAGCGGCACATGGCCATGTTGCAGTATCCAGTCGCGCAAGCGCTGGTTGCCAAAACTATGCCCATCGGCACCTCCGGCCTGGTCGAGCAGGCCATCGCTGACCAAATAATAGGCATCCGTGGGCGCGACCGTGCGTCTCACGTTGACATAGGTGCCGCGCTTGCGGTCATTGAGGCTACGCCGCCCACCGCAGATTTCTTCGCAGACCGTGCCATCGGTCCAGAACAGGGACTGGTGCGCGCCAGCAAAGGTGATCGTGCCGGTTGCACCGTCGTAGTGACAAAACGCCGCATCGATGCTGGCGACGATGCGCTTGTCCAGCGGCAGCATGTTGCGTACCACTGTATCGGTATGCAGCAGCAGGCTGGCCGGGTCGCTCCAGGCCACCGCCTGGCTGGCCACCTCGATGGCCGCGTGTGCGGCCATGGTCATGCATGCACCCGGTACCCCGTGGCCGGCACAGTCGATGACCCCAAACAGTTTGTCTTGCGCGTTGCCCTGATAAAAATAGAAATCGCCACCCACCACGTCGCGCGGCAACCACAGCACAAAGTGCCGGTCGGCCATCTGCTGGGCGAGCTGGCGGTCCGGCAAAATGGCATTCTGGATCAAGCGCGCATAGTCGATGCTGTCGGTCAGGCGCAGATGTGCCTCTTCCAGTGCCTGGGTTCTCTGCGCCACCAGATGTTCAAGATTTTCAGAGTGCGCCTTGACGCGCTGCGCCATGTCTTGCATGGACGAAAACAGGGTGGCGACTTCCTGGATCGGGCTGAGCTTGGGGCTCGTTGTCGGCCAGTTGCCTGCAGCTAGGCTGACCGATGACTGGCTCAGTGCCCGCAACGGCCGGGCAATCCAGCCCGAGGCAATTAGTCCAATGAGGATGCTAAACAGCGCCACCGCCAACGCCAGATAGACGATATTGCGCAGCATGTCACTGGCGACAGCAGCATAGCGGGCCTGCGGCAGCAGCACACCGACGGTCAGGCGCGGCCCTTCGGGCAGTTGATGGCTCTGCCATTTCAACAGATGGCGCGCGCCATCAATATCGGCAAAGGTGCTGCCAGCAGGCTGGTCACCGGTTGCCAGCCGATCACCGGCCAGGCGCAAAAGCGGGTTGGTACTGGTGGAGAGTTTCAGTCGAATCACCGCGCCATCGACCACGCGATAGATCGGCTCCGGTGTCGAGGTCGCAAGTAGTTCGCCGCTGCTTTCAGCAATGAAGGCGATGCCGCCGGTTTTCGCGGTCAGTTCACCAAGGTACTCGCTAAGGTGGGACAACGCGACATCGGCCGTGATCACGCCGATGAAGTCACCCACCGGGTTGAACAGTGCGGCAGAGACACCGATTCCCATGGCTTCGTAAGCATCGGTGCCGTCATTGATCAAATAGCGATAGGCTGGGTACCAGGCGATGCCGTGACGACCGGTGGTGGCCGCGTACCAGGGTAGCTGGCGTGCATCAAAAGCCTCCTCGCCTTTGAACAAAGGCTGCGCCGTCTGACCGGTCTCATCGACCCGATCAACGTGCAGCTTGCGGCCGTCGGCAATGCGCGCATGCAGGATGCGCAAGCCTCGGTCGTTGCCGCGTGGCGGCCGGTTGCCGCCATAGTATTCGCCATCGGCCATGCCGATCGCAACGAAGGTCAGCAAGGGCTGCTGACGCAACTGCAGCAGAAACTTCTGGACCATTTCGTCACGGTTGTTTTCACCCAGCAGGCCGTTATCGGCCAGATCCTGGTTGTAGGCCAACACCCGCCGAGGTATTTCAAAAAACGCCAGCACCCGGTCTTGAATGCGTTCGCTGACCTCATTGGCCATGGCGTAAGTGAATTGCTCGGTGGCTTGTTCGGCGTTGTGGTACGACACCCAGCCGGTGATGGCCACAATCGGCAGGAACACTAGCATCAGCGCGCCCATCAGGAACAAACGCAGGCTGAGCTTGCCCTGTTGTTTCAGTCCATCTGCAGGGGGGTGATCAGTCATCGCGCCGCGCCGGTTGGTCTGTCAGGGGTTGCCGACAACGCAATTGCGCCCGGCATCCTTGGCCCGATAAAGGGCGTCATCGACACGCTTCAAGGCCGCATCAATGGTTTCTGCGGGATGAAATTCGGTAAATCCGATGCTGGCGGAGAGTTGCAGCCCAGGATGCAGGTCGGCGGTGGGGAGGGCCGCCACGGCCAGCCGTATCCGCTCGGCCAGTTGGGCTGCATGCTGCTGGTCGCAGCAGGCAAACAGAATCAGGAATTCCTCGCCGCCCCAGCGGGCGCAAATGTCGTAGTCACGCATGCCTTCACGCAAGCAGGCCGCCACGCGTTTGAGCACCACGTCGCCGACGGCGTGGCCCGCACTGTCGTTGATACGCTTGAAAAAATCTATGTCCAGCAGAGCGATGGAAAAGTTTTCACCATTGCGCTCGGCATGCGCGATGGCCTGCGTCAGCCGCTCTTGAAGATAGCGGCGATTGGGCAGACCAGTCAGCTCGTCATGTGTTGACAGGGCAGTGAGCCGGGCATTGAGATCTTGCAGCATGGACTGGTAGCCGTCGCTGATGCGCACGATCTTCTCGACCTGGCGCACCTTGCGCTGCAGCTGCTCGGCGTAGGACAACCCGCGATCACGTTCTGCCCGTTGGTATTTGTCGGAAATCTGTGTCAGGCGTTCAAGCATCTGCTGCTGGCTGCGGCAGCGCTCATACAGGTCTGCCAGTGCAGCGCGCAGGTCGGCCACGGGCGCTGTCGGGTCGTTGAGCAAACCCTCAATGCGGGAAGCGAGCTGAAGATCCATCAGGACTTGACGTTGATGGTGAACGGAAACGTGCAGTCTTCGCGAAACTCTTCTGCCAGTTGTCCAACCCGTTCATTGGCCGCCTCGTAGGACCAGCGCGCACTGACTGTCCGGCCCTTTTTGTGGGCGACTTCCATCTGGTCAAAAATGTCCATCATTGAGCGAATGCTGCTGGTGTTGAGGTAAACCAGCTCGAGCTCCAGTTGCAGCGGCCGGTTGGCTTTGGCTAAAAAAGTTTCGACCCAGTCGATCAGTGGCTGAAACAGCTCGAAAGAGTTTTCCGGATATGAGTCTCCCTTCATGCTGATCACGCCGGAGTTCCAGTCAGCTGTGATTACGGGCGAGGAGGACGATTGCTTAATGACCAGATTGTCCATTGATGCTCCTAATGTTCTAGAGAGTGACGCGCAGGCTAAAAAGCACGCGTGCGTTGTCAAGTGTCTGCAATGCATGCTGCAAAGGTGCAGTGGCCTTGCGTGCCATGTCGATCAGGCCAAGGCCTGCGCTCCCGGACAAGGTGCTACGCGGTTGGCGCAATTGCGTCTTGAAGGCGGTCTTCAAGGCCTCTTTGTCCAGAGGTCGCAATTGCTCAATGCGCTCACCCAATGCGTTTGCGTCCGAATGGCTGACAACATTGCTGGCCAAGATGACATAGCGGCCGAGCGCATCACGGGAAACGAGGATGGTGGCGGTTTCATTTTCGAGTGCCTGCGCCTGCGCATAGCGGCGAATGTTCTGAGCCATCTCGATGTATACGGAGAACACGTCGGCTACCGCAGAGGGTGATTCCTCCAACCCCTCCATGTGCTTGCGCAAGGCCGTGCCAATTTCCTCTATCAGCGGTGCCGTGACTGGGCCGTTGAAGCAAAGCATGATGTTCTGGCGATTGAAGATTTCCCGAATTGCCAGCAGATCGATCGGGGTTTCCTGATTGGATAGGGTCATTTGGGGTCATCCAGATGTTGCCAAGCATTGTATGAGCGACCTTTGATGGCAACACACCCGGACGAAGATGGTCCAACTGGCGCGCCAAAGAACATGGAACCCACAAAGACCCCGTGTACGCCATCCTCATTTCCAAGTTCAAGGGCGGCGCCATAGTTTCAACGCGCCAAGCTCGTCCATATTGCGCCAAAAATTGGCCTGATCGTGCCAATATTTGGCATGAGTATCAGTTCTGCACTTTTTACCGACAGCCAGTCACGCCTCTATGTCTGGCTGTTTGGTCAGCCTGACCGGGGCTATCACCTTAACGAACTGCGCCGCCTTACCGGCCTGGGCAGTGCCTCGTTGCAGCGGGAACTCAACCGATTGGCTACGGCGGGCCTGGTGAATGCGCAAGCAGTGGGCAACCTGCGACGCTTTCAGGCCAACCCGCAATCGCCTGTCTATGCTGAACTGGTTGCCTTGACCCGGAAAACGCTGGGCACGGTGCCGGTGTTGCGCGATGCCTTGCAGCCCTTGCGGCTTGTAACTGGAGGGCCGCTTTACCAGTGCCTACGACGCCGCCCATGCAGCCGCCTTGGCGGCATTGCGTTGGCACGGCTAACGTAGCGAAAACCGCCATACCGTCTTTCAATGTCTGCCGCATACTCTGGGTTGGCCCGCCTATCGCTGGCGTGTATTGGACGCAGCGCATCAGAAACGCAATCTGGCGGAGTACGAGGGCTACCTTGAGGTCGAAGAATCCACAGTAGCCGAACTGTGCACGCTGGTCCAAGGCCTGATTGTTGACGTGCAACATTTGACAAACAAATAGGCTTTCAGCCCTCATGAAAAAAGCGCAGACAGCTACCAAAAACATAGCAAAATCAAAACGGCGAAATCAGCGCCAGCACACCAAAACAGCGGAGCCAGTGGCATTCTCGCTACCATATTGCGCTCGCGCCATTCCCAACCCGCCCGCCGAAGAACATTGAACCCACGGAGAGTCCATGTACACCACCCTCATTTCAATTGCCCAACTGCAGGCCCTGCTGGATGCCGGCACCCCCTGCATGGTGTTCGACTGCAGTTTTGACCTGGCCAACCCGGATGCGGGCGAGGCCATGTACCGCGAGACACACATTGCCGGTGCCGTCTATGCCCACCTCGACCACGCGCTCAGCGCCAAGGGTGATCGCTCGCTCACCGGTGCGGCATCGGGCGGGCGCCATCCCTTGCCGTCGCGGGAGGCCTTTGCGGCATGGTTGTCGGGTGTGGGGTTCGATAACACCATGCAGGCCGTCGTCTACGACCGCCAGGGTGTCAATTACTGCGGTCGCCTATGGTGGATGCTGCAATGGGTCGGGCACGCCAACGTGGCGGTTCTCGATGGCGGCCTGCAGGCCTGGCAGGCGGCAGGCGGTGCCATAGAGCAAGGATTGCCAGTAAAAAATGCACCGTCCAATTTCGCTCTAGCGCCCGCGCTGCTTGCGCTAGCAGCTATGAAAGATGTAGCAAAGCAGGTGGGCCGGGAGTCGCAAACACTGATTGATGCGCGCGGCGCTCCGCGCTACCGTGGTGAAGTGGAGCCACTCGACCCGGTGGCCGGCCACATTCCCGGCGCGCTCAACCGCCCTTTCACCAGCAACTTTGCACCCGATGGAACATTCAAACCAGCCGAGCAGTTGCGCGCTGAATTCTTGGCACTGCTGGGTTCGCGCGATCCGGCCACGGTGGTGCACCACTGCGGCAGCGGCGTGAGTGCCGTCCCCAACCTGCTGGCCATGGAAGTTGCTGGTCTGGGGCCTACCGCGCTGTTTGCGGGCAGCTGGAGCGAATGGTGCAGCGATGTGCGCAACCCGGTGGCGCAAGGCTAGTAAGGGAACATTGCATGCCTTGCTTCGCCCCTCTACATCAATTGATTGCCGGTGCGCTGCTGCTCACTGTGGGTTCTGTTTTTTCCATGGACGGCCCAGTCTCCCATGCCAGCGTGCATGACCTTGCCCTGAAGGGCGTTTTTGAGGCGCGCGAACAGGACTGGCGCAACGGCGCCATCGTCTACCAGGTGATGGTGGACCGGTTCGCGCCACCGGCCAACCTGGAGGCCAAACGCGCGCTCTACCCTGCCCCCAAAACCTTGCACCGCTGGAGTGAGCCGGCCAAGCGCGGCAAGTACCTGGATGCCTTGCACGTGTGGAGCCATGAAATCGAGTTCTGGGGCGGCGATCTTCCCGGCGTCACATCCAAACTGGGCTACCTGCAGGAGCTCGGTGTGGATGTGCTCTACCTCAACCCGATCCACACGGCCTATACCAACCATAAATATGATGCACTGGACTACATGGCCATCTCGCCCGAGTTTGGCACCAAGGC
This sequence comes from Rhodoferax sp., assembly GCA_020048895.1. Classification (GTDB taxonomy): domain Bacteria; phylum Pseudomonadota; class Gammaproteobacteria; order Burkholderiales; family Burkholderiaceae_C; genus Allorhodoferax. Next base: position 21,481 of record JAIFLV010000148.1, on the reverse strand, counting down.
AGACATGGCCGATCTCGTCACGCAGACCCACGCCAAGGGCATGAAGGTGGTGCTCGACGGCGTTTTCAACCACATGGGACGCAACTCGGAGGCCTTCAAACAGGCGCAGTCCAGCCCCAACAGCCCGTACCGTGACTGGTTCTTTTTTGGTGACCAGTATCCGGGTGGTGCCCGGGGCTGGTACCAGGCCACCAACCTGCCCGAGCTGCAACTGGAAAGCCAGGCCGTACGCGACCACCTTTATGCCAAACCGGACTCGGTCGTGCAAACCTGGCTGCGCGAGGGCATCGATGGCTGGCGCCTTGATGTGGCACCTGAGTTGGGTCCAAAGTACCTGAGTGAGTTGACACAAGCTGCGCACCGCGCCCGACCCGGCTCGCTGGTGGTCGGCGAGATTGCGACCTTCCCCAAGGAGTGGTTTCCCGCGGTGGACGCGGTCATGAACTTCACACTGCGTGACATCGTGCTGAGCACCATCAAAGGTGAGATTTCCGCCGCGACGGCCGCCACCATGGTGGAGCGCACAGTGAATGAGGCAGGCATCGAACCCACGTTGAAGTCCTGGCTCATGCTGGACAACCACGACAACGACCGCCTCAGCCACGTGCTGCCCAAGGTCGCCGACCAGCGTCTGGCCCAGATATTTCAGTTCACCTTGCCGGGAGCACCCAATCTGTACTACGGCACCGAACTGGGAATGACCGGCGGTGAAGATCCGGCCAACCGCTCGCCGATGCGCTGGGACTGGGTGACCGCCAGCAACCCGGCGCTGCGCTGGACCAAGCAGTTGATTGCGTTGCGTAAACAACATCGTGCACTGCGGGTGGGCAATTTCCGTCTGGTGACAGCCGAGCGGCTGCTGGCATTTGAGCGTTATACCGACTTGGTGAAAGACACGGTCATTGTTCTTGCCAATCCATCCAAGAAAGCCATCACTGAGCGCGTATTGATTGCCAACTCCAAACTCATGAACGGATCCTCATTGGTGGACCTCATCAACCCGGCGGCACCTCCTATCCGTGTATTGGCCTCCATGGCCACGGTCACCGTACCCGCCGGCGGTTTTCGTGTGGTGGCACCCGACGTGCGCGCCACCGGGGGCTACTCGGTGTTCAAACGCGTGCAATGAACCCCCACCATGCCGACAGTGTGATGACGGATTCAGATTGGTGGCGCGGCGCCACCTTGTACCAGGTCTATCCGCGCAGCTTTTTCGACAGCAACGGCGACGGCATTGGCGACCTGCCCGGCGTTACCGCACGTCTGGACTACGTGCGAAGTCTGGGTGTGGACGGGATATGGCTCTCCCCTTTCTTCCCGTCGCCCATGCGCGATTTTGGCTATGACGTCACCGACTACTGTGGTGTGGACGCGATGTTTGGCACCCTGGCCGATTTCGATGCATTGCTTGCGCGTGCCCACGGCCTGAAGCTCAAAGTCATCATCGACCAGGTGTGGAGCCACACGGCCCGAGAACACCCCTGGTTCATCGAAAGCCGCGAGAGCCGCGACAACCCCAAAGCGGACTGGTACGTGTGGGCCGACCCCAAGCCCGATGGCGCGCCGCCCAATAATTGGCAAAGCTGGATGGGTGGGCCGGCATGGCGCTGGGAGCCTCGGCGCAGGCAGTACCACCTGCACAATTTCCTGCCGGAGATGCCCGACCTCAACTTTCATTGCTTGGCGGTCCAGGATGCAGTACTCGCCGCGGGCAAATTCTGGCTCGACCGCGGAGTCGATGGGTTCCGGCTGGACACTGCCAACCTGTATTTCCATAGCCGCGACCTGCAGGACAATCCGCCGTTTCCGCCTGAGCTCGCGGGAGACACTCCGGTCACCATGCAGCGCCATACGCACAACATCGACCAGCCCGAGGCACTGCCCTTCATGGAGCGCCTGCGGAACTTGATGGACCAGTATCCAGGTCGCATGACCGTTGCCGAGATTGGCAGCCCGGACAGCCTGACACGCATGATGGAATACACCCGCGGTGCACAGCGGCTGCACACCGCGTACTCCTTCAACTTCCTGGGTCCGCGCAGTGACCCGACTTTCGTGGCCGAGCAAATGCGGCCGTGGCAAGAACCGATGGGTCGTGACTCGTGGCCCGCATGGGCATTTTCCAACCACGACGCCGTGCGTGTGGTCACACGCTGGGGCGATGGCGCCGAAGCAGCCTTTGGTTTCGGATCTACCGCAAGCGCTTCCCACCTTTGCGCTGGAGTCCAACAGGAGCAACGCGCCAAGCTGTATCTGACGCTGCTGGCCTGTCTGCGTGGCACCTTGTTTGTCTACCAGGGGGAGGAGTTGGGACTTGCGCAGTCGGTGGTGCCGTTGGAATCCATTCAGGACCCCTACGGCAAAGCGCAGTGGCCTTTGAAACAGGGGCGTGACGGCTGCCGAACGCCGTTTCCCTGGCAGAGCCTTGCCCAGCACGCGGGCTTTACTACAGGCACTCCATGGCTACCAAGCGATAGCGCGCACCGGCAGTCGGCAGTGGACCTGCAGGAAAGCGATGCCATGTCCCCGTTGCAGCACCTGCGCGCTCTGATGGCGCTGCGGCGAAAACACCCTGCCCTGCGCTTGGGAACCTTCAGTCCGCTATTGGTGTCCGACTGCCTTTTGGTAGCACTGCGCGCACAGGGTGCTGACGCCGTGCTGGTGGCTCTGAACGTTGGGGCGCAGCCGCAAGCGGTGTCCCTGCCGCGTGCGTTCCAACCGGTCACAGCTATGCTGCAGGTAGGCGAAGGGGCGCTGGGTTCGTCGGCCCTGACGCTCGGGCCTTTCTCTGCATTCATCGTTGGAGTCCAGCCATGAGCGCGCTGCAATGTATTTGTCGCTGGCTGTGGGCCGCGAGTTTTGTGGTCCTGGTGGGTTGCGCCCATAGGGGGCCACCCATGCCGCAACTCACCAGTGGCCAGGTGGATCGACTCGGCGAGGTGCCTTCACAATTCGTCGAACCACGGCTGGTCGACGTGTGGCTGCCGGCGGGCTACCAGGCGAGCAAACGTTACTCTGTGCTCTACATGCACGATGGGCAGGCACTGTTTGACGGTGCTGCCAGCATGAGCAAGAAAGGCTGGCATGTCGACGCTGCCATGAACCGACTGCAGCAACTCGGGCGGATTCGCGACACCATTGTGGTGGCGATCTGGAACACCGGTTACGCGCGGCACGCGGAGTATTTTCCCCAAAAAGTGGTGCCCCTGATTGCCGAGCCTGTTCGTACCCAGTTTGTTCAACAGGCGCTACAGGGCAATCCCAGAGCGGACAACTACCTGCGCTTTCTGGTACAGGAACTCAAACCTCTGATCGATGCACGTTACCCTACCCTCGCGGACCCATCCAACACGTTGGTGATGGGTTCGAGCATGGGTGGCATCATTTCCCTGTATGCGATCAGCGAGTACCCGCAGGTGTTTGGCGCTGCAGCCTGCCTGTCGACGCATTGGACAGGCAGCTTTGAAGACAATGCCACCATCCCACTGGCCACATTCAGCTACTTGCGCGACCATCTGCCCGACCCGTCATCCCACCGCATCTACATGGACCGCGGCAGCACCGAGCTCGACGCCTTGTATCCTGTGCACCAGAACTTTGCAAATCTCCTTCTAAGGGAAAAAGGCTACACCCACAGCAACTTCCAGACTCTGGTGTTTGAAGGTGCGGGACACAACGCGACCGACTGGGCCAAGCGCCTGGAGACACCACTGGAACTCCTGTTGGGCCAGCGCAAGGCGGCAGCGCCATGAAGGCATCGAAAGCGAGCCGCCTGCGGCGCGCGGGTGTATGCATAGCGTTGGCACTTTCCACTTATTGCTTTGCAGCCCCCATGACACCTCCCCAATCCCCTTTGCCCTGGTCCGCAGTTGCACCGTCCGTTCAAGTGGGACGCATCGAACGCATGGAAGCGTTTCCTTCGAAGTGGGTGGATACGCGCCCGATCGATGTCTGGCTGCCAACCGATTACCATCCCGGCAAGCGCTACGCCGTACTCTATATGCACGACGGACAGATGCTGTTTGATGCGAGCAAATCCTGGAACAAGAGCGCATGGAACGTGCATGAGGCGCTATCAAAACTGATGCAGTCTGGCCGCGTGCACGACACCATCGTGGTGGGCATTCCGAACAATGGCAAGTACCGCTATAGTGAGTATTACCCGGAGAAGTACCTGGCATTGGCCAACACGGACGTGCGCGACGACTACATCCGCCGCGCACAGTGGGGCCAAACCCTGGGCGACGCCTACCTGCGTTTTCTGGTCGAGGAACTTAAGCCTGCGATCGACGCGCGGTACCCCACCCGAGCCGAGCCGCAGTCCACGTTTCTCATGGGTTCGAGCATGGGCGGCATGGTTTCCCTGTACGCCTTGTGCGAGTACCCGCATGTCTTTGGTGGTGTAGCCGCACTATCGACGCACTGGATCGGCAAGCCAGGAGCATGGGGCTCGCCAGAGAAGGTGCAAAACGCCAGTCTGCCAATCGCCGCTTTTACCTACCTGCGCCAACACCTACCCAAGCCAGGCGCACATCGGCTGTATTTTGACCACGGCACATTGGGGCTCGATGCCATGTACGGCCCGCACCAGGCTTTTGCCGACACTCTTGGGCGTGAACTCGGCTTTGCTGCAAACCAATGGCATAGCCGGGTATTTGAGGGAACGGGCCACAGCGAGAACGACTGGGCAGCCCGGGTGGAAATTCCGCTGTTGTTTCTTTTGGGTCGATCGAATTAGCCAGTTGCTCCCCGTGGTTCGACGCAGTCCCCCTTATCGAACCACGTAAACCACTGCCGTGCGTGCCGGCACGGTAAAGGCCCCCGTGTCACCATCAAAGCGGGCTTCGTGGGCGGCACGTTTGTCGGCAGCGTATTTGGCAAGATGTACCGGATGGAGCACAAGGGACTTGCCCCTTTGGGACTCCAGCACCATGCTCTGCGAAACCTTGTCGACGTTGATCAGATACAGCACCTCACTGAAGTTCGCACCCGGATATCCGGCACCACGCAAGTGGCCCACCAGCACGGTGGCTTTTTGGGTTGGCCCGGTGTTGTAAAACGTGAGCCGTTCGGTAATTTCCTTGGCGCTGCTCAGACGAAACAGGCTGGTGCTGGCGCGCAGGCGCAGCAAGTCAAAAAACTGGTCCCGCGTCCACCGAATGTCCTTGGGTTGCGGGCGAATGTCCCCATTGGCGAGCAAGGGTTTGATCTGCTCGTAATGCGCTGCGTTGTCGCCTTTGGGTGGTGCACCGGTCCCAAAATAGTTGTCGCTAAACGTCCAGTCGAGCCGATTGAACCAGTCACCCGAATCGTAGCTGTTGCCATCCAGCGACTTGGAACGCAGCGTTTCGACCCCAGCGTGAAAATACGCCACACCCTGGCTAAAGGCGTTGATGGCGGCAGCCAGCATCTGAACCCGCGCACGGTCTTCACGGCTCGTACCCACCGGCAGCTTGAACGCATTGACATCGAATAACGTGTGGTTGTCGTGGTTTTCCACGTAGTTGACCACCTCACCGGGCTCGCTCACGTAGCCCGCGCTTTGTCCGCCATAGTCAAAGGCGTGCAGAGGCTTGGTCTTGCCCTGGTAGTCCATCATCTGGTAATTGCGAAGGGAACCGGCCAGGCCTACGCGAACCATATCGGCCGCGCGCAGCAGGTCATCCTTGCTCGCCTCACCGAGCGCGTTGGGGTCGTAAGCCATGCCATTGACATAGCCCTGGTTGCGCACCAGTTCCTTGCCGTTTTCGCCCGCGCGCCCGCCACGCACTGCGTCACGCCCGCGGTCGCTGAAGGTTCCAATGCCCGAACCGTTGAGCGACAACTGCGAAGCTTGTACAAACCGTGTGCCATTGGCGACCTCACCAAAATTCCAACCCTCGCCAATCAGGTGCACGTGGCGTCCCGCTGCGGCATTGGCCGCATGCTGCAGACGCTCCATGATGTCGCGCGGCTGGTGCCCCATCAAATCAAAGCGGAATGAGTCAATCCTGTAATCGCGCACCCAACCCACCACCGAGTCCACCATCAGCTTGCCCATCATGCGGTGCTCGGTAGCGGTGTTGTCACAGCAGGTCGAACGCTCCACCACACCTTGCGCATCAAGCCGGTGGTAGTAACCCGGAACAATACGGTCCAGCACTGAACGTGGATCCTGTCCGGATGCAGACATATGGTTGTAGACCACGTCCATCCCCACCCTCAAGCCTGCCGCATGCAGCGCTTGCACCATGGACCTGAACTCGCGGATGCGCACTGCGCCATCGGCCGCGTTGGTAGCAAAACTGCCTTCCGGTGCATTGAAGTGGTAGGGGTCATATCCCCAGTTAAAGCAGTCCGTCGATGCCAGCGCCATCACAGCAGCCTGCTGCACTTCACTGTCGGGCGCGGCAGGTGGCACTTTGGGCGTCGCGCAACCCTCTTCCGGAACCGTTGCCAGATCAAACACGGGCAGCAGATGGACATCGGTCAGCCCTGCCTGCGACAGTGCCTGCAGGTGCCGCATGCCGCGTGACTGACCCTGGGTAAAGGCGGTGTACTTACCCCGCAGGGCTCTCGGAACCGATGCGTCATTGATGGAGAAATCCCGCACATGCAGCTCGTACACCACCATGTCTGTCTGGCGCTGGACGCGCTGCGGCGCGCGGTAGGTTGCCCAACCGGCAGGTGCGAGATGGGGTGAGCGCATGTCGGCAATATAGGCCCGCTGGGAATTGGCATTCAGACTCAGTGCATAGGGATCAGTGACGCGATTGCGCACCAGCCCGACATGGGGCACCACGATATCCACCAGATAGGTGTAATACTGACCCGCGTGTCGCCTGCGCAGATGCGTCTGCCACACACCCGTGGCATCGTCACGCTGCATCGACTCCAACCGCGTGGCGCGCCCACCTGACGACGGGTAAACGCACATGTCAACACGCTGCGCCGTGGGTGCCCATAGTTTGAAGCGGGTTCCGGTGTTCGACACGTGCACACCCAAATCGGTGACACCTTCCGCAGATGCGTACCAGTCGTCCAAGGCACCGGGAATCTGCACACGCGTCGCACGCAGTACTGTGCCTGCCTCGTCTTCCTGCACCAGCAGCGTCTGCTGCCGCAACAGTTCGGGGAGTCGTGCAATGTCCGTAGATGCAATGCGCAGCATTTGCCCAGCGCCTACAAACTTGAAACGCGCCAGACTGCTCACCGCCGGGGCGTCACTGGCATTTAACAAAGACAGCGCGCCATCCGCCCCCTGCACCCGTGTGCCAGGAGTTGCCAACAACTGCGCCTGTGCCGAGAAATAGAGCTTGTAGACCGCCGCGTTGGATTGCCCGGGCCATGAGAGCATATCTCTTCCCAGCCAATAGGCTTGCGCCGCCACCTTGTCCGCTGCGGGTGCTGCACGCAACACCTTCTGATGGTCCGGGCTGTTGCACGCTGCCAGATCTGCAACTTCAACCGGCTTGGCCATGGCATTGCCAAGCCATGGACACGCCGCTAACAGAACCACTTGGCAGGCAACACGTGCCCGCTGACGCAATGAACGACAAGTGGACTTACTTTCCAAACTTGCAGGTTTCAAACAGTTTCTCCCAACACCGTAACGGGATAGTAGTATCGCTACAAATTTCCCAAATCCAATTGGCGCAAACCCACATGGTCACAATTTCCCGCTGCATCGCAAGCTGCCTTCTTGCGGTATCGTTTGGTCTAGGCGCACAAACCGCAACCCCGGTGGACACCAGCCCGGTGCAGGCAACTGACCCCGGCAGTACGCTGCCTCGCGATTGGCAGCGCGGCGCCTTCATGGAAATATTTGTACGCGGCTACCGCGACAGTGACGGTGACGGTGTTGGCGACTTACGGGGCGTTACGCAGAGCCTGGACTACCTGCAGCGCCTGGGCATTCGTGGTATCTGGCTGATGCCCATCACTACCAGCGCCGACGGTGACCATGGCTATGCCACCACCGATTTCCGCAGCATAGAACCACAGTACGGAACGCTGGATGACTTCGATACCCTGCTGCGCGAAGCGCATGCACGCGGCATCGGGGTGATCATGGACTATGTCATCAACCACGGCGCTGCCAGCCATCCACTGTTCCGCTCGGCATTGCGTGGGCCTGCACAGCCGTACCGCGACTGGTTTGTGTGGCAGGACATCGCCCCCATGGGCTGGGAGATTTGGGGCAATGACCCCTGGATCCAAACCAGCAATGGCGCGTATATGGCCACATTCGGCCCGGATATGCCAGATTTCAATTTTCGCAATCCCGCTGTGCTGCAGTACCACATGGACAGTCTGCGGTTCTGGCTGAACCGGGGACTCGACGGCTACCGGCTCGATGCTGTGCCACACCTGATCGAGAACAACGCCAAAGACTGGAACGACCAACCCGAGAGCCGCAAGATCACTGCAGACCTGAGAGCCCTGATCAATGGCTACAGCAAACGCTATACCGTGTGCGAGGCCACCGCAAAACCACAGGATTACGCCGCTCCCGAGCTGTGCGCAAGCTCATTTGCATTTGGACACCAGTATGAATTGGTGAAAGCAGCCAAAGGGGACATCAAGGCGATAGAGAAAGTTGCGCAGTACTTCGTGACTGCACCCGCCGGGATGGCCACCTTTCTCTCCAACCACGACCGTTTTGGCGGGCAGCGCATGTGGGACCAGTTCCAAGGTAATCTCGCCCAGTACCGACTTGCCGCTGCCACCTACCTTTTGCAGCCCGGCATTCCCTTCCTGTACTACGGTGAGGAAATTGGATTGGCCGGTGCCAAAGAGTTGCGGGGCGATGGCCCCTTGCGTTCACCCATGAGTTGGACTTCCGAGCCCCGGCGCGCGGGATTCACCACGGGCCAACCATACCGGCCCATTGCACCGAATAGCGTGACCTACAACGCCGCTAGCCAACAGAAGAACTCCAAATCGTTGTGGTCGTTCTACCGTGATCTGCTGCAGTTGCGCAACGCGCTTCCGTCTCTTTCAAAAGGTGACTACCAGCATCCCTTTGTTGAGGGCAAGTTGATGGGTTTTCAGCGTACCGATGGCGAACAAACTGCGCTGGTACTGATCAACTACGACAAAAAGACGGTCCGCACCACTGCACCTCTTCACGTGTCTGCGCATTGGAAACAAGTTTTCCCGGCCACCGGCAAGGCGGTCAAGAGTGCCGACGGAGGCGCATTGGGCGTGGTACTCCCAGGACAAACTGTGCAGGTGTTTTTGCGCCAACCCTGAGAAGCACCAGAGTGCGTCTATGTTTGCACCACACGCCGACGCGTTGCCTTTGCAGCGGGCAACCATCCCAGCGTGATCCAGCGGGCGGCCATCATCAGGCCACGCACCCACTCGTCGGCGGCGTAGGCAATCCACACGCCCACCAGACCGAGCTGAAAATGCACACCCAGCAACCACGATCCGCCTGCCATGACCAGCAGCATAGACGCCGCCCCGGCAGCTACTGGAAAGCGTGCATCGCCAGTGGCACGCAGTGCGTTGATGATGACCACGTTGCAGGTGCGCCCAGGTTCGAGCAGCACGGTGATCCAAAGCAGCGTGGTGGCACTGGCCAAAATTTCCGGATCACTGGTGAACAAGGTCAGGGTCCACGGTGCGGTGACGGCTGCCAGTACAGCCAGACCCAATGACACGCTTAAGCCCAACGCCATCGACTTGCGTAGCAGTCGATTGGCCTCGTGCAAGTGTCCGGCACCCACCATGTGGCCGATCAGAATTTCGCACGCAAAACCCAAGGACACACTGAACAGCACAACGATGTTCATGATCTGAAAGGTATAGGTCTGGGTGGCCAGCGTCTTGGCGCCCAAGCCCGCAACCACCGTGACCGACACCAGCATCGCCACGCGGTACGCGATGTTTTCAGCAGCGCCCGGCAGCCCGATATGCAACACGGGCGCAAGACGTTTCCAGTGCAAAGTGACCCAGTCACCAAACCGGGGAACCAGGCCCAGCCGCCAACGCCAAAGGAACAGGTGGGCACACAAGCCGACGGCCCGGCTCAATGCCATCGCCAGCGCAAACCCGACCAGTCCCAGGGGAGGAATCCAACCCCAGCCGCGCATCAGCGGCAGACACAGCAGCAAGTGCGTAAGGTGCATCCCCAGGACCGTCAGCATCGCATCCTGGGTGCGCATGTGAGCGCGCATCACAGCGGCCATGCTGGCATTGAAGGCGTCGAGTACCAACGCGAGTGCCAGCATCTGCAGGTAAGGAACTCCCAGCGCCAGCACGTCGGGCGGTGCGTTCATGCTCGACAGCAGCGGCACCGCGCCCAGAAAGACCGCCAGCGCGGAACACAGTCCTATCCAGGTGCTGGCAGCCAGCGCGGCACGGGCGGTGGCATCCGCCTCTGCCCGATTGCCGGCACCAACGTACTGCGTCACGACGACACTGACACCCATGCTGATGATGCGAAACAGCAGAAAGAACGCGCCCTGCAGCTGGTTGGACAGCGCGAAGGCGGCAGAGCTGGCGTCGGATCCCCGCGAGGCCAGCCACAAGCCCAGCAAGCCCACTCCAAAGCCCAGTACTAACTCAGCGAGCAGCGGCCAGGCCACGCTCACCAACCGGGGGCGTGTACTGATCATCGGGCGGCCCGCACTCTGGAAGTATTCACAGGCGACATGAACGCACGGAATGGAAATGTAGTTTCATTACAATTTTTTGCTGACTGGCGAGAATTTACTGGGAAAACGTGGGGTCAATGACAAGGCGGCTGGGAGATTATTTTCGTTGTATCACTAGATTTGACCCGGTTATACTCGATTCAAACGCATAGCCCCTCCTTCGGTCGGGCACTAAATACAGAGACAAACGGCCCGTATTGCGGGCACCCCGGAGGTACGGCGTGGCAGATGTGAAACTGACTGGCGTTCGCAAGAGTTTTGGTGACGTCCATGTACTCAAAGGCATCGACCTGGAGATTCGCGACGGCGAGTTCATGGTGTTCGTCGGGCCATCCGGCTGTGGCAAGTCCACCCTGCTGCGCACCATCGCGGGTCTTGAGGAAATCACCGCAGGCGATCTCACCATTGGCGGCAGGCGCGTCAACGATGTGCCACCAGCGGAGCGCGGCATCGCCATGGTATTTCAGTCGTATGCGTTGTATCCGCATATGAACCTGTACGACAACATGGCTTTTGGCCTGCAACTGGCCAAGGTCGACACCGCCGAAATCGACCGCTCTGTGCGCCATGCGGCCAAGATACTCAACATCGAACACCTGCTGGAGCGCAAGCCCAAGGACCTGTCGGGGGGCCAACGCCAGCGCGTGGCCATTGGTCGCGCCATTGTGCGTAAACCCGAAGTGTTCCTGTTTGATGAGCCCCTGTCCAATCTGGACAGCGCGTTGCGCGTGCGCATGCGATACGAGTTCGCGAAACTGCATGAAGACTTCAAGACCACTATGGTCTACGTGACGCACGACCAGGTGGAAGCCATGACGCTGGCTGATCGCATCGTGGTGCTGTCGGCAGGGCAGATTGAGCAGGTGGGCGCACCCTTGGAACTGTATGAGCACCCCACCAATTTGTTTGTGGCCGGGTTTATCGGCTCGCCCGGCATGAATGTGCTCGACGCCACGGTCGTGGAGGCATCGGCGGCAAGTGCCACGGTACAACTGGGCGGCGGAGAGCAGATCCGTGCACTGGTCGACGCAAGTACGGCCAAGGCGGGAGACAAGGTCAAGCTGGGTGTGCGGCCGGAGCACTTGCGCGCCGGGGTGGCCGACAACGCCCTGCAGACCGAAGTCACTTTTGTGGAATCGCTGGGCTCAATCACCTATGCCTATTGCAGCAACAAAGGCGCCACCGACGTGTTGACGGCTGCCATCGATGGCCTGGCACGTATCAAGAATGGCGACGCTTTGCAACTGGGCGTCCCGCCGGAATGGGCTTACCTCTTTGATGCGCAGGGCAGGGCATTTGCGCGCTTGAGCACTCAGGAGCAGCGCCGTGCGGCGTGAGGCGGCAACCCGTCTGCTCGTTGCCACGGCCTGTGCTGTGGGCGCCATGGCAGTTGGCACGGCGGCGAATGCAAAAAACCCGCACCGCCTCTTGGTGTGGATCAATGGCGACAAGGGTTACAACGGCCTGCAGAAGGTGGGAGATGCCTTTACCGCTGTGTCGGGCGTGCAGGTGGTGGTGCAGCATCCGGAAGGGGCTCCCGACAAGTTCCAGGCGGCGGCGGGTGCGGGCAAGGGGCCAGACATCTTTTGCTGGCCCCACGACCGGGCCGGCGAGTGGGCAAAGTCTGGGCTGATCGTTCCCATCAAGCCACCCAAACGCATCAAAGACGAGATCGAGCCTTCTACCTGGACGGCATTTACCTACCAGGGCAAGATCTGGGCATACCCCCTGTCGATTGAGGCCATCGGTCTGATCTACAACAAGGCCCTGGTCAAAACGCCGCCGGCCACTTTTGAAGAGGTATTCGCCCTCGACAAAGCTCTGGTCGCCCAGGGCAAGAAAGCCATTTTGTGGGACTTCAATAAGGCCTTCTTCACCTGGCCAATACTGGCCGGGCCAGGAGGCTTTATTTTCGAGCGTGATGCGCAAGGAAACCTGAACCCAAAAGTCGTTGGCGTCAATGCCCCTGGCGCCGTCAAGGGCGCTGAAATGTTGGCCCGCCTCGTGAAAGAAGGTGTCATGGCCAAAGGTTCCAAGTACTCGGAAATGGAAGGCGGTTTTGCCCGCGGCAACATTGCGATGATGGTCAACGGGCCCTGGGCCTGGGACAACGTGCGCAAGAGCAACATTGACTTTGGCGTTGCACCAATTCCCAGCATCGACGGCAAGCCGTCCAAGCCCTTCGTCGGTGTGCTCGGTTGCATGATTGCTGCGCCCAGCAAGGTCAAGGACATTGCCCGTGAATTTATAGAGAACCACCTGCTGAAGGTGGAGAGCCTGAAGACGATTTCAGCCGATGTGTCATTGGGCACGCCTGCCAATATCGCTTACTACAAGGAACTTGCCGGGGACCCCAATATTCGCGCCACCATGGCCAATGCTTTGGCAGGTGAGCCCATTCCGAACATCCCGGAAACCGGCCGTTTTTTCCCCGCAATGGATGCCGCTCTGGAGGCCATCACCAATGGTCTGCAGAGCCCCAGGGAAGCGCTGGACGGTGCAGCCGCCCGCATGCGGTAAGGTGAGACGGTCATGATGAAACTCCTCAAATGGCCGCTGGTCGGCATCCTGACTTTTGCACTCCTTTGGCTGGTGGCCGGGTTTTACGCTGCGGGCCAACCCCTCTACGCACTGGCGGCCCTGACCCTGGGCACATCTGCGCTGGTGATTTACACATCCGCCAAATCGCTGGCCTGGCGTTATCTTTTTCCGGGAGTGGCCGGGATGCTGGTGTTTGTGGCATTCCCCCTGCTGTACACAGTGCAGATCGGTTTCACCAATTACTCGTCTGCCAACCTGCTCAGCGAGGAGCGTGCCCGCGCGTACCTGCTGGACCAGGCCACCATCGACGAATCCCAGTCGCTGGCCTTTAGCCTGCATGCCGATGGCCCCAACTACCGCGTGGTGCTGAGCAGCACCGACAGCGCGGATGCTCCACGCTATATGTCTGCGCCGCTACCGCTAGGCAGCCCTGACTTTCAGAGCCAACAGGTGCCCATGCAGATCATCCTGCCCGGTGCCGCAAGTTTGGCCGAGCCTCTTAATCTGCGACAAACCATTGAACTGCGTGAGGCACTGGCTTCGCTGACGCTCGAATTGCCTACCAAGAGGACCTTGAGTTATGTCGGATTGCGCGAGTTCGGCACCGTTTCGCCACTCTGGAAAGCCAATGCCGACGGTTCCATCACACGTGCGGAAACCGGGGTTGTCTACAGCCCCAACACGACTACCGGCTATTTCGAAACCGCCCAGGGCGAACGCATGCAACCAGGCTTCAAGGTGGGGATTGGCTGGGCCAACTACGCACGCCTGCTCTTTGACGCCGACATGCGCGGGCCGTTTGTTTCCATCTTCATCTGGACCGTGTTGTTTGCCGGGCTGACCGTGTTTTTCGCCACAGCAGTGGGCATGACTTTGGCGGTTGTGCTGAACTGGGAAGCTCTGAAATACCGCACGCTGTACCGCACGCTGCTGTTCCTGCCCTACGCGGTTCCCGGGTTCATTTCCATTCTGGTATTCAAGGGGCTGTTCAACCAGAATTTTGGTGAAATCAACGCCATTCTGGATGCTGTTTTTGGCGTGCGTCCGGCGTGGTTCTCCGACCCGTTTCTGGCCAAGAGCATGTTGCTGATCGTCAATACCTGGCTGGGCTACCCGTACATCATGATTTTGTGCACGGGATTGATCAAGGCGATTCCCGCCGATCTGTATGAAGCCTCGGCAATTGCCGGTGCCAAGCCGCTCACCAACTTCTTCCGTATCACTGCGCCGCTGATTGCACGACCACTGACGCCCCTGCTGATCTCGGCCTTCGCTTTCAACTTCAACAACTTTGTGCTGATTTCTCTGCTCACCGACGGGCGACCGGACTACCTCAACACCAAACTGCCGGCGGGGCAGACCGATATTCTGGTGTCGTACACCTACCGCATTGCGTTTACCGACGCGGGAGCCAATTTCGGCCTTGCCGCGGCAATTTCAACCCTGATCTTTCTGATGGTGGCCATCATGTCGCTGGCCAATTTGAAGCTTGCACAGGTCAACGAAGCCAAGAAGGGATAAAGAGCATGGCCATCGTTACGGGAAAAAGTCAGCGCTGGCGCATTACCGGCGCGCATGTGGCACTATGGATTTTGATAGCGATCACGATGTTCCCGCTGCTGGCGGTGATCTCGATTTCTCTGCGCCCCGGCAATTTTTCTACTGGCTCGCTGATCCCCACCGAGATCAGCCTGGAGCACTGGAAGCTGGCGCTGGGCATCAGCTATACCGACGCCGACGGCAATCTGATCAAACCGCCCTTTCCGGTACTGCTGTGGTTGTGGAATTCCATCAAGATTGCCACCATTTCGGCACTCCTGATCGTGGCCATCTCCACCACCGCCGCCTACGCTTTTGCGCGCATGAAGTTCGCACGCAAAACCCTGATTCTCAACAGCATGCTGCTGCTGCAGATGTTTCCTGTGGCGGTTGCACTGGTGGCGATCTTTGCCATCTTTGAGGGCATCGGCTCCAATGTTCCGTGGCTGGGTATCGAGACCCACGCCAGCGTGATCGTGGCCTACCTGGGCGGCGTGGCCATGCACATCTGGACCATCAAAGGCTACTTTGAAACGATCCCGACCGAAATTGAGGAGTGCGCCAAAGTCGATGGCGCTACCCACTGGCAGGCGTTCCGCCTCGTGCTTTTGCCCATGGCCGTGCCGATCCTGATGGTGGTATTTGTGCTGGCGTTCATTGGCGTCATCATCGAGTACCCGGTGGCGTCCATCCTGCTGCGCGAGGAGGCCAATCTAACCCTGGCAGTCGGCTCCAAATACTATTTGTACGAGCAGCGTTATCTGTGGGGCGACTTTGCTGCCGCAGCCGTGCTCTCAGGGCTGCCAATCACCCTGGTCTTTCTGGTGGCACAGAAGTGGATCGTCTCGGGGCTGACTGCGGGAGGAGTCAAGGGGTGAGCGTCTGGCGATTGGTCAGGCGCATCGCGCCGCTGGTGTGTTGCGGTGTAGCATCTTCCTGGACCAACAGCGCACATTCCGCAGACCCTGCTCCGGCAGCTGCACCCGCCACTGCGCTGACCTGCAGCCAGGATCCGCTGCAAGGGCGGGCGCTGTACTTGCGCGGCAGTTTTAACAGCTGGAACGCGGCGGATGCCCAGAAGTTTGTCTGGGCCTGCAATCGTTATGAACTGGTGACCCGCCTGAGTGGTGAGCACCGCTTCAAGCTGGGGGATGAAGGCTGGTCGGCAGATGCAGACTTTGGCCGCGGTGCCTCGCCACAGCAGCTTGCACTGCGTGGCTCGGAGTTGCAGCAGCGTTTCCAGGGCATCCACCGTTTCGTTGTGCGTATGACATCTTCCAAGACCACCCCAGAACTCTCGATCGAAAGTTGCCCCACTGACGCGCCGCTGGGCGACACGGTGCTGTTCCTGCGTGGCACCATGAACAACTGGGCGACCCAGGACGACTTTGCCTTTCAGTACAGTTGCGATGCGTACTACCTGAATGTTCAACTGGATGGGGCATTCGACTTCAAGATCGGCGACGCTTCATGGCGCGAAGACAGCACCTTTGGCAACAATGCCGATGGCAAGCTGACCACAGGTGCCAAGGGCAACGTACATCGGAGCTTCTCTGGTGCGCAAACCCTCAAGCTAACCTTTCCCAACGGCAAACCAGTGCTCACCGTGGGTCCCAAGACTTTTGCCGACCCCAACGCACGGACCGTCACCCATCCGGTCGCGCTGAGCCTGCAGTTTGATTCGCGCGCCTTGCACCACAAGAAACCTTTTGGCGCGGTGGTGCCAGGCACGCCGACGGCGTTCACGGTGTCATCACTGCCGGGAGTCAGCAAGCTCACTCTGGTGGTGGAGAAACGCCGCATGGAAGGCAACCAGGAGGTGCTGGAGTACCGCGAGCTGGCCCGGATACCCATGGTGAAAAGTACCACTGGCGCACGTGATGCATGGGTGGCCAGCTATACCTTTGATAGCGTGAGTGTTTACGGCTACTATTTTGAAGCCACCATTGATGGCACGCCTTTTGTGCTGCACAACAACCGGGATGCAGTGTTCTGGACCCGTGAAAAAGGCTCGGGCGGTACGGCCGTGGTGGACAACCAGCCTGGCAGCGCGCGGGCCATCCGGCGCTTTCGGCAGACCGTGTACAGCCCTGACTTCAAAGTGCCCGACTGGGCACCAGACATCGTCTATTACTACATCTTCCCGGACCGTTTTCGCAACGGTAATCCAGCGAACGACCCACAACCCGGTGTCGCCAGGTTCCACAACCATACGGTGGAACTACACAAAAACTGGAACGATGCGCCCTGGCGACCAGGCAGCGGCGATGGGTCGGACGCGCACTACAACAACGACTTCTTTGGCGGCGATCTGGAGGGCATCATCCAGAAGCTCGACTACATCCGCGATCTGGGCGCTAATACGATCTACATGACGCCGGTATTCAAGGCGGCAACCAACCACAAGTACGACACCGCCGACTACAAGAGCATCGATCCCGGGTTTGGCAGTAACGCCGACTTTGAGCGCCTGACGCGCGAGGCTGCCAAGCGTGGCATCCGCGTCATACCCGATACCAGCCTCAACCACACGGGTGAAGATTCGCTCTATTTCAACCGCTACGGCAACCACGGGTCGGCGGGAGCGTTTCAGAACGGCAAGATCAATGCGGCATCTCCCTTTGCCAGTTGGTACACCTTTGATCCAACCCAGACCGAGCCTAACAAGCAGTACAAGGGCTGGGCCGACGTGAGCGACTTGCCCGAGTTGAACAAGGCATCGTCCGGGTGGCGCAACTACGCTTACCGCGACCCGGACTCGGTCATGAAGATGTGGTTGGACAAGGGAGCGTCGGGCTGGCGTATGGATGTGGTGCCATGGGTACCAGACAACTTCTGGCGCGAGTGGCGCAGCGCGATCAAGCAGCACCGACCCGACGCACTGACCGTGGCTGAAACCTGGTTTGATGCCTCCAAGTATTTCCTGGGCGACATGTTTGACTCGACCATGAACTACATCTTCCGCAATGCCGTGCTCGAGTACGCTGCAGGCGGCAAGGCCAGCAAGCTCTACCCCAATATCGAATTGATGCGCGAAGCCTATCCACCCCAGGCGTTTTATGCGTTGATGAACCTGCTTTCCAGCCACGACCAGGCGCGCGCACTGCACCAGTTTGGCTGGCATGCCGACAGCACCGATGGAAAAACGATTGCCGAGGCCAAGCAGCGCCTCAAACTGGCGGTGCTGTTCCAGATGACTTTCCCCGGCGCCCCCACGGTTTACTACGGCGACGAAGTGGCACTGACCGGTGGCGACGACCCCTACAACCGCGCCACCTACCCGTGGTTTGACAAGGGCGGCAAGCCCGATAGCGAGATGCTGGCGAACTTCAAGAAGATGATTGGCTTGCGCAACCAGCATGCCGTGTTACGCCGTGGCTCCATCGGTGCGCCCCTGCATCTGGATGACCACAGCATCGTGTTGCTACGCCAGTTGGGCGACGCCGTGGCCATCACCGCCACCAACAATGCAAGAGTGGCACAGACAGTTAACGTCAAGCTTCCCGACGGCGTGAAGGCACCGCGTTTCACCAACTTGCTGGGTGGCTCGGATGTTGTTGTGGACAAAGGCAGCGTCACCCTGGTGCTGCCACCGCTCTTTGGTCTGGTCCTTCTGGGTCAGCAAAACCTTTAAGTCATATCGGGCTGTAGCGCCCGTCCCACCTGCGTAAGCCACTATGGAAATGAGAGCACTCGGCGCCACTGGTCTGCGGGTCACTGCATTGGGTTTTGGTGCCATGCACCTCAACGATGAACGAATCAGCGAAGACCATGCGGGTCGACTGCTCAACGACGTGCTGGATGCCGGCATCAACCTGATCGATACCGCCCGCGGCTATGGCTTATCGGAGGAACGGATCGGCCGCCACCTGGCGCACCGGCGCAGCGAGTTTGTGCTGTCCACCAAGGTGGGCTACGGCATTGCCGGCTTTGCCGACTGGACTTATGAGTGCCTCGTCGCGGGGGTGGAGGCGGCGCTGGCTCGATTGCGCACCGACGTGCTTGACATCGTGCACCTGCACTCGTGCCCCCTGCACGTGCTGCAGCAAGGCGACGTGGTTCGCGCCCTGGAAGACTGTCAGCGTGCCGGGAAATTGCGCATAGTGGCCTACTCTGGCGACAACACCGAGCTGCGCTGGGCCATTGACTGTGGGCGCTTCGGCAGCGTGCAAACATCGGTGAGCATGTGTGATCAAGCCAACCTGGTGCAGCACTTGCCGACGGCAGCGGCACGCGGCATCGGTGTCATCGCCAAGCGACCTCTCGCGGGTGCCATATGGCGTTTTGACCAGCGGCCAAGCGAGTTCGCCGAAGGCGAGTACTGGGAGCGTTTGCAGTCCATGGCCATCGACCCGCGGGGGCTCGACTGGAATGCGCTGGCGCTGCGTTTTGCTGCCTATGCACCGGGTGTGACGAGCGCCATCGTGGGCACCAGCAAACCAGACAACCTGCAGCGCAATGTGGAGATCATCGACCAGGGGCCACTGGAACCGGCACTGCAACTAGCTGTGCTGAATGCTTTTGCCCGGCCTAGTAGTCCGTTTCACCAAAACGCTTACATGAAATCGTGCCTTTTCCCGTCTGGCGTTGTTGTTCGTCGTTGCCATAGCTACGGCTATGTCGCCTCCTCACGCCTAGCCAGCCTGAAAAATCCATCGATTTCATTTCGTAACCTCTTTGATGAAACGGACTACTAGGACCCACCCAGGTCCGAAAGCCTTTGCAAGGTCGCCGACTGCTCCGCTGCATCCAGAAACGCCGTACTGCGCGCGCGCAGGCGCAACATGGGAAGGCTGATGAGTTGCGCCTGGATACCCGCATTCACCCAACGCAGGTCACGAGGCTCGCCGCGTGCCAGTTTGGAAATGCCTGCATCATTGGGCTCCAGGCAATGGGCCGTGATGGGTGGATGCGCGATGCGGATGAGGCGGGTCTCCCAACCTTGGGGCAAGGTGGGCAGTTGCGGCGAAACCGGGTCCAGATACACACCATGGGCGTGGTGGTAAGGGCTACCCTCGCCCAGCTGGGCGCTCAAGTCAAACACCCGCGGCGGGTCGGCGAGCGTGTAGCAGTCGGCATCGATAGACAGGGTCATATCCAGCGGAATTGCCTCTACGTGCGCCATGCCCAGAATCGATACGCTGCCAATCACCACATAGTCTCGGTGGCCGCACAACTGGTGCGCCGCCACCAGCAGTTGCACGAGGATTTCCCGGTTCATGGCGATGCAGTAAACGGCGAGTTCTGCCGCATGGCAGGGCCCCAGCCATCCGCGTCACCGCACATCAGCGGCGCAAGCTGTTTGAGCGGCAAGTCCAGCCAAGCCTGCCACCGGGAAATGTAGTCAGCACTGCACAAACCGTCCCGCTCCCAGCGCGCGACGGCCTCCCGGGCGGATTGCAGCTGCCGTGTTTGCTGTGTGGTTGTTGCGCAAAGCAGTTGAATAGCCAACTGCTGATGGCGCAACAGGCGCTGCTGCTCACGCTGTTGCTGTTCCAATCGAGCTTGCAGTCGCGGGTTGGGCAGGGCTTGCGCCGCAGCCGGCAACATCACCACCGCCACCGTTTTGTTATGCCGGGCAATAGCGACCGGGCTGTGCGCCAATTGGCTTAGCAGCGTGCCAAAGTTCTGCTTGGCTTGAGAGGCGGTAAAGGTTTGCATGCGCCAATTTTAGACAAAATTACTATTTTTGGACAAAAATAATTTCCCCAGCGCGATGACTTCCGGTCATCTGAAGCCGTGCTGCTGACGGTGATCGATGCGCACGCTGCGGGAGCGACGAGTTCTTTAGGGTGTCTTGGCAATCGCAAAACTTCTTTTTGCCAACGAGGTGTTGATCACGCCTACTTCCTGGTCGCACTCAACTGTCCCGCCTCCACATCGAGCCGCCCGGCTCTGACCAAACTGCGCACAAGTGACTCGACAGCGGCGGCAATGCTGGGGCCGGTACGTGCAAAACCCATGTAACGGGCCAGCAGCGTGGACGCATCTGCCTTGGCGCAAGTGCCACCGGCTGCCCGCATGGCGGCCAAGAGCTGGGTTTTCAGGTGATCGCGGTCGTAGCCATCCAGGTCCTTGGAGAGCAAGATCAGCACGCCACCTGCGTTTTCGGCAATGCCCCGGCGCACTGCGCGACGGACTGCCGAGTCCAGCGTCACTTTGAGCGCCGGGGTGGTGCGAACATGGCCCATCTGCCGCGCTGTAGATCGAATCAGCTCATCCCGACCGAGCCCTGTACCTGGGCTGGTCAAGACACGGCGAATGGCGCACATCACCTGTCCATCATTCAACCCATCCGCAAGCACCGCCGCACCAGAAGCTTTGCCACCCGCTGCTTTGGCAGGGGTGGCCCTAGATTTTGGGCGGTCTGGCCCTCCCGCTGCGCCCGCCATGTCTTCAAGGTCATCAAAAAGGCTGCCAGCCCCTGTGGGACTAGCGTAAGTAGCTCTCTTTTTTGCAGCAGTTGCAGCCTTCTTCTGCGCCTTGAGTTGCTCTTTTTGCACCATCTGCTCGGCGGCCAGTGTGGCAGCGTCGGGTGGCGGGTGGTTTTGCGAGAAAGCGCCGGGCCAGCCGCCGTTATCTTCAATCGCCGCGTCCACCTGCCCCATCAGCTTTTGCGTGGCCTGCAGCGCGGCATAGACGCGCAGCCAGTGGGTGATATCGTCCTGGCTCAAACTGCGGCCCGCCTTGCGCCGGTCGTCCAGCCACTTGTGCAGCACCTGGTAGCCGCCAATGGTGTGCTGCCAGATGGACTGGTG
>JAIFLV010000181.1 GCA_020048895.1 Rhodoferax sp. | reverse complement strand
AGCGGGCAATCTTGTCGGCGGCATCCATGTCCAGCGCGCCGGCCATCACCATCGGCTGGTTGGCAATCACCCCCACCACCGCCCCCGAGATGCGGGCAAAACCGATGATTACGTTGCGGGCGAAGTTGGCGTGTACTTCCAGCAAATTGCCACCGTCAACCAGGCGACGAATCACCAGCTGCATGTCCAGGGGCTCGGTGGAGTCAGCCGGCACCAGATCAATCATGCGGGGGTCGCCAACTTCGTCAATCGGTACCGAAAAGTCGTGGGGCGGATCTTCCGTGTTGTTGGGTGGCAGGTAAGACAGCAGCGACTTGACCAGGGCAATGGCATGCTGATCGTCTTCGGCAATGAAGTGCACGTTGCCGCTGATGCTGGCGTGCATTTCGGCGCTGCCAACTTCGTCCATGGTCGTGGAGCGACCAGTAACGGCCTTGATCACCTCAGGGCCTGTCAAAAACATATAGGCGTTGTGTCGAGTCATGATGACAAAGTCCATCAATGCCGGCGAATACGCCGCACCACCTGCGCAAGGGCCAACGATCACCGCAATTTGGGGCACCACGCCAGAGAGCATCACGTTGTAATAAAACACGTCGCCATACCCCGACAGGGCATCCACACCCTCTTGAATGCGTGCACCGCCCGAGTCTTTGAAGGCGATCATCGGCACACCCACGCGCAGGGCATGGCGCATCAGTCGCACAATTTTGCGCGCCTGCATCTTGCCCATGGTGCCAGCCAATACCTGGAAATCCTGACTGAAGGCGGCCACCTGCATGCTGCCCACGTAACCGGTGCCGGTGATCACGCCATCGGTGGGCAACTCACGCCCAGCCATGCCAAACGACACCGCGTTGTGGTGCGCATGCATGCCGAGTTCCTGAAAACTGCCGGCGACAAACAAGGTGTTGACGCGCTCGCGGGCTGACAGCGAACCTCTGGCGTGCAAAGCGGCAAGCTTTTCCGGACTGACGTTGTTGATGATCTTGGCGCGGCGCTCACGCAGCGTGTTCATTGCCTCGATGGGTAGTGTCATGGTGAGTCCTGTGGGTGTGCTGGGAAGGGCGCTGGTGCCGTCTGCAGAAAGTGACCTGAATCTGATCGGTGATCAGTGCAGCCAGACAGCGCACGAAACCTTGTTGCTGCGCTGCAGTATAGCGGGTAGCATTTTGAAAATTAGGATTGTCTACCATATTATTCGGCTTTATGCATCGGGTGTTATCCTAATAGGGTGTGCTGTTTGCTGGCGGCGTGGCTCAGGCATCTGTCTTGAAGCAAGTATCAAATTTAATTGAAGGGCTCAGGAACACGCAAAATCTCTGTACCACCCCAGTCCGTCCTCGGTGCGGCCTCGCGGCCGGTACTCGCAGCCGATCCAGCCGTCGTACTTGAGATCGTCAAGCAGGCAGAACAGATAGGGGTAGTTCACCTCACCCTCGTCGGGCTCGTGCCGCCCGGGAACGCTGGCGATCTGGATGTGGCCGACGCGTTGGATGTACTTTCTGAGCTTGACCGCCAGATCGCCTTCAACGATCTGGGCGTGATAGAGGTCCATTTGAACTTTGATGTTCGGCTCGCCTACCGCTTCGCAGATGGCGTGCGCCTCAGCCTGGGTATTGAGGAAATATCCCGGTATGTCACGGGTATTGATGGGCTCAATGAGCAGGGTACGGCCATGCTTAGCCAGTTCCCGGGCCGCATAGCGCAAATTTTCGATATAGATGATGCTATGTTTTTGCCGGTCTACACCGGTCGGTAGCAGGCCCGCCATGGCGTGCAGACACGGTGTCCCCAATGCCAACGCGTACTCAATCGCTAGGGCAACACTGTCGCGAAAATCGCTTTCTCGTCCCGGCAGCGATGCGATGCCCCGCTCGCCGGCTCCCCAGTTCCCAGGCGGGAAGTTGAAGAGCACATTCTGGAGCGCGTGGTGTTTCAACAGGCGTCCCACCTCCTGCGGAGCAAGTTCGTAGGGAAACAGAAACTCCACACCATGAAAGCCCGCCTTGGCTGCAGCGGCGAAGCGCTCCGGGAACGGGACTTCATTGAACATCATGGTCAGGTTGGCGGCGAACTTAGGCATGGCGCAGTACCTCGGCCACGCGTGCGAACCCGCACTGGCCACTGGTGAAGACGGGAAGGCCTCGATATTAGACGGCGGCGGCGTTGGCAGTCCGCGCAGATGGGATTCCATGAAATTGATCTGGACAGCTTCGTTGCCGATGAACTCGGCGTTTCCCTGCGCTTGCGGTTCGGTATGCGCCACGCCGGTGAGGCGAAGCGTGTCGGCAAAACAGTGCATCGGATCGGCTGGATAGTATGGAAGCCAGTCAAATGCCAAGAACAGGCTTTAGCGCTGACATAAAGGTGCAAGTTCAATCCTCCAAAGCGGTGCCAGCGCATTATGCAGTCCATAGAACCCTCGTAGACTAATCGGCTACAGCGCAGCCAAAGGGGTATAGCGCGGTTGTCAGGGCGGTGGAGGCGGGCGGCTTCCAGGCGCGAGTTTCAGTGCTGCTTTGACCAGTAAGTGGGCAGAAACCGGAGCCGTGAGAAACAGAAACAAAGCGATGAGCAACTCGTGCCCGCTGGCGCGCCCCTGGCCGGCAAGCCACAGCATGGAGGCAAGCAGCACGCAACCCACACCCAGTGTCGTTGCCTTGCTTGGACCATGCAGTCGCTTGAAGAAGTCGCCAAACTTGGCTAGCCCCCAGCTGCCGATCAATGCAAACAGGACGCCGATAACCAGCAAGGCCACCACGACCCATTCCAGGAGGGTGCTCATTCGATGATTTCTCCCCGCAAAATGTATTTGCTCAGCACCACCGTGCCGACGAAGCCCAAAAGTCCGATCAGTAACGCCACTTCAAAGTAAACCGTCGTGCGCCACCACATGCCCAGGCATACCAGCAAGGCCAGCGCATTGATGTAGAGCGTGTCAAGCGCCAGCACCCGGTCTGCCAGGCCCGGACCCCGCAAAAGCCGCCAGGCATTGAGCAGCAGTGCCAGCGTAAAACCGCCAATCACCCAGGGCAGTACGGTATCAATCACTCAAAAATCTCCATCAGCGGGTTCTCGAAACGTGCCTGAATATCCGCAATCAATGCGGCTTGCGCGGCGTCATCCGGGCAGTGCAACGCGTGCACAAGAAGGTGTTGCCTGTCGGGGCTGAGGTCGCTGCTCAGCGTACCCGGCGTCATGGTGATGATGCCTGCCAAGGCGACGATCCCGTAGGGGTCGCGTATGCGCAGCGGTATCCATACAAATCGCGACGCAATGGACGATTCGGGACCCAACACCCGCTTCGCCACATCGATGTTGGAAACCACAATGTCGCGTAACACCACCGCTGCCAGGCGAATGACCGTGGTCCAGTTCTTAATGCGCGGTGGGTCAGGCATGAATTTCCCGGTCAACAAGGGTATGACAAGGGCAAACAGAACCCCCAGCGCCACGTTGCCGGCGGAGGCCGACTCGTTGAGCAGCAACCAAGTAGCAAACAGCAAGAGCGAAAGCAGGGGGGTGGGCAGCAGCCGCTTCATGGCTTCAAGTCTCCGCGTTCGCGCATTTCACGGCGCACATCGTAGGCCGAGGCCACGGGGCGTGCGTCGAGCACGGCACGGATGTAGGGCAGGCGTGCAGCCATTTGCTGGGCGGTCGCCCCCACATAAGTTTGAATCTGCCCGGCGAAAACCGTCGTCGCAAGCACCAGCACCGACAGGCCGGCCAGAGCGGTGTAGTGCGCCGGGCGAGGGAGCGCCATGTGCATTGTCGCCTGCGCAGCAGGCTTCCAGAACAGCACAGACCCGGCCCGCGCCAGTGCCACCATAGTGATTAGGCTACTGGCCAGCACCAGTGCTACAACCCATGGGGCCATGGCTGCACTGCCAGCGGCTTGCAAGAGCAGCGCCTTGCCAATAAAACCGGCCAAGGGCGGCACACCCGCCATGGCCACGCTGGCAAGCATAAACAACGCGCCGAACAGCCCCCAACCATGTTGCAGCCTGCGGGCCGCCAGGCTGTCATCTCCGCCACGCGACCACGCAATACGATCGGCCAGCAAAAACCACAGGCAGGCCACCAGGGTGCTGTTGACCAGGTAGAACAGCCCGGCCGCAAGCGTTGCGGGTGTTCCCAGTCCGATAGCAAGCAACAGCGTGCCGGCCGACGCCACCACAAGGTAGGCCACCAGTACCCGCAGGCGGTGGGCGGCCAGGGCTCCAATGGCGGCCAGCACCAGGGTCGCCAATGCAAGCCACGGCAGGGCCGAGGGCAACAAGACCGCCACGCTGGCGCCGCTGCTGGTCACAAAGAGTGTGCTGACCCGCGCGATGGCATAAATGCCCACCTTGGTCATGATGGCAAACAGCGCCGCCACCGGCGCCGATGCGGCGGCGTAGGTGGCCGGCAGCCAGAAGTACAGCGGCAGCAGCGCGGCCTTGACGGCGAACACCACCACTAGCAGCAAAAGTGCAGCCTGGCCTAGCCGGTTGTTTTCTGCGCTCAACTCGGGCAACTTCACGGCCAGGTCGGCCAGGTTCAAGGTACCAGTCAGCGCGTACAACAGGCTCACAGCAATCAGGAACAGCGCCGAGCCGGTCAGGTTAAACGCCACGTAGTGCACGCTGGCTTTGAGCCGCTCAGTCGACGCGCCGTGCAACAGAAGGCCATAGCTCGCCGCCAGCAAGACCTCAAAGAACACAAACAGATTAAACAAATCCGCCGTCAGAAATGCGCCGTTGAGCCCCATGAGCTGGAATTGCAATAGCGCATGGAAGTGCAGGCCCTTGCGGTCGTCGCCACCCAGTGCATAGACCAGTGCGGCCAGCCCGACCAGTGCCGTTAGCAACACCATCAGGGCGGCCAACCGGTCCAGCGCCAGCGCTACGCCCCAAGGAGCCTGCCAGTTACCCACGAGATACACCTGCACATCACCCGTCTGGGCCTGAAGAAACAATTGCACAGCGACCCACAACAGCGCCAGCGTGCTGCCCAGTGACACGAACGCTGTTGCGCGAGAACGGGCTTTCTCCAGAAGCACCAGCAAGGCACCGGCAAACAATGGCACCACCACCGGTGCGATCAGCCAATGGTTCATCGTGGCGCATCCTCCCGCCCGGCACCATCCACATGGTCACTGCCGGTTTGCTGGTAGCTACGCAGCGCGATGCCTAGCAGCACGGCGGTCATGGCAAAGCTGATGACAATGGCCGTCAGCACCAGTGCTTGGGGCAGGGGGTCGGCTGTGGTGGCCAGTGTGGAGACCACACCTTTTTGAACTATTGGATCGGCAGCCACTTTGACCCGGCCCATGGCAAAAATAAAGAGGTTCACCGCGTAGGACAACAGGGTCAGGCCCAGCACCGTGTCGAAGGTGCGTGCCCGCAGCAGCAGCCACACCCCGCAGCCCGCCAGCGTACCGACAAAGAGAGAAAGCATTAACAGCATCAGCGCCCCGTCTTTCGTGTCAGACGCGCAATGGACAGCAACATCACCATGGTGGCACCCACCACCACCAAAAAGACGCCCGCATCAAACAATGACGCGCTGGCCAGAGGCACACCACCAATGCCGGGCAGCCACGGGTAGTCGTAGGTACTGGTTAAGAACGGCGCCCCAAACCACCAGCTCGCAACGCCGGACAGCACTGCCACCATCAGGCCCCAGCCCACCCAGGCGCGGTAGTCCAGACTGCTGCGTTGTGCCACCCAACTCTGGCCGTGGGCGACTGCCTGGAGCAGCAAGCCGATGGCCAGCACCAGGCCGCCGATAAAGCCGCCACCCGGCAGATTGTGGCCGCGCAGATAGAAAAAGACAGCCACCATCACCGTAAACGGCAATACCAGGCGCGCCACCAGTTGCAACATCAAGGGATGGTCTGCACTGCCGGATAGCGCAGCAGGGGCTGCATTGAAGTTGGCAAGTAACGCGTGGAGGATCAGCGCCGAGATGCCCAGCACGGTGATTTCGCCCATGGTGTCAAAGCCGCGGTAGTCCACGATGATGACATTCACGGAATTGGCGCCACCACCCAATGCCAGGGTGGTGGCCAGGAAGTAATCGCTGATGGACTGGCCGGGCCGAGTCAGCACCATCCACACCAGCGCAGCCACACCCAGGCCCACCGCAATGGCGATAACAGCGTCGCGCCAGGCACTTAGACGGTTCGATGGCGACGTGCTTTCAGCGGGCAGCCAGTGCAAGGCCAGCATCATGAGCATGACTGTGGCCACCTCCACCAGCAGCTGCGTCAGGGCCAGGTCGGGTGCAGAAAAGTAGGCAAAGCTCAGGCACACCACCAGCCCGGTCGCACCCAGCAATACCAGCGCCAACAACCGCTGACGGTGCACATACGTGGTTGCCAGCGTGGCGGCAATGCCCAGCAGCCCCACCACTGCCACGCCCCAGTTCAAGTCGTTGAGGTGCAGGCCTGCCATCTGCGATGAAGGGCCCTCACCCAGAAAAGGGGATACACCAGCGATCAGGGCCAATGTCACCAACAGCAGCAGGTAGCGTTGAAGGCTGCCGTTTTGCAGCCAGCCTGTGAGCCCTTGTGCAGCAGCGACGCCCAGTTGTGAAAGCGCCAGGAACAATTCTCTGCCGCCGGCAAAAACCCACCCGGGCACCATGCTCAGGCTGTGCAGGTTGACCCTGCGGTGCAGTGCGGAGTACACCACGGCGCCGCCGGCTACGGCCGCCACGCTCATCGCCAGTGGCAGGTTAAAGCCGTGCCACACAGCCAGGCTGTAGGTGGGTAGCGGAGCCTGCAGTGCAGCTTGTGCGGCCACGGCAAGCAGAGGACCCACCACCAAACCTGGCAGCACCCCCACCACCATGCACAACAGCACCAGCAGGCCCACCGGCAACAGCATAAAGAACGGCGCCTCGTGCGGTGTCTTGGGCAGGTCTTTTGGCTCGCCGTTGAAGAAGGTGTCGTGAATGAAGCGCAAGGAGTAGGCCACGCTGAACACCCCGGCCAGTGTCGCACCAATGGGCAACAACCATTGCAACCAGAGATGCCCGTCCTTGGCCAAAGTCTCGGCAAAGAACATTTCCTTGGACAGGAATCCGTTGAACAACGGGACTCCCGCCATGGACGCTGCGGCCAGCATGCCCAGTGTGGCGGTAGCCGGCATATAGCGCAGCAGCCCGGCGAGCTTGCGCATGTCGCGCGTGCCGGTCTCGTGATCGATGATGCCCGCGCTCATGAACAGGCCCGCCTTGAACGTGGCGTGGTTGATGATGTGAAAAACACCCGCCACCACCGCCAGCGGCTCATCCAGTCCGAAAAGCAGGGTAATGAGACCCAGGTGGCTGATGGTGCTGTACGCCAGCAGGCCTTTGAGGTCATGCTGGAACAAGGCCACATAGGCACCCAGCAGCAGCGTGATCAGCCCCACACTGCTGACAATCCAGAACCACCACTCATTGCCGCCCAGAAGCGGGTAAAAGCGCGCCAGCAGAAATACCCCGGCCTTGACCATGGTGGCGGAGTGGAGGTAGGCGCTGACAGGGGTAGGTGCTGCCATGGCGTGCGGCAGCCAGAAATGAAAAGGAAACTGGGCGCTCTTGGTAAAGGCCCCGAGCAATACCAGCACCAGTGCCAGCGGGAACAAAGCATGCTCCTGCAGCACGGCGCGTGCCCCAAGCACCACGTCGAGCTGGTAGCTGCCCACAATGTGGCCAATGAGCAGCACGCCGGCAAACAAGCACAGCCCGCCGGCACCGGTAATGGTGAGTGCCATGCGCGCTCCTTCGCGCGCGTCCTGGCGGTGGTGCCAGTAGCCGATCAGCAGAAAGCTCGACAGACTGGTCAGCTCCCAGAATATGACCAACAGCACCAGGTTGTCGGCCAGCACCACACCCAGCATGGCACCCATGAACAACAACAAAAACGCAAAAAAGCGCGGCGCCGGGTTTTTGGGATCGAGATACCAGGCGCCGTACAGCACGACCAATGCGCCGATGCCGGTAATCATGAAGGCCAGTAGCCAAGCCAGCCCGTCGAGCCGCAATCCAAACCCCAAGCCCAACTGTGCCACCCACTCCACACGCCAGACCAGCACTTGCCCAGCAAAAACGGCCGGGGCCAGAGTGAGCAACAGTGCGACGCCGGCCAGGGCAACACCACCCGCCAGCACTGGAGCGCTACGGCGCCCGGCCAAGCCGAGCACCAGCGGCGCTGCGAGCCAGGGCAGAAGGGCCAGCCACAGCAACCTCATGGGCCGTGCGGTTTGCGAATAAACGCAACGATGAGGGTGATAACCGTGATGGGTACCACAAAGCTCATCATGGCGGCAGAAAACGTGCCAAGCAGCGCGTGCTGTTGGGCGGCCAGAATCAGATAGGTGACGTACGCGCCGTAATAAACAATGAATACGACACCTTCCCAGCGGGCAATTTCCCGTCCGGTCATGAAGACCGGCAGGCAGGCCAGGGCCACGGCCAACATGACCCATATATCAAAGTTCATCAATGCCTGCGACATCGCAAGTCCCGCCTCACCTGACACCAGTCCGGAGATGCCCAGGCAACCCAGAATATTGAAGGTATTGCTGCCCACCACATTGCCGACGGCAATGTCGCGCTCGCCTTTAATCGCCGCTGTGATCGACGTGGCAACTTCGGGCATGGACGTGCCGGCTGCCACGATGGTCAGACCGATCACCAGATCGCTTACCCCCATGGCCTTGGCAAAAGCTACGGAGGCCGTCACCAGCCAGTCAGAACCCAGCACCAACGCTACCAGTCCGGC
>JAIFLV010000027.1 GCA_020048895.1 Rhodoferax sp. | reverse complement strand
CAGGGTGCCAGGAACGCCGGCTCTTATGTCATCACGCCCAACGGGCTGACCAGTGCCAACTACACGGTGAATTTTGCAAACGGGACGCTGAGCATTGACAGGCGCCCCATCACCGTTACCGGCAATAGCACTACTGGCACCTACACAGGACAACCTCAAAGTGCGGATGGATTCACGGTGAGCGGGCTGGTGAACAATGAAACGGCGAGTGTGTTGATTTCGCTGGTTACCAACGGCGCCACAGGCACCAACGCGGGGAGCTACGTCAACACCGTCAGCGGCAATGCCGTCGACGGGAATTACATCGTGCGTTATGTCGATGGGCAACTCACCATCAACAAAGCCAATGCCACTGTGACAGCAAATAGCGCCAGTCTCAACTACACCGGATTGCAGCAAAGTGTGACTGGCTTTACAGCGAGTGGTCTGGTCAATGGAGAGACAACCAGTGTGCTCGCGGGTGTTGCAGCGGGTGGAATAGGGACCAATGTCGGTGCCTACACGGCCACAGCAAGCGCGGGCGGTTACAACGGCAATTACAACCTGAGTTTGGTCAACGGCACGTTAGTCATTCAACCGGCCGCTCTTACTGTACGAGCGGACGACAAGCGACGCACCTTTGGGGACGAGAATCCGCAACTGACAGCCACTATCAGTGGCTTCGTCAACGGTGAGTCTTTCGGAAGCGCAGGTATACAGGGTCAGGCCGGGCTGAGTACAACGGCTGGCGTTCTGACTCCAGCAGGCGAAGTCCCCATTCTTGCCAGCCTGGGAACCTTGAAGGCGAGCAACTATGAATTCTCAAAATTTGAAGAGGGCAAACTGACGATTGAGTCAAATTTTGTTCCACCCAGCCAAACTACCACTCAAACCTTCAATGGCACTGGAAGCGGGAGCAGCAACGTGGCAGTAAACACCAATTCGGGTGTCGTCGTGTCAACAACCGTTTCGTTGTCCGGCCCGTCGGTGGTTACCGTGAACGTGCCTCAGAACGCACTCTCAGGTTTCAATGTGCCGGTATCGACATTTGGCTCGCTTCCTCCAGGTACACCAGTGACAGTGACCTTGGCGGGGGGGGCGTCGCTGCCCAACTGGCTTAGCTTCGACCCGGTGACGATGTCATTGGTATCCAGCGCAATACCTTCAGACGGTTTGCCTGTGTCAATAACGCTCAAAGCTGGTGATCAGGAGTTCGTGCTGACGCTCAACGCAGTGAACTGAAGGAGTACGGAGTAGCAGACAGGCGCAGGGGAGGCGGACTGCCTAGCCTGTACCCATCTGGCGGCGGCCGAATCGACTGTCCAAACCACGTTCCTTCATCTTCTTTTCAAGCTTGGCATCTTCAAGCTCACGGCGACGCGCAGCCTGATGCGTTGCTCTCCCTCGCGCAGTGCCTGCACCTCTTCTGCGGTCGGTTCCTTATCGATAGAAAGGCGTGGAGCCTGTAGCGCCAGCGGGCTAACCGCGTTTGCTCTTGAGCTTGATGGCCAGGCGTAACTTATTGGCGGAGTCAGCGTTGCGTATGGCCTCTTCAAAGCCGATGTAGCCCTCGTCATACCACTCAAACAAGGCCCGGTCGAAGTTGCGCATTCCGAGCTCGCGCAACTTTTTCATGATGTCCTTGATGTCGCCGGACGATACTTTGAAAATGCGCTCCGCAATGGTGGGGCTGTCGAGTCGTTCAACGCCCGCATGATTCCATCTGTGGCCTACATCGATTCCGAAGTGGCATGGGTGCGCCACAGCGAAGACCAGATCTACGCAACAAGCACTAGTTGCAGGCGTGTTGTACGCTGCCAGTGCTGATGCAGGTATGTTCAATCAGTTCGGCGGTCCGTTGCGGTTGCCCGTGCAGCGCCACATAGCTGGGGGCTTCAACCTCCAAGACTCGCCCGTGATCCTGATCGACCATCAGGTGGGCACCAACAACTTGGCAGCGACAACGCTGGTGGCCCTGCTGCAGCGCAATGTCATCGTTCTGGTCAAATTCGCCAAGGACACGGGCATGCCGGTGGTACTCACCGCCAGCCAGGAGACCAATGTCAATGTTCAGGGTCCCTTGATGCCTGAGCTGGAAGACATCGATGTGAAATGGCACGGTTCTTGAGGCGCAGCGAACCTTTCGACAAATCATCAGGGTGCGATACTTGACTCATGTATTTGAACAACCTGCTCGTATCTGCTGCCGTGATGCCCGCGTGACCAACACCCCGAGCCGACCTTTTAGTCTTTGGACCTGGCTGGGTCTGGGAGTTGCTGCGGGCGTTGCTGGTGCGGCGATGCTGGCACTGATAGTTGTAGCGGTCTCGCTGGGGCTGGGCGGTTGGCTGTTGGTCGTCATTGAAGCCGGCTTCGGCGGTTCGGTCGTGCTGGCGATGCTTTTGGTGGCGGGGAGTGGAGTGGCGGCGCTGGTGGGTGCAGCGCTGCTGTGGCGGCTGATACTGCGTCGGTGGTGGGCCTTGCTGTTGGCCCAAGGCCGGGCAAGCATGGCCTGTCGGCTCGCGATGCTGGCGGGCGGGCTGTTGGGCTTGGCGCTTGGCGGTCTGGCGCTGCCAGACCCGATTGTGTCTAGTGCGCTTCAGTTCGTTTCAGGGCAAAACGAGCGCCAGCGTGCAGATCGTCCGATTGTGCAAGCAGCCCAGCAGCGGCTTGCACAACTGCTGGCTGCACATTCCGAAGGCCCCGAGGCTGTGCTTTTGGCCGCAATCAACAGCACGGCCGCGGTTAACAGCACAGCAGCGCCCCAACGCGCACCGGGACACTTGTTGACCGACGCAGACCTGCACGCCAGAGTCATTGCCCTTGAAAAACTGTTGCCCGCAATGGTGCCGGTCTGGCAGACGGTGGTTCTGGGCTCTATTGCGGAAATCCAACGTGGTGCACACGGCGGCCCACCTGCCCAAGGTTCTATGAGCGAGGCATTGAGCGAAGCTGGTCGTACAGGTAGCCGCGCATTCCTGGTGCTGGCGGCCCAAGAACAAGAAGAGATCGCGCATTACATCGAAAAAAGTGCCGGAGGCGCTTCTGCCGATGCGGCGTAGCAACGCGCATTGCAAGCCTATTCCGCTGCAGGTGCTGGATTTGAGGTGGCCCGTTTCTACGATGAAACGCTTCCTGAACGCCTGCTTGCAACACCTCTGCCAATATTCCCGGTTGCGCGCGCACATCTTGTCGATGCGATGCTGTCTCAGCGTCTTTGGCTGTTTGCACAAGCACTCGGTGACGACGCTGCCTGGGATCATGCCCGGCCTGGCGAGCGTGACCTGGCGATGGTTGCGGCTCTGGTGGCGCTGGAGCTTGCCCCCGCAGCCTCAACTATCGCGGTGGTCAACCCGGCACAGCGGTGGACTACTTCTCCCTGGGCAATGGGGCGTTGGATTTTGGCCCTGCGCTACGCACGCGGAGACTGCTTGGCGGCGCTGGAGCTATCAGACTCAACCCGCTTTCGCCGTCGGCCTGCGGTTGTCAACCAGCCTCAGCCCGGCGCATCAACACTCGATATGGCGTGGGCGGTGGCGTGGATGGAAGTTGGCGAGACTTGCGCCAGCACGGATGATGAGCGGACCCAGGCCCGAGTGCGAAGAGCGCAACTCGACTACCTGCGCTTCACCCCGGGCACGCTGGAGAAGGCGCGCGCTGGTGTAGCGGCCACAATCGCAGAGCTTCGCTGATCCGGATTGGGTTTGCATGGCGATTTCGCTACAAGCGACTGTCTGCCAGCGCTGGCGTGAGGAAATATTGGGCAAACAGCAAAGCGGTTTTTCGGTCGATGCTGGTTCCCGCGGACCGCCTTCTGCCGCGATGAAGGCGTCACCCAGCTGCTGTTAGACGACTCCCCGCAAACCCACGGCAGTGCAAAGACCTTGGGCGACTGCGCGCCGACCAAACTGCTAAACCCAGCTCTCTAAGGCACCACAGTCGTAAACAGGTATGTCGCCAGCAACACCAGATGCACCGTACCCTGCAACACCGTGGTTCGGCCAGTGCTTAGTGACAGGGTGCACACAAACAGCGACAGGATCAGCAGCACGGTGGACTTGATGTCCAGTCCCAGGGTCAGTGTCCAGCCAGTTGCCATGGAGACCATCGCTACAGCGGGAATGGTCAGGCCGATACTGGCCAGTGCCGAGCCCAGCGCAAGGTTCAGGCTCGTTTGCAGGCGGTTGGCCCGCGCGGCGCGCACGGCAGCTATGCCCTCGGGTAACAACACCACGGCCGCAATGATGATGCCTACCAGCGCCTTGGGTGCACCCCACTGCGTAACCAGTGTTTCAATGCTAGGGGCAAGGGTCTTCGCTAGCAGGACCACCGCCACCAAGCTGCCCAACAACAAGACGGCGCTGGCCAGGGTGAGCTTGTTGGAAGGCGGCTCGGCATGCACCTCAGCGTCCTGCAGGGAATGGGGAGGCAAGAAATAGTCGCGATGACGCACGGTTTGTACCAGTACAAAGGTGCCATACAGCACCAGCGACACCAGCGCCACAAAGGCCAATTGGCTGTCGCTGTACACCGGGCCGGGCACCGTGGTGGTGTAGTTGGGCAGCACCATCGTGAGTATGGCAATGGCCGCCAGTGTGGTGAGCGCAGCGCTCACGCCAAACAGACTGAAAGACTGCTCACCATACCGGCTGGCGCCCACCAGCAGGCACAAGCCCACCATGCCGTTGATGATCAGCATGACAGCGGCGAACACGGTGTCGCGTGCCAGTGCCGACGTCGAGGGCCCGCCACTGAGCATCAGTGACACGATCAGCGCGACCTCAATGACGGTGATGGCCAGGGCCAGCACCAGCGTGCCGTAGGGCTCGCCGACGCGGTGCGCCACCACCTCGGCGTGGTGCACTGCCGCCATCACCGTGGAAAGCAGCGAGCCGGTGAGTAGCGCCGTCCACAGCCCGCCATGCACACCCAGTGTGTGCAAGCCCAGCAAGACAATGGCCGCGGCCGGTGCGGCGACCGTCCAGTAGGACATTGCAGAGGCAATTCTCATGGTGTTGTAGTTGTTGGGATGGTGGTGGGTTCAGGGCTATTGCAGCAGGAAACCGCACCTTTTGCAGCAGGTTGTCCGCAAGGTCCTGTGCACAGCGTGGCTTTTGTCGGCGCGCCGTGTTGTCGGCATCCATGCGGGAGACATGACCGGAGAAATTGCACGGGGCTAGTGAGTGGGCGCCGATACGCAGGACCATGGCAAGACCATCCTCACGCCCCAGATGCTAGGCGAGCAGTGCCTTCTTACACCTATACTCGCGTTGCTACGACGCTCAACATTGCTTTCTTATCTGCGAACGCCTCGAATTTTCCAGCACGGTCATCCTGACCGAGGCTACGGCAAAGAGCACCCAGACTGCGCGCTGCGCGCTCACCAACGTTCTCCAACTGATACCCCTGCTCTACGCCAGGGCGTTGCTCCAGATGCAAAACCTGCATCCATGCATTCTCCGCCATTTGGAGTAAGTTGGGCGCTTGGGTTGGTTGATCTTGCGCCCAGGCCCAAAACAGGTTTCCTACTGTCAACATAAAAGTACGTTCGGTCGAATACGTCTGCATCTCCTGTTCGAGAAGATTGGCCGCAATCGTCCACTCCCGGGCAGCCTGCAATGCGCACAAAAAACGATACATCAGGGCGGCACGGTATTGCGCTTTGGCCGGTGTCAGCCTTAAAGACTGGGTAAACATCTCGATCGCCTCGCCATACGATGACGACCCATAGAGTTCGGATCCGAGTTGAAAGAGGAGGTAAGAATCGTCAGGAGACTCCAGCAATGCAGCACGCAGAAGTTGTTCATTGCGCCCCCTCTTTATGCGCATCTGCTCATCACAGTACCCATCATGCCCAAACGTCAGGGGAACATTGACCATCGGTAGCGCTGTGTCAAGCTGCTCATGAACGCGGCCACTGTACCGAACCGCGCCAGGCAAGAATCGTGGCAGCCAGGCTGCAAGAACTCCAACTCTTCCAGGTGTGTCGACCTGACTTCTAATGAGCACGTTTCCAATCTGGTTCGGATGCCCTGCGCGCAATTCGGGCAAGCATTCGGCTCCGCTTTCCAGCCATTCATCAGCGTCGGCCACTAGGTGCCAATCCGACGAAGCGATTTTCAACGCCGCATTCCGAGCCATCGCGAAACTATCGACCCATTCAAACGAGTGAACCTGAGCGCCGGCCGCCTTGGCGAGGGCAACCGTTTTGTCTTTAGAGCCGGTGTCTAGCACCAACATACGATCGACGTGCTCAGAAAAGCTATTCAGGCAGCGTTGAATACATCGCGCTTCGTCACGCGCAATTACAACTAGGCAGACTGTATTTCTCTTGCTCATCGACACACTATAGGGCCTCAAAGTGCTGAGAGAATGGTAGGAAAGACACTCTTTAGGCCGCTACTTTCCACGCTTCGTCAATGGTCTGCACGGGTGGGTTAGGACGTTTGCCAATTTCCGCTCCCGTAGCATCCAACTTTACCGGTCCAGTGGTCCTGGAATGCGAGTGTTGATGAAAGGAGCGCGGCGTGCTTGCGCAGCCCTTCCATCCGGGCATCCAGGACATTGCCGCCCTCCCGGTGCAACTGTACGTGCGCATCCAGCGTCGCGTATCGCTGGAGGTGATCCGGCGCATCGCAGCGCGCTGTCCAGCCGAGGGCACGCCCGTGCTTCGCGAGCAAGTGGCGGCCTACCTGGGGGCAAGCCGGGGCGTGATCTGCGATCCATCACAAGTGTTTATTGTTAATGATGCATCAGGTGCATTTGGCAAGGGGTAACACCACCCCGGCCAGCCCCAACTCCACGAATCCCTGGGCGCCGCGTCTTGTGCCACCATGAGCTCCTTGAAAGTCAGCGCAGCGGGTGCGCGTGGTGTGCCAGTGGTTTTCCGCGACAATCTCGGCCATAAACGAAAAATCAGCGGTTCTGAACGGATGTAATTATCAAGAGAGGTTGAATGTTTCCTGAGAAGGTTTCAGATGAGCTAGCAGCCCAGCGATTTCAAATGTTGGAAGACCTTGCCAAAGATCTGACCGGCGAAGTCTTGTTTCCGACTTGTTTTGATCTGGTCATCAATCTGCGCAATTTGCTTAAAGATCCGGATGCTTCTATAGAGCGGGTGACTTCTGCTGTGCGGGCAGATCCTTTGATCAGCAGCAAACTGATTGCGCTCGCCAACTCTGCCGCCTATGCTGACAAGCCCGTGCTCAAAGAGGTACGCGCAGCAGTGCAGCGATTGGGCTTGAATACGGTACGTTCAACCAGCCTCGCGATCGCCATGCAGCAAATGATGCAACTGACCGCGATCGTCGAATTTTCCGAGATGGCCAATGAACTCTGGCTCCATTCCCTCACCACCGCCTCGGCGTGTTACGTCGTGGCCCAGCGAATGACCCGCATCAACCCCGATGAAGCGTATTTTGCCGGATTGGTTCATGATATCGGAGCTTTCTACATGCTGTTTCGCGCAACAAAATATCCCGAGTTGGTTGCGCGCCGCGAGAGTCTCAAACACCTGGTCATTCAGTGGCACGAGGCCATTGGACTGACACTTCTGGAGGCCATGCATGTTCCCGGGGAGGTGATCGAGGCCGCTCGTGAACACGATCTATTGCGCCCCGCGCCGACTGTACCCAAAGACCTTAAAGACATCGTGTATATCGGCAACTTCCTGGCAGGGAGCCATTTCGAATGGAGGTACCAGGACGTCGATCGTGCCATGATTGAGCGGCACGCCTTAGGTGTGCAATACACATCGTTGAGCGATGAGATAGCTGCTCACACAGCGGCAATGGCGGAAGTCCTGGCGTGAAACTTCCCGCGCTGGGGCATTTCGACAGCCAGTTTGAAGCCGCAAAACCTTCCTGGTCATTGATCCCGTAGGGCACCCGGTGGCATGGCCCAGGTAGAACGAAAGAAGTTGCACGCAAAAATCGGCCTTGGCCACCGTATTCATTGCGCAAGCCGCTATAAATTGATGAGCAAATTGCAAACCTATTCGCCGGTATCGGGTAGCGACACAACCACTTCCAATCCGGGTTGCGCATTGCGCACCGCAAAGCTGCCGCCATGCGCCTGCGCCACCAGCCTGCACAGATACATGCCCAAGCCCACTCCGCCGCTCGTGCGGGTACGGGCGGTGTCAGGCCGGTAGAAGGGCTGGGCCAAGTGGGAAAGCTGATCGTCTGGCACGCCGGGGCCAAAGTCGCGCACAGCGATCTGGATGACTCCGTCTGCGGTGCGTGCCAGCGAAACTTCGGGCGGCCGGGCTGCATCCACGCTGTGGCGCAGCGCGTTGTCCAGCAGGTTGCGCAGCAGTAGGCGCATTCGAGTGCGGTCCAGCTGCAACATGGGCATTTGGGGCTGCAGGTTTTGCACGGCGGCGGATGAGCTATTCGTTTCCGCATCCAACGCAGCCACCACTTCGGCCACCAGGGCTGCCAGGTCGGTGGGCTCGCGGTGCAGCGCGGCGTGCGGGCTGGCCAGGCGCTCGCTCTCCAGCAGGTCGGTGACCAGATCGCGCATCTGCCCCAAGTCGCGCAACAGGGCCGCACGGCTTTGTAATACATCTGGCGTTTCCGGCAACAGCTCGGTGTTGAGCCGGGCGCGGGTGAGCGGGCTGCGCAGCTCGTGGCTGATGGCCAGCAGCAGGGTGCGCTTGGCTTCCAGCATCTGGTGGATGTCTGCGCCCATGGTGTTGATGGTGACGGCCAGTTCGCCCAGCTCATCGGGACGGTGGGCATGGCGCACAGGAATAGTCTTTGCAAAGTCACCCGCACCAAAGCGCTGAGCTCCGGCGCGAATGGCGTCCAGCGGGCGCAGCAGGTGCCGCACACGCGCATAGGCCAACGCGGTCAGCAGCAGCAACACGCCCAGGGTCACCCAGCCAATGAAGCGCGGGCGGTCATGCCAGGCCTGAACGATCAGGCCAAAGCGGATGCGGTGGCCGTCTACCGTGGTTCGCTCGAAAAAGCGTGGAGCGTTGGCACTCCACGCGTTGGCATCGGCAGGGCTATCGCGCAAACGATAGTTGCTTGGGTGGTCGTAGTCCGGCTCATTGGGGTTGCTGCGCCAGTTGACCTGCGGGCCGCTGATGCGCACGCTCAGGGGCAGGCGCTGCACCAGCGCTTGGGCGGCCTCGATGCGCGGCGGGCTTCCCAGCTCGGCGGCGAGCCGGTCCACGTAGTCCATGACCAGAGGGCGGGCCGCGTCGCGCCAGCCAATGGACAACGCCCTTTGCATGCCGATGACAAAGATGACCGTCATGGCCAGCGCCAGCAACAAGAACAGCGCAACCAGCCGCACCCGCAGCGAGTGGGCCAGCGCGTGGCGGGCGCGGTGGTGCCACAGGGTCTTTTTCCCCAACCCGGCGGCGCTCATGGTTGCACCCGAGCCAGCGCGAGCGAATAGCCGGCGTTGCGCAGCGTTTTGATGCAGTCCAGCGGCTCCAGCTTCTTGCGCAGGCGACTCACCACAATGTCCACCGCACGGGTATACAGCTCGGCCTCATGGCCGCGCAGCTGGTTCAGAATGTCGTCGCGGCTGAAGACCTTACCCGCTTGGGCGGCCAGCAGGTGCAGCAGGTCAAACTCGGTGCTGGTCAACTCCAATGTTTCGCCATGGCGTTGCACGCTGCGGGTGACGGGGTCGATTACCAGACCGTCGAACACCAGGCGCCCGGGCGCTGAAAGGGCGGCACTCGCCGAAGGCACGGCAACCCGGCGGCGCAGCACGGTTTGCAGTCGGGCCACCAGTTCACGCGGCTCGAAGGGTTTGGGCACATAGTCGTCGGCACCCAGCTCCAGCCCCACCACCCGGTCCATCACGTCCCCACGCGCGGTGAGCATGACGATGGGGATATCGCTCTCCTTGCGGATGGCACGACACAGCGCAAAGCCATCCATCTCGGGCAGCATCACGTCCAGTATGGCGGCGTCCAGCCCACCCTGGCGCAGTCGCTCCAGGCCGGCGCTGGGGCGCAGAGCGCACTCCAGCACCATGTCAAACCGCGCAAAGTAGGCCGTCAGGGGCGGGCCCAGTTGCGCGTCGTCGTCGATCAGCAGTATGCGGTGCATGGCCCCCCGACTTTACCCGCGGTGGAACCAGCGGCCACGGCCTTCCATGTAATCGCGCACTTTCTGTTGCTGCGCGGCATTCAGGCTGTCGTAGAAGTCGGCCAGCGCGGCGATGACTTCAGGGCTCTTGGTCTGCAGGGCGGTGGTCTTCTCGGTGATCAGGGTCTGGGCGCGGGCCTTGTCAAACGTGGCACCCGCCACCAGCGCCTTCATCTCGGCGCGGGGGTCCTTGGTTTGGCCGATGAGCGCGGTGCGCTGCTCATAGAGCTTGTCACCCAGCGTGGCCAGGCGCTTCTTCTGGTCGTCGTTCAGGTCCAGCTTGCTGGCGGCCTTGCTGATTACTTTGTCGCGCTTTTGGGAATATTCCTCAGCACTCAACTGCGCGCCAAACTCGTGGTTTCGGTGACCGCAGGCTGTGAGGCCCGCCACCAGCACGGAGACACCGAAGAGGGCGAAGAGGGAGCGTTTGATCCAGCGTTTCATGGCAGTAGTTCCTATTGAAAAAGGTGTTGAACAGGACTGCAATGGTGCCGGAGCACACCGTGCAGGTCATCTCTGTGCGGTATCGGTTTGTTTCGGTTTGTTTCAGGGCTGGCCGTCTACGCAGGCCCGGTAGCCCGCTCGGGGTCTACCGCCGTGACCACCGTGCGAACGAATGCTTGCTCTTGTCGGCAGTAGTCCCATTGTTCAATCAGGCAACGTATACCTGAATGAACCCGGCTTTGTGGTGGGCCAACGCCCGTCTCTACCACTTCACCCCATCGCAGCACATTGACTGAGTTGGGCACCCCTGGTCGTGTGCGTGACGATATGGCGGTGCCTGCCTGAACCACATACAGGCGCCGCTTCAAGCCTTCCAGCGGCAGGGTGAATGGCAAGTGGATGTGTCCGCCCAACACCAGGTCCGCGCCCGCGGCAGCCCATGCTCGCGTGGCATCCGCATGGCCGCGCAACAGGTTGGGTTGCTCGCGGGCCAGCGGCACGGCCACGGGCTGGTGTACCACCACCACCCGCAACTGTTCGCGGCTGGCAGCAGCCAGCAGTTTGGTCACACGCGCGATTTGAGATCCAGAGACCTCGCCGTGCTTGTGACGCCGTGCGCGGGTGGTGTTGACACCGATCACCAACAAGTCAGGCGAGTCATATACAGGCGACAGATCTGGCCCAAACACCGTCGCAAAACGCTCGTAAGGCCGGGTTAGACGCGCCCACAGGTCGAGCAACGCAATGTCATGGTTACCCGGGATGGCCAGAACCGGTGCCCCCAATCGGTCAACGAAGCCCTTTGCCGCCCGGAACTCGCAGGTGCGTGCGCGCTGCGTGATGTCACCCGACAGCACCACCACGTCGGGCCGCTGCTGTGCTGCAAGTGCCACCAAGGCTGCCACTACCCGTGGTTGCTCGGTGCCGAAATGCGTGTCGGACAAGTGCAGCAACACACTCATGCGTCTACCTCAGCACCGCGTGACATGTCCGTTGCGCATCGGGGTTGAAGCAAATACAAAGGGCTCTCCAGCACCCGGATCTCGATGGGCACCCGCATGCGTGCCACTTCGCCATCGAACGCGACTAGCACGTCCTTGCGTGTGGTCACCCGTCTGGGCCTGACCACCATGTGATGAAACTCGAAACTCTCCACCCCTGCGGCTTCTCCCAGCCTGCCCATGGCACCGTGAAGCATCAGCCTGATCATCGCCAACGTGCCAATGGGGCGCAACATCACCGCTGCCATGCTCCCGTGGCCGGGTGCGCCGGTCAGGGTGTCTGCGGGTTCCGCTCCCAGTTGCTCCAGCTGCAGCCGGTTGTTGCCTACAAACAGTGTCAAGGTTTGCACGTCGCGCGCCGCGGCACCTATCTCGATATGCAGGCGTAATCGGCGCTGCGCGCGCACCAGGGTTGTAAAGGCAGCCACAAACGCGACCCAGCGGCTGCGACCAAACCGCGCCTTGTAAGCTTCCCGGTCCTGGAGCAGTTCAGGATAAAGCCCCAGGCTGGCGTTGACCAGAAACAGCCGGTTGTTGATGGCGGCCACCTGGACGGGGTTCGGATGCGCATCCAGCAGCATCAGCGCCGCGGTGGCCGGGTCGGTGGGAATGCCGTGTGTTCGGGCAAAGTAGTTGAAGGTTCCGTAGGGAATAACACCCATCGCGCAACCGGCCGTGTGTGCGGCCTGTGCCACTGTGTTGAGGCTGCCATCGCCGCCCACGGCGATAACCGCGGTTGAGCGTGCAACCGCCATCGCTGCGGCTTCTGCAGAAACCCGCTGAAGTTCCTCCGGGCGACAAATCAGCAGCTCCCCTTGGCGGCCACGCAGCGACAGGGCTGATTGAATCACCTCACACTTGGCATCTATGTCGTGGGTGCCTGAAGACGCATTGATTACGAACAGCAGCGGCGCCGTCCGGTCCAGGCGTGGACCGCCCGCCGCCAATGACATCTCGACGCGATCGCCCGCCGCAGCCAGCCCGGAAACCATCAGCCGTGCTGCAGCCGGTCGCCCGTAAAGGCTGCACCTGGCAAGTTGGGTTGAACCACGGGGCCGGGGGAGTATGGAAGGCGGGTGGCGTTGGCGTGTCGGGAGATGGGCATGGGATGTCTGTGGGGCAAAGTGGCAACGGTGGATGAACTTCTGCGCAGCGTGTATGGGATCGAACAGTGTGGAGTTTGCAGGCGGAATCGAGGTGCTTATTCAGCTTTTTTCGAAATGAAAGACCCTTAAAAACTGCTTTTTTAGGTTGATTTATTCACTTATCCTGCAAAAGTTTTTCGTTCAACGTGCGCCGCAGGCGACCTTGCTGTTCAGAGTCATGTCACTTCCCCGCAATTTGCCTGTCAGCGCATCAAAATGCCTCACGAACAAGCGTCAGTCCGCCGTCGAAAGAATTGCAATGACACATGTTGCGGCCTTGGGTGGAACGTTGGCAGACACCATTGGTGACAGCGCCCGACAACGACTGGTCTGGTTGGGCTTGCTCGCCATGCCGCTCCTGTTTCCGGTTGCTGTGCCCGGTATGGCTTCAGCGGTGGGTGCTTTGTGCCTGTTTGTCGCATTCGGGCTTTGTATCGGTCGATCGGTATCCCTGCCGAGTTGGCTTGCGAGGCGGGAGTTGGGTGTTCGCGTGCAAATGCTGCTGGCAAGCATGCTCAGCCGCACGATCCGTGTCCTCGCAAGATTTGGACGACCCCGCTTGCTGCTGTTGAGCAACAAGGCTGCCCGCGTGTTCAATGGGATGATGCTTTGTGTGGCAGGACTGTCCATGGCGGTTCCGGTCCCCATGGTAAGTTTCGACAATGTGCTGCCGGCGCTGGCCATCGTTCTGATTTCCTGGGGACTGCGCCTTCGGGATGGCCTGATGCTATTGGCGGGCTATTTGGCCACAGCTGCTGCAGTTGTTTCAGTGACGCTGTTCTGGTGGGCAGGCTCTGTTGTGGTCAGTGAACTGCTCACGCTGGCATGGATCTGACCAGAGCGGAATGGCGCGGTACCGCCATCATTTACTTGAAGTAGCCACGCGCGCGCTGCACGCCGGTTAACGCCAGCAATACCAGTCCACCAGCGATCACTCCAATGGCCGCATCGGCCACGGCCGACAGCAAACCGTGCAGCCAGGGAGTCGCCAAAACCCCTGCGAGCAATGCCTGCACGCCATGATGTACCGGCCCCAGGCCGTGTACCAGAATGCCGCCGCCCACCAGAAACATGGCAGCCGTTCCCAAAAGTGCCAGCGCCTTCATCAACCAGGGCGCAGCGTGAAGCAGGCCGACCCCCAGCGACCTGCGCGACCGTGCCCAGACACCGTTGCCGGGACGTGCGCTGAGGTGCAGACCCACGTCGTCGAGCTTGACGATGCCAGCAACAAAACCATACACGCCAAAGGTCATTAGCACGGCGATTGCGCTCAGCACCGAAAGCTGGGTCAGCCAACCGCTGTTTTGCACCGTGCCAAGGGTAATTGCGATGATCTCTGCCGAAAGAATGAAGTCAGTGCGCACCGCCCCCTTGATCTTGTCGCGCTCCAGGGCCACCAGATCTACGGCCGGATCGGCCAGAGCCTG
Source organism: Rhodoferax sp. (assembly GCA_020048895.1). Lineage (GTDB taxonomy): Bacteria > Pseudomonadota > Gammaproteobacteria > Burkholderiales > Burkholderiaceae_C > Allorhodoferax. Next base: position 46,791 of record JAIFLV010000027.1, on the reverse strand, counting down.
TTTGAGCGCTTGCGCATGGGTTTGGTCGTCGTGTTTGCTGTGGAGGAACCGGTGCGCCAGTTTTTCGAACCCCTCAAGGCACAGATACGCTCCACCGATCATCAGCAGGGGCGTAATGGCCCACGGCAACACGACGCTGATCACCAGGGCGGAGGGAACCAGGATCAGCTTGTTGATCAGTGAGCCTTTGCACACTGCCCAGACCACGGGCAACTCACGGTCGGCAGTAACGCCCGCAACTTGCTGCGCGTTGAGCGCAAGGTCGTCACCCAAAACACCTGCCGTTTTCTGGGCGGCCACCTTGGAGAGCACTGCGACATCGTCCAAAATGGTGGCGATGTCATCGATCAGGGCGAGCAGACTGCTGGACATGTTGACTCAAAGTGCAAAGATACCATTGTCGCAGCATGGCTCTGGCCGGACATTTGCATTACTCAAACACGTGCCATACTTGACTCCCTATGGTCCGATTTTCTACGGGTTTCCAATGTCTTGCGGTACGGGGTGCGCAGATAATCCTGCGCACACTGGTATTGGTTTGGTTGGCCTGCACGATGAGCACGGCCATGGCCGAACGCGACCCGCTGAATGAGCCCACCTTCACCACGGTGGGCGACACGCGGTCGATCAATGATGGTGTGGTGACCGCTCTGGCGCAAGACGAGCGCGGGTTGATCTGGATCGGCACCACAGTAGGGTTGGTTCGCTACGACGGCTACCAACTGCGCCGCGTCGCAGTCGGCACCCCCCCCGGCGCGACGTCTGCGGCCGCGCCAGCTGGATCGAGTTTTGTGCGCACCTTGTTGTCGGCCCCCGGCGGTGCCTTATGGGTTGGCCTGGACGGTGATGGCCTGGCACGGCTAGACACCGAACGTCAGGTCTGGACCCGCTACAACCCGAACCCCAAACAAGCCGGTGCGCTGACCAACGGCACTGTGCGCGCCCTTGCAATGGGGCAGGACGGCGCGTTGTGGGTGGGCACCACCGGTGGCGGCCTTCACCGACTTGCGCCACAGGCCTCTACGTTCGAGTCCCACACGCGTGCCAGCGGTGCCTTGCCAGACGACCGCGTGCAGGCTTTGTTGGTGGACCGCCGCGGCGACTTGTGGGTGGGTACCTGGAATGGCCTCGTGCGCCTGCGCCGTGGCGGCCAAACCTTTGAGCCTGTGTGGTCTGATCCCGCCCGGACCGGCAGTTTGGCCGGGCGCATTGTGGCCATGCTGGGTGAGGCGCCCGACGGACGCATTTGGGCCGGCACGCGCCAGGGCGATCTGGTGATGATTGATCCTTCCACCGGTGACGGTGTTCGGGCCGAGCAAGCATCCGAACTTCCCGGGGCTCGCTTATCCGGTGCTACGCGCTACATCACCGCCATGGCGGTGGCCAGTCCGCATGAGATTTGGGTCAGCGGTACCAATGGCGTGGAGTTGCGTGACAGCACCGATGGCCACATCTTGATGCGTCTGGTACGTGATGCCAGAAAACCTTGGGGCCTGGCCGCCAACAACGTGGTGGCGCTGTTGCGTGAGCGCTCGGGCGGCATGTGGGTGGGTAGTTACGGAGGGGGCTTGCAGCGACACATTCCAACTGAAGGTCTGTGGGTTCGCCACGGAGAAGTGGACGAAAATAGCGTCCTGTCCAATGGCGACGTACGCAGCCTGCACCAGTTGACTAACGGCGAAATATGGGCCGGCATGAGTGAGCGCGGCGTGGCCGTGCTGGACTCGCAGTTGCGCCAGATTGACCAGATTCTGACCGACGACTCCGGACCCGGCCGCAAGGCCGGCACAACGCTATTCAAGGGGGGGGTGGCAGGTGCAATCACCCAGTCTGCCGATGGCTCGGTGTGGGTAGGCACCGACGGTGGCGTTTACCAGTTCACCCCGCAACGCAAACTGCTGCGCAGCTACACCGTCGGCCAGGGTCGCGCGCGGCGTATGTTGGCCACGCGTGACGGCAGCGTATGGGTGGGCACCCAAGACGGTGTGTACCGGCGCATGGCCGGTGGCGAGCGCTTTGATCGTTTGAATTTGAAGGACGGCGGTGCGCTGAACGGCAATGTCAATGCCCTGGCGGAGGATGCTGACGGCACCATCTGGGTCGGCGGCAACAATGGGCTGCACGTGGTTCTGCCGGGTGAACGCGGTCTGCAGCCAGTGACTTCCCCTGAGGGGTCCGGACTCATGCAAAAGATGGTCCTGGGACTGCTGGTGGACCGCCAGCAAGTGCTGTGGGTGGACACCAACGCCGGTCTGCACCGTATGGTGGGACGGGCAAACGACCAGATAAGCTTCAAGCTCGTGGCCGACGCAGGCGGTGCCAGTGTGGGTGCCAACCTGCTGGAGGATGCCCAGGGCCGCATCTGGACGCACCAAAATATATTTGACCCACGTGATGGCAGTCGCTACGAGTTAAGTCCTGCTGACGGGGTTGATATTGGTACAGGTTGGTTTCGCAGCTACGCGCGCTTGACCGATGGCCGCATGCTCTTTGGTGGCAGCACGGGTATTCTGGTGGTTCAGGCGGAGAGTTTCAAACCCTGGACATATGCGCCGCCGCTCGTGGTGTCGGAGTTGCGTGTGGCTGACGAGCGTGTACCGACCGGCACCCCATTGAAACTGACCCCCACGCAACGCAACTTCAACGTGGAATTTTCGGCGCTGGACTTCACGAGCCCGGAACGCCTGCGCTACCGTTACCGGCTGAGCGGATTTGATGCCAACTGGATCGATACGCGCGCTGACTTTCGTGTCGCCAGTTACGGCAACTTGCCCCCAGGTGACTACGTGCTGGAAGTGCAGGGCAGTAACCGCACTGGCCAGTGGAGCCCACAGACCCTGATTTTGCCGGTCAACGTGCAGTCGGCGTGGTGGCAAACCTGGTGGGCTCGCCTGCTGGCCGTCATGGTGTGCACGCTGGCAGTGGTGGTGCTGGCGCATTCGCGAACCGCCGTGTTGCGCCGCCGCCAGGTCGAGCTGGAGGGCAAGGTGCATGAACGGACGGCGGAACTGGAAAACCTGTCGCGCGAGCTGCAGATCAAGTCGGCCGCGTTGGAGGCCAGCAGCCTGATTGATCCACTGACCGGCCTGCACAACAGGCGCTTTCTGAACCAGTATCTTGACGCTGAGATCACGCAAGCCTTGCGCAGCCACGAAGAGCACCGCCAGCATGAAACACCATTGACCGAAGGCGCAGACATCGTTTTCTTTCTCCTCGACATCGACCATTTCAAGCAGGTCAATGACGAGTATGGTCATGCCGCAGGTGACGCTGTGCTGGTGCAGATGCGTCAGCGCCTGCAGCAGGCTTTTCGGCAGGCCGATTACCTGGTGCGCTGGGGCGGCGAAGAGTTCCTCATCGTCGCACGTGCCACATCGCGCTCGCAGGCAACGGAACTTGCCGAACGCGCTCGTGCGGCGGTGGCCGATGCTCCTTTCGTGCTTGCGGATGGCACTTTGTTGCACAAGACCTGCTCGGTGGGCTTTGCGGCCTTCCCGTTGGCGCCGGCCTGGCCCACCGCGCTGGATTGGCCGACCGTGGTGGACCTGGCCGACCAGGCCCTGTATGCCGTCAAGCACAATGGCCGCAATGGCTGGCTGGGCCTGCGCGAGGCCAAGGCGGAGTCGGCCGCCGCACTGCGTGAAGCCGCGAAACAACCTCTGGCGCAATGGGCGGGCAATGGTGAGGTGCAACTGGTGGGGTTGCCGGGCCATGCGGCGCTGGATAGGCTGCTGGCGCACAAGTAACCTGGTGGCACCATCCAGGTGCTACTAAATCGGTAGCGGCTTGCGCTCTATCGGCGGGCGCGGAGCGGCTTTTTGCCTTGAAATTCGTTTTGCGCTGGGTGCCACCATCGACCGGCTTCACACCAACTGGAAAGTTCATTTTTGGGCCCGCAATGCCTGCGACAATAGGCCGAAACACTTGTGATGAAACTCGAATTTTCGGATTTACGTCGAATGACGGCGCGCTGGCTTGTTGTGGAGCGCAGCGTTCAGGAGACCTCGTTGGGTATCAACCTTCAACGGGCACGCTGGCTGGCTCCGTTGATGGCTGCACTCAATGTGCTCCATGTGTTGGCGTTTTACGTGCGGTCTACCAGCCCGGACCTCAGCCCTCAGGTTGGCCGCTGGATATGGGCTGTGATATGGCTGCACGCAGCGATGGCGGTTGTGATGGCAGTTGGCACCGCGGTCACCCACCATCTGCGCTATGCACTGCGCTCCAATATTCGACGCTGGATTCCTCTTGCGCTGGTGTGCCTTGCCATGTTCTTTGCGATTGCGTTGTCAGCTGTCGACCAATGGGTCACGCCCAACATCACGCCATTTCTCCTGTTTTGTTTTGTTGCCAGTGTGGTGATTTACCTTCCGCCTACCACTTCTGCCTGGCTGTACTTGACAGCAGGCATGGCGTTCGTCTGCACGCAGGGATGGACGCAAGTCGACGCGCAGATCCTGTTCTCCAATCGACTCAATGGCGTGGCCATCTGCATCATGGGGTGGGCTTTGTCAGTGCTGCTTTGGCGCAAGTTTACGGTGATCGAGCAGCAGCAGGCGCAGCTGGAGCAAATCAATGCCGTGCTGCAAGGCAAGCAACGGGATTTGGAGCGCCTCACCAGGCTGGACGGACTCACCGGCTTGTTTAATCGCAATACCTTTGTGGATTTGACTCGGCAAGAACTGCTAAGGGCGCAACGTCAGGGCACATCCACGGCCTTGTTGTTGCTGGATCTGGATCACTTCAAGCGCATCAACGATACCTATGGGCACCCCGCCGGGGATGCAGTACTGCGCCACGTTGCCACGACGGCGCTGGGCACCGTGCGCAGTACCGATCTGGTGGGCCGCCTGGGTGGCGAAGAATTCATCGTGCTGCTGCCGTCAACCTCCATTGATGCAGCGCGCAGGCTCGCCGAGAAGATCAGGGCGCGCCTGGAGGCGTCGGCTACGCAGTGGGAGTCCACTGCGATTCCCGCTACGGCAAGTATTGGGTTGGCCGGCACAACGGCCAGCCAGAATCGGGACTTCGAGAGTCTGTACAGCGAGGCGGATGCGGCACTTTATACCGCCAAGTCGCGCGGTCGCAATCGCGTAGCGCTGGGCGATCAGACCATGTGATGGGGTGGTTGACCCTGTACCTATAGCGTCCGTGCAGTCCGCTGTCCAACACCGAGCGCCACCACCACACTCAGCAAGAGCACGACGGCTGCACCGAGCAGCGTGGCGCCGTACATACCCCGGTCCATCAGGCCACCAAATACCAGTGGCGATAGCGCAAAGCCGGTGTCCAGCCCGGAATACACCAGGCCATAGACACGCCCGGTTGCGCCTTTGGGGGTGGCCCGCTTGATCATCATGTCGCGCGATGGTCCGCCAATGCCGATCGCAAAGCCGGTGCAGGCCAGAATCACCATGGTCGCGTTGGCGCTCAGCCAGCCGGTGCCACACAGCGCAAACAGTGCTGCGCCCACGGCCATGCAAATGGCCACCACACGGTCGCTGTCAGAGCGGTGCGCGGCGACAAAACCGCCCACCAACATGCCCACGGCGCCGGCCAGCATGTAGGCGCTGATGGTGAGGGTGGCGGCCTCAAAACTCACGCCATACATGGCTTTGAGAATGGACACCGAAAAGCTCTGCACCACGGCCAGTGTCATGGTGGAGAGCAAGAAGAAGGTGAAGCACCACCAGACCACTGGCAGTTTCATAAAGGCCATGGCATGTTCGGCGGGTGCGTGTGCGGTGCCTGTGGTACTTTGAAGAACCTGGGTGCGCAGCTTGTCGCGCTGCAGTACCAGCAGCAACAGGATCAGCACATACATGATTGCTGCCGCCACGTAGGCATTGCGCCAACCCCAGAGCGCACTGGTGCCGGCCATGAACACGGGTGCCGCCGCCCAGCCCAGATTGCCGGTCAGGCCGTGCGCGCTGAAGGCGTAGCCCAGGCGCGCCTGCGAGACGCGCTGGTTGAGGATGGTGAAGTCCACCGGGTGGAAGGTGGCATTGCCCAGGCCCGCCAGTGCCGCCACCAGCACCAGTCCGCCATAGCCTGTGACCATGGAAGCACAGATGCAGGTCAGTACAAAGATCATCAGTGCAGCAAACAGCAGGGGCTGCGCGCCCAGCCGGTCCACCACAAAACCAGCGAAGGCCTGCCCCACGCCCGACACGACAAAGAACACCGTCATCAACAGGCCCAGCTCGGAGTAATTGAAGCCAAACTCACGCATGAACACCGGAAACATCAGGGGCAAAATCAGGTGGCTGAAGTGGGAGCTTGCATGGGCCAGACCCACAAGACCGATGATGGCGGAGTCCTGCTGCAGTGTCACGGCGGTGGTGGGCTGTGTGGCGGTCGTGGCGTGTGGGGCAGAGGACATGGTGGCTGCTTTAAGTTGTTGATGCTCGCTTTGATGGAATGGTCAATTCAACCAGGCGTGCCGTGTCAGCCAACGGCCCAGTTCATTGTCATTGGCCAGTCCGAGCTTGGCAAACAGGCTGGCCCGGTGGGTTTCGACTGAACGGGGACTGCAGGCGGGAACCAGCGTGCGGGCAATCTCCTTGTTGGGCTGGCCCAACCCTACCTGGCGTGCCACCTCGCGCTCGCGTGGCGTGAGCTCGCGCCAGAGCGTCAGCGCTTGCGCGCGCGCCTGTGCCTCGGCCAGTGCCAAGGGCAGTTTTTCGAGCAACTGCTGCGTGTCGGGCTTGACCACCCAGTCGAACGCGCCCAAGCGTACCGCTTCAAGCGCCATCGGAATCGTGCCGTGACCCGAGAGGAATACCACGACCAGCGGGCTCTGGCGCATGCGCAACTGCTCGAGCACGGCCAGCCCACTCATGCCACTCATGCGCAAATCCAGAATGACGCATCCAACCTGTTGCGGATCCAGCGCCTGCAAGAATGCCTCCCCCGACTCAAAACCGCGTACCGCCATGCCCTGGGCGAACAGCAGCAACAAAAGCGAGCGTCGCAATGCCTCGTCGTCGTCCACGACATACAGAGTCAGGCTGATTTCACTCATACGTTCAGTGCCAAAGTAAAGGTGAACACGGCACCACCACCGGCGCGGTTGGCCACGGTAATGTGCCCTCCGTGGGCTTCGACGATGGTGCGACAGATATTGAGCCCCAGTCCCAGTCCCTCAGGCTTTGTGCTGAAAAACGGCGAAAAAACCCGCTCCAGCAAGGCTTCTGGCATACCAGGCCCGGCATCGCTGACCTGAATCTGAACCGCTCGCTCCAGCAACTGTGTTTCTATGCCAATCGCCCGCTGCGCAACGGGAAGATCCTGCATCGCCTGCGCCGCGTTCTGCAGCAGGTTGACCAGCACCTGCTCGAGCAGCACGCGATTGCCTCGCACCCGCGGCAGCGCCTCACGCAGGTGCTGTTTCACGGTGATCGACTGTCGTTCCAGCTCCGACTTCAATAGCGCCATCGAGTGGTGAATCACTGCATGCACATCACAGTCTTCGTAGCTGCCGCGGCGCGGGTTGATGAAGCCGCGCACGCGCTGCACAATTTCGCTGGCGCGCTGTGACTGCTCCACTATGTCATCCAGCGCCGCTACCAGCACCTCCATCTGCGCCTTTGCTGCGATGGTGCGTGCCGCTACCGCAAAATTTGATAATGCCATCAGCGGCTGGTTGAGTTCGTGCGCAAGTGTCGAGGCCATCTCGCCCACACTGGCCAGGCGTGCGCTGCGCTGCAGTTGGCGTTCCTGATCGTGCTGGCGGTCCTCGGCTTGTTTTTGTGCAGTGATGTCCACCACCGAACTCATCCAGCCCTGATTGCGGCCTTGGGTGTCGATCAGCGGAGCGGTGTACACCCGTGTGATCACGTCGTGCCCCGCACGATGGCGTATACGCGACTCAAAGCCGTAGGGGCGGGCCTCGGCCACCATCGATGCTTCGCGGTCGTGTCGATAGCTGTCAAGCTCCTCGGGGTGCCAATACGGATAGGGCGGCTCGCAGCCGAGCAACTCGTCGGTGCTGTAGCCCACCATGTCGCAAAACGCGCGGTTGACGTAGATGATGCGACCTTGAGGATCGCGTGCGCGCATACCAACTGGCAGTGCATCTTCCATCGCCTTGCGAAATGCCTGTGCCTGCTCCAGATCGTGGGTACGTTCCTGCACACGCTGCTCCAGATCCAGTTTGGCCTGTCGCTGCTCTGCGAATCGGCGTTCATGCAGTCGCCAGTAAAGCCCCCCCAGCAGCATCACGGCCACCAGCAGCGCGGCCAGCGCCAGCGCCTCGGTCCGGGCTTGGGCCACGCTGGACAGATCACTGGTGACCACCAGCGTCCAGCCCAGCTCTGGCAAAACGGCCTCCAGGGCGAGAAGGGTGCGTTCCTGCGACTTGACCTGCGACTGCAACGCGTAGGCGGAAGTACCAGTCACGGGCTGGACTTGCCAGGGCAGTTTGGGGTAGCTCGTGCGTGCGCCATACTGGCCGCTGCGCGACAGCGAATCCAGATCGTCGCTGCTCAATGCGGAGCGACTCTGGTAGAGCCATTGCGGCTCTGAACTCAGAAACACGATGCCCCGTCTGTCCAGCAAAAGCAGCGGATCAGGGCTGTCGGCCCATGAACGCTCCAGCTCATCAAAACTTACCTTGACCACCATCACGCCCACCACCGTGCCGCCTTTGTGTACCGGTTCAGCAATAAAGAAGCCGGGTGCGCCGGTGGTCAGGCCAACGCCGTAGAAATAGCTGTGCTGCCCTTGCAAGGCTTGTTGGAAGTAGGGACGCTGCTGATACGACTGCCCGACAAAGCTGCCAGCCGTATTCCAGTTACTCGCAGCCAATGTCAAGCCTGCAGCATTCATCACAAACAGTGCCGCAGAATTGGTGCGCTGCTGCAATTCGCGCAGATCTCGGTTGACCCGTCCAGTCAACTCGCGATCTGCCGGTCGCTCCAGCAAGGCCAGCACGTCCGGGTGGCGTGCTGCAGCGTAGGGGAGGAATCCGTGCTTTTCGGAAATACCCTTAAGCCCCATGACGGTGGATTGCGCGACTTGTTGCAAGGCCTGGATGCGGCCATGCATCTCACGTCGCTCAGCCCATTGGCCCGCCAGCATGATCATCACTCCCGCAACCAGCGCGAGCAGGACCCATCGCAAACCGTGTTGCCAGGGCAACGGACGCAGTGGGGGAAGGCTCAATGGATTCACAGGGGGCACAGGGTGAGCGGTCAGGACATCAGGCTCAACGATAGCGCAATCCGGCGGCGTACAGATCCGTTGCAAGGATCTCTGCGTATTTCTACGCAGTGCTGGGAGGCGATTGGCACGGATGTGCAGTTGCCGGTGTTTTCGCATACTGCAAAGCACAAGGAGTAGCCTCATCATGCAACAAGAATCTTCTATCCGTAAGGGGCCAGCGCTGCTGGCCATCGCCATCACGCTGGTGATCTGGTTCGTCGTCCCGGTGCCAGAAGGCGTTACACCGGCCGCCTGGCATTTGCTGGCACTGTTCATTGGCACCATTGCAGCCATCATTGGCAAGGCAATGCCGATTGGGGCGCTGGCGATGATTGCCATTGCCCTGGTCGCGATCACCGGCGTGACCAACGCCAAACCCGGTGCAGCCGTCGCCGATGCCCTCAGCGGTTTCTCCAATCCCCTGATCTGGCTGATCGGGCTTTCCATCATGATCTCGCGCGGCCTGATCAAGACTGGGCTGGGCGCGCGCATCGGCTACTTCTTCATTCGCCTGTTTGGCAAGAAGACGCTGGGCATTGGCTATGCGCTGGGTTTGTCGGAACTGGTGCTGGCACCGGTGACTCCCAGCAACACCGCGCGCGGTGGCGGCATCATGCATCCGATCATGCGCTCCATCGCGATCAGCTTCGACTCAACGCCAGAACACGGTACGCAGGGTCGCATCGGTCGGTACCTGGCACTGGTCAACTACCACGCCAACCCGATCACTTCCGCAATGTTTATCACCGCCACTGCGCCCAACCCGCTGGTAGTGAAGTTCGTTGCGGAAGCTACTGGCGCACAGATTTCGCTGACGTGGGCCACCTGGGCACTTGCGATGCTGCTTCCGGGACTTGCTGCCATGCTGCTGATGCCATTGGTGCTGTACTGGCTCTCACCACCCGAAATCAAGGACACGCCGCAGGCCAAAAAGTTCGCGCAGGAACGCTTGACCGAACTGGGTCCGGTCAAGAGCAGCGAGAAAATTCTGCTGGCGGTTTTCGCATTGCTTCTGATGCTGTGGGCGGGTGTGCCTGGCATGGTGCTGGGCACAGGCTTTGATGTGGATGCCACTGCGGCTGCAGCCCTGGGTCTGGCATTGCTATTGGTCAGTGGTGTGCTGGACTGGGACGATGTGCTCAAGGAAAAAGGTGCCTGGGACACCATCACCTGGTTTTCAGCGTTGGTGATGATGGCTACGTTTCTTAACAAGCTCGGTTTGATCACCTGGTTTTCCAAGGCAGTGCAGAGCGGCATTCTCAGCCTGGGCCTGGGTTGGGTGGGCGCGGTGGCGTTGCTGACACTGGTGTACCTGTACGCCCACTACTTCTTTGCCAGCACCACAGCACACATCACTGCCATGTTCGGCGCATTCTTTGCAGCAGGCATTGCACTAGGTGCTCCGGCCATGCCGTTCGCCCTGCTGCTGGCCGCAGTGTCATCGATCATGATGACATTGACGCACTACGCTACCGGCACTTCGCCCATCGTCTTTGGCTCGGGCTATGTCACGCTGGGCCATTGGTGGCGGGTTGGTTTCGTGATGAGTTTGGTCAACCTGTCGGTCTGGGTCGTGGTGGGTGGCGTCTGGTGGAAGGCGCTGGGTTACTGGTGAAGTCAAGCCACCCCTCCCCGGCGCTGAGCGACAAGTTCTGCCAGCAAATGTCGTTGCCTGGTGGACGTTGTCGGCTCAGACGCCAACGACGCTATTGATTCAGTAGCTGGCTGCGCAGAACCGGTGGGGGCTGCGCAGCTTTTTGATGCAATTCTTGGAGCCACACACAACGCGGTAGGTGTGCCATACTTCGGTGCATGTGGCTCCAATTCCGTTTCAAATGACTGTTTCAACCATCAATCGGCTGATCGCCCTGTTTGATGGTGCGTACCGCACACTGGCCCCGGAGCTGGGTATGTGTGACGCGGAGCGCATGGCCACGCTGGTGCACCAGTCCATGAGCCCGCGCACCCGTTCTTACCATACCAGCGACCATGTGTTCGACATGTGTGAGGGTGCCAATGCCCGGCAAACGCTGGCGGGCTTGTTTCATGACCTGGTGTATTACCAACTCGATGGCGGTTTCCCCAGTGGCGTCGCACATCGGTTAAAGGATGTTGTGCGAGACGAGCAGGGCACCATCACCATTCGCCCCTTTGCTGCTGATGACGATGTCATGGTGTTGTGCGCAGGTATCTTTGGCTTTCAGGTAGGCCAGACGTTATCGGTGTACGCTGGCCTCAACGAATTCATGAGCGCGCTGGTGGCCGGACACCAATTGCACAAGTATCTGCAGCCCACGGACCTGATCGGCGTGATGGCGTGTATTGAGGCCACCATTCCGTTTCGCAATACGCTGCAGAACGGTGCGTCGGCGCCGGACCTGCTGGCCCGCCGTGTACGCACTGTTACACATACATATCTGCCTGACCTGGCGGGGGCGACACTGGACGCGCACGTCGCTTCAGTCATGCGCGATGCCGTGGAGATGGGCAATCGCGATGTGCGCGGTTTTGCACTGCCCAACCATGCCCAATTCCTGTCGAATACCTGGCTGCTGATTGATGAATCCAACGCACCCCTCAAGGCGGTAGGCGTGTATTCCATTTCCCAGTACCGTGGCGCACTCGTGCGCATGGCAGGCTTTTTGGCACACCTGGACCCGGCCAGCATCTTCCAGAGCCATGCCGGCTATCCGGGTGACGCGACGCTGGGCGAGTGGACAGCTGCTGCGGGCAGCAATCTGCGTTTTGCTTGCGACTATCTGGACTGTAAAACGGTAGCTATGGCCATCGTCGAAGCATTGGCGCTGGCGACGGGCACGGATTCACCTGTTTCCATGTTCCTGGGCGATATTGCGAGTTTGCATGGGAAACCAGATCGCGCCGAGGATTTTCTGCCGGAGGTAGCACCAAAAGCGCTTCTGAATGAGGCCTTGTTGAAGGTATTTGAAAAAGGGCGAGCGCAAGAATCACGTAACGATCTGACGTCTTCTCCTCTGACCGCCTTTGCCTACCGCTGCATCGGGCAGGAAGGGATGCGTACCGCGATCGCGCAGGCGCACCGCATGTTTGACGGGGCGATTGCGCCGCTCGAGTTCCTGCACATGCTCGACCGTGACATGGTGCGCGCCATCGTGCTTGCATGCTCCAGAATCGCAGTGTCCCGGCGCGAGGCCCTGCTGGCGCTGGAAAAGACGTTGTAGTACCCGACCCTTGGCGACCCCAGCATCCGTAAAATGCGGTGCTTCCTAAGCGGCAGCCGGGTTCAAGCAGCGACCTGCACCTGGTTGCGCCCGCCATGTTTGGCCACCTCCAGCGCTGCGTCGGCGCGGGCGATCAGAGCATCGAGGGGCTCGTCTACCGTGCGTGCGGTGAGACCGATACTTGACGTCAGGCGCAACTCCGGAGTGATTTTTTCCCAGCCATGCGATTCGATGGCGACCCGTATGCGCTCGCAAATGCGCTGTGCCGACTCCAGGCTGGCACCGGCAAGCAACAGCACGAACTCGTCGCCTCCAATGCGGGCCAATACATCGCCACCGCGGATGTGCGAATGAATGATGCGTGCAAGCGCCTTGAGTACTTGATCACCCACAGCATGACCAAATCTGTCGTTGACCAGCTTGAAGTGATCGGTGTCGAACGCAGCAAGTGCCAATGCGTGTGCAGATGCAAACAATGGAAAGCTGTGCTGCGCAAGTCCACGCCGGTTGTAAATGCCCGTCAATGTGTCGCGAAGGGCTGCATGTTCCCAGGCTTTTGATCGGGATCGAAGCGATTCAGCCTCTTTTCGCAAGCGCTCGGCCTCTGCGAACAACTCGGCACTGCGCGCCACGCTTTGCAGGCGATGATGGTAGTGCGTCTCCAGAAATGTGCAGTGCAGCTGTGACCAGGCAAGCGCTGCGCAAGTGTCTTGCGCGGCAACTTCCACGCGGACCGCTATGGGAAAAAGGCGCAACAACATGGGACCCAGTGATTGGCTTTGCGCCAGCCCATGGGCTTCCCTGAGATGCGCCCGCGCTTGCGCATAGTCCCGGGTTGCAAAGGACGAAAGTGCCAGCGCCAGCAGCAGCTCTACTTGAAGATGGGGATTCGGCAATATCTGTGAGACTTGCTCCTGTAGGGAGTCACGGGCTTTGGCATGCTCGCCCAGCATGGTCCATGCTTGCGCTCGGTAAAGATGTGCGGCGATGTTGCATTGCCCCGTGCCATCGGGGACCTTCAAATCGAGCGCGCGGGAGGCATGATCGATGGCGCGCTGGGCGTATGAGTGCCGTGCCTCGTCATCTGCATCCTGACGGCGTGCTTGCTGCAAGCAATTTTCCGCGATGCTCACGCAGCAGATTGCGATGGCGCGCAGGTCGCCCTGTGCGTCCGCAACGGTCAGCGCATGTTGCATCGCATCGAGGGCGCCTGAATGGTCGCCCATTTGTCCCAATAGGGAAGCCGTGGTGATGTATGCCTTGCGCCGACCGGTCGAATGGGGGTAGGTCTGTGTCATTGCCGCAGCCTGTCCCACCCACTCCAGACCGCGCGCGGGGTCGCCCATGGCCCCGAGCGCGAAAGCAATCGCCGTGTATAGCCAGTCGAGTTGGTTGCGATGGACGGATTGCTCGGCCAGCGACAGCTGTGGCAATATCAATTTGAGCGCTGACTCGTACTCGGCCCCGTCAATACGTACAGTGGCATTGAGGGAATCCAGCAACGCATTTTGTATTTGCGTGAGACCGGTTGGATTGGCTCCAAGTTTGGCGACGAGTTCCTCGTGCGCGCGATGGACGTCGCCCTTCCACGCGCATTCGATGGCGCTGGTGACGTAGTCTTCAACGGTTTGCGAGGTGGATATGCAAGGTGAGGTGGGCATCTTCGTTAGCAGTGTGACATCGGAAATTGGCCGGGCAAGACAGTGCAGTTGTAGTCCCGCTATCGTAACGTGGGGTCACCAGACCGTTCATCCGGTCAACAACGGTCTGTACTTCTTTACGGGTCGACTGCGCCAACACTTCAACACTTCTTGATTTATGTAAATGTGTTGCCCATGGCAGCGTCTGTACACTGTACCGTTTAGCGACCTCATCACCGTTATGCGTACCATCTCTGCCATCCTTGCGCTCAGCCTTGCCGGTTCCATCGCGTTGCAGGCTACTGCCCAAAGTGCCAATGCCAGCCGCCTGAGCCGCGTGGCGGCAGCAAAATCCGTGCGGGTCTGTATCTGGCCTGACTACTTCAGCATCAGCTACCGCAATCCGAAAACCCAGCAGCTCGCGGGTATCGACATCGATATGGCCAACGAACTGGGCAAAGACCTGGGCGTGGCAGTGGAGTTTGTCGACACTTCCTTTGCCAAATTGATCGACGATGTGACGCAGGAACGCTGTGATGTTGCGATGTTTGCGATTGGCATCACCCCTGCACGGATGGAGAAGCTTCGGTTCACCAAGCCACACCTGGCCAGCGACATTTACGCCATCACCAGTAAGACCAACCGTCGCGTCAAGGAGTGGGCCGATATCGACAAGGTCGGATCGGTCGTGGCAGTGCAAAAGGGAACCCTGCACGAACCGGTAATGAAAGACAAGCTCAAAAGTGCCCAGCTATTGGTGCTCGATACCCCGCACGCACGTGAGCAAGAGGTCCAGTCCGGGCGCGCTGATGTGTTCATGACCGACTATCCCTACAGTCAGCGTTTTCTGGCCAATGCCGACTGGGCGCGTCTGGTTGCGCCACCCAGCACGTATCACATTACACCCTACGGATACGCCATGAAGCCGGGTGACGATGCCTGGCACGCTCGCTTGGAACGTTTCGTCGAAGACATCAAGCGCGACGGGCGGCTTCTTGACTCTGCCAAGGTACACAAGCTCACACCGATCGTGGCGCAATGAATCAGCGCAAGCAGTCCCTGGGCCGAACCATTGCGCTGGGCGTGCTGCTGTTGTTTCTGGGTGTGCTGGGTACCGCTACCTTTTCCCTTTGGCGCTTGTATGAGGATTCGATTGAAAACGGGCTGGAGCAAGCGGCGCTGCACACGCATGCGGTTGAGAATCTGCTGACCGAGAGTCTTCGCGTTGCCGAACTGGCGGCGGTCAATGCATTGATCACTGCGGATGGCGTCGCTGACACGCGCCACATCGAGCATAACTTTGGCGCCACGCTGCGTCAGGCGCCGTTATTGCGATCACTCTCGCTCTCGGATGCCAACGGTCGAATTGTTGCCAGTTCGAACCCGGCCAACATCGGCACGGTGGTCGCGATTGACAGTTTTTATCCCAAAGTCGGGTCGGACAGCCCCGTGTCACGTATTGGCGTCCCTTGGGCCGGGCGAGACTTTGTAGATGCCACACCCTCTGCGCCAGATCGTCCGGTGCCGGTTGATGCAGTCAACTTCATTCCGTTGGTGCGCAGTGTTTTGTTGGGTCAGGAGCGGTTCCTGCTGCTGATCGCGGTGAACCCCGACTTCTTTCTCAACCACATTGGCCAGTCGGTCGATCCGACCGTAGGCGTCGTGAATGTGCTGAGGTTTGACGGAACGTTACTTCTGCACAGCGGGTCACGGGCGGCGCTGGGTTCCGTTGAGGCAGGTACGCTCGCCACGTTCGGGTTACCTGAGCGAGAGATTGGCCGCTTGGAGCAACGTTCCGCTGGCGGAAATCCCATCCTGACCGCATTTCGGGCGTCTGCCATCTTTCCAGTGGTGGTAGTTGGCCAATTCAGCAAGGATGTAGCACTGGCTCGTTGGCGTACCGAGGCCCTGACACTGCTGGGTGTATTGCTGCCGCTTTTGGTAATCGTCACGGCGCTTGCAGTCGTCTACTACCGTCGCCAACTGCGGGCAGAGGCGGAGCATATGGAATTCACCCGCCTGCAGCGCATCAGCGCCTCTGTCTTTGACGGCAGTGCGGATGCGATTGTCATTACCGATCCCGATGCCCTCGTCATTTCAGTCAACGAAGCGTTCACACGCATCACCGGATATGACCGCAGTGAAGTGCTCGGGAAGAATCCGCGTGTGTTGCGATCCGAGCAGCAGGACCCTGCAATTTTTGCTGCCATGTGGGATGACCTGCGCGACAAAGGTGCATGGACTGGCGAAGTGCTCAACCGCCATAAGGATGGTCGCGAGTACACCATGGCGCTTTCCGTTACACGGTCTCTGGATTCATCCGGCGCATTGCAGCACTTCATAGGTATTGGCCGCGACATCTCGGTCCAGAAGCAGGCTGCACAGACTTTGCGGGAAAGCCAGGCGTTCAGCCTGGCAATCCTGGACTCGATGACCTCGGAAATTGCTGTGCTCGATGGCAAAGGCGTGATCCAGGCGGTAAACAAGTCTTGGACTGAGTTTTCGCTGGCGAATGGCGTGATTGCGGGACAAGTTCCGGTGCGCACGGCGATTGGCGCAGATTACCTGACAGTGTCTCGGGCGGCGCAAGGTCTGGAAGCCCACGATGGTGCCAGCGCACACGCTGGTATTCAGGCCGTATTGCAAGGCACTTGTCCCCAATTCAGCATGGAGTATCCCTGCCACTCTCCAGACCAACAGCGTTGGTTTCACTTGAATGTCACGCCACTGACCTCTGGCGGCCAGGGGGTTGTGGTGACACACACCGATATCACCCAAAGGAAGAACTCAGAGCTTGCGGCAGTCCATAGCGAGCAATTGCTGCGCGCAGCGATCGATACCATCGATGAGGCATTCGTCTTGTTTGGCCCCGATGACCGCTTGTTGTTGTGCAACGAAAAGTACCGCGATCTGTATTCCATCTCGCGGGACCTGATCGAACCGGGGGCGCTGTTTGAGGACTTGATTCGGGAAGGTGCGCGGCGTGGGCAGTACCAGGCGGCCATTGGGCGGGAGGAAGAATGGGTCCAGGAGCGCCTGCAACAGCATCGCTCAGAGCACCCGGCGCTGGTGCAGCGTATCGATGATGGTCGCGTGTTGCGCATCATGGAGCGCAAGATGCCTGATGGAAGCACAGTGGGATTTCGCACTGACATCACCGAGCTGGCACGGGCGACCGAAGAAGCACAGGAAGCCAACCTGGCGAAGAGCCGCTTCCTGGCCACCATGTCCCATGAAATCCGCACCCCCATGAATGGCATTCTCGGGATGGCGCAACTGCTGCTGATGCCCGGGGTGTCAGACGAAGCCCGCGACGACTACGCCCGCACTATTTTGACCTCGGGGCAATCGTTGCTGACGTTGCTCAACGACATTCTGGATCTCTCCAAGATCGAGTCGGGGAAGTTCCATTTGGAAGCCATGGCGTTTGCGCCCGATCAGATTGCGCGCGAAACCCAAGCTCTGTTTGCCGGCACCGCCAAGGCCAAGGATTTGGTTCTCACTTACCAATGGCATGGCCCTGGTGGACAGCGCTACGAGGCGGACGCGCACCGACTGCGCCAGATGCTGGCCAACCTGGTGGGCAATGCCATCAAATTCACGTCGCAGGGTACGGTGACCATCGAAGGCACCGAATTGCCCTGCGACGACGATGACAAAGTGTTGCTGGAGTACTCAGTGAGCGATACCGGTATCGGCATCGAATTCAATAAACTGAGCAAACTGTTCTCGCCGTTCTCGCAGGCGGACAGTTCCACCACCCGGGAATATGGTGGTAGCGGATTGGGCCTGTCCATTGTGCGCAGCCTCGCGCAATTGGCTGGCGGCAGTGTCGGTGTCACCAGCGAACTGGGCGTGGGTTCGCGGTTTTGGTTTCGCGTGCAGGTCAGGCGGTTGTCGTTGCAAGACGACAGTCGCCAGGAAAATCGTGCCGTCGACAAGGCGGCACCAGGGGCTTCGCCTGCTGGGCAATTGAGCGGGCGCATTCTTGTGGCGGAAGACAATGTAATCAACACCATGGTGATCAAGAACTTGTTGTCTCGCTTGGGGCTGCAAGTGGCACTTGCGAAAGATGGCGAAGAGGCGTTGAACTGGGTGACGCAAGGCAATGTGCCTGATCTGGTGCTCATGGACCTTCAGATGCCTACCATGGATGGCTATACCGCGACCCAAAAGATCCGCCAGTGGGAGACCGTTTTCGGGCGAAGCCAACGCATCCCGATTGTTGCACTCACCGCGGACGCTTTCGAGGAAGACCGTCTTCACTGTATGGCTGTGGGCATGGACGATTTTTTGACTAAACCTGTGAGTTTGGACACCCTGCGCACGACGCTTGGCCGCTTGCTGGGTGCTGCCCACCAAGCAAGGCACGAGGTGACCGTGGCGGCTACGAGCACACCTTCGGCGCGCAAGTAGCCAAGCACATTTTCTGGCACGCGTTTTGCACGCTTAGGTTGAACACATTCAGGAGCGCATTGCCGTGGAGTCACCCATCCAGACCTACCTTGAGGAGCTGCATCAGCAAATCGCACGTAACACTTCGGGAGAGCTTGCCAGTTACATCCCGGAACTCGCGAAAGTAGACCCGGACGGATTCGCTATCTGTCTGGTCACCATGGACGGGGTGGCGTACTCGGTAGGCAATATGGAAACCCAGTTCACGATCCAGTCCATTGCCAAGGCCTTCGTTTTTGCCACGGCCCTGGCTGACCGCGGCAAGGATTTCGTTACATCCAAAGTAGGCGTTGAGCCCAGCGGCGATGCTTTCAACTCCATCAGCCTCAAATCGTCTGACAACACGCCCTTCAACCCCATGATCAACGCTGGCGCCATCGCGATTACCAGTTTGGTGGACGGTGGCACGATGGCTGAACAGTGGGCTCGCATCAAGGTATCGCTAGAGGGTTTTGCCGGTCACCCGTTGGCGTTGGACGAAGCGGTGTACCAGTCAGAGAGCGACACCGGTCACCGCAACCGTGCCATCGCATGGATGTTGAAAAACTTTGACATCATTGCGGGCGATCCGATGGCGGCGCTGGAAAACTACTTCAGGCAGTGCTCGTTGCTGGTCAATTGCCAGGATATTGCCTACATGGCAGCCACACTGGCCAACGGGGGTGTTCATCCGCTGACTGGGCAGTCCACCATTCCCGCCGAACATGTGGAGCGTGTGCTGAGCGTTATGGCTACCTGCGGCATGTACGACTATGCCGGAAGCTGGTTGTCCGAGGTTGGGATGCCAGCCAAGAGTGGCGTGGGTGGCGGCATAGTGGCGGTATTGCCAGGACGCTTTGGCATAGGCGTTTACTCACCGCGGCTGGACGAAAAAGGCAACAGTGTGCGCGGCATCGAGGTCTGCAAACGATTGTCACGGGACTTTGGCCTGAATGTTTTCAGCCCGGGCAATGACCCGGGAATGGCACTTGGCCGCCTCTTTACTGGTGCCGATGCCCCCTCGCGGCGCCAGCCCCCTGCGCATTTGCGTGCATTGCTTAAAGAGCAGGCGCACCGTATCCAGTGCCTGTGCCTGCATGGCTTTCTGGCGGTGGATGGCGTCGAATTTGTGATTCGAAAAATGCAGTCACTGGCAGCCCAGACGTGTTGTTTTGTGCTCGACATGAACCGGGTCGATGGCATCTCGGAAAGCGCGGCGAAACTGCTGAGTCAAGCCCGCATGGGACTGGCACAAGATGGTATTGCCGTGGTGTTTTCACGCGTCCGCAAGCGCAGCGCTGTTACCGGGCCACTGCGCAAGTCGGTGTCACGTCACGACCGCGGATTTTTAAGCTTTGAAGACAACGACCTGGCCATCGAATGGTGCGAAAACCGGTTGCTGGAATCGTCGGCACTGCCCGTCGTACCCAGTGACGCACAGTTGTCTGATGCCGCACTGTTCAAGGGTCTTCCGCAACCGCTTCTGCGCGAGGTGGAGGCAACCAGCCGTGTACAAACGTATGAGGCCGGCGCACAAATTCTGAGTAGCGGGCAGGCGGGCGATGGCCAGATCTTTTTCATCGTCTCAGGTCAGTTGAGTATTGTGGTGCCCCTGACCGATGGCGCACACCAACGCATCGCAACCCTGGGGCCAGGCATGGTGTTTGGTGAAATGGTGCTGCTCGGGCAGAGCACCCGCAGTGCCTCGGTGTTTGCGGATACGCCCGTGCATTGCCGCATCATGGAAGCCAATGATTTGGAGCGTATTTCCAGTCGTGAACCGTTGCTGAAAATAACCCTTCTTGAAAATCTGGGCCGTGATATGGCCGCCAAATTGAGAGCCAACATGCAATGGATTACTGCGCTGGGTTGATGCACCGGGGGTGTACCTGGTGGCTAGGGTGGATGCTGCCATTGAGCGTGGCGCACCTGCGCGTCTCAAGTAAAAAGTGGCTGTACCGCCCGTATAGTCTGCGTAAGCTGCTCCTAAAATGATATCGAATCTTCTTGATTGGTGTAAATGCTTGCCCCGGGGTTATCGTCTGTACACGCAGGCGCAATGAATAAGCACAAGCAGTTAGTGTCGCGCCGCAACATGCTCAGGGTTGTCCTGGCTGGTGGTGTCGGCTGCGCATTGCATCCAGGGTTGGCGCAGCATGCACCAGAGCCGGCCCAGGCGTGGCGGGCCTTATCCCGGTTGGGCTATGGGCCGAATCCGGAACTGTTGGCTGATCAGCAAGCCGCCGGTGGTGCCCGGCAGTGGGCGCTGGCGCAGGTGGATGCGGCCTTCGATGCCAGTCACCAGGCACCCCGCATCGCGCCAGACATGGCGGACTTCCATCAGCCCTTGCCGCAGTTGTTCGATGGCGTGCAGCAAGAGCGACTGGCCCGCGCCAAGATCAGGGCGGATGGGGAGAAGCCCGAATTGGAGGCCCGGCGATTTGACTTTTCTGGCGAGCATGATCCCCTGTACTTCAGCCGCCTGGTCTCGCAGCAGGCTATTGCCTGGCGTTTGCATGCCAGCAGCCGTCCATCGGTGGAAGTGCCCTTGTTGGCACGCATGACCGAGTTTTGGTTCAACCATCTCAATGTGTACTCCGGCAAGGGCGCGGTGCGGCCTTTTGCTGGGCATTACGCCATCGCGGTAGCGCGCGCGCATGCCCTGGGCAAGTATGAGGACCTGGTACTGGCCAGTGCCCGTCACCCGGCCATGCTGTACTACCTGGACCAGGTACGCAGCGTTGCTGAAGGCACCGCAAGTGATCCGGGCGGCGCGCGCGGGCTCAACGAGAACTATGCCCGTGAACTGATGGAGTTGCACACGTTGGGGGTCGATGGCGGGTATGCCCAGCGCGATGTGCGTGAACTGGCACGGGTGCTGACCGGATGGACCGTGGCACCGAAGTCGGAGACGGGTTTCCGGTTTACCGGCCGTTTGCACGACGCTGGCACAAAACAACTTCTGGGGCTTAGCATCCCGGGCCCGGGCATCGCAGCGGGCGAGGAGGAGGGCAGGGCAGCCATTCGCATGCTCGCCAGGCATCCCAGCACAGCGCGCCGCGTGAGCCTTCGATTGGCGCAATTTTTTGTGAGTGACCTGCCTCCAGATGACTTGGTCGGGCAACTGAGTCAGACCTTTATCGAAAGTCAGGGCGATCTGCGGGAGGTGATGCGAGCCCTTATCAGTTCGGAAGCATTTTGGCAAGCCGAGAACCGGTTGTTCAAAACGCCCATGGACTATGCCTGTTCGGTGCTGTGCGCAACCCAGGGTGCGCAGGAGCGGCGCAACCTCGTCCTGGCGACCGGTTTTCTGGCGGGAGCGGGCCAGCCTTTGCACGGCTGGCAGACGCCAGATGGCTACAAAACCGATGCGGCGACGTGGCTGGTGCCTGAAGCGTTGTCACGGCGGGCCGACTTTGCGTTGGCGGCAGCGCGTCAAACCCCTGAACTTGAGTTTTTGCAGCCGTTCCTCAGCATTGCGACCCGAAATACCCTTGCATCCGAAAAGCCACCTCTGCGTGCAGGCTTGGCGTTAGCAAGCCCGGAATTTATGTTCAAGTGATGCGACTGAACCCTATGGCGCTCCCACATATCGACGAACGCAAGCGCAGACATTTCCTGGCCGCAGGTCTTCAAGCGGGCCTAGCTATGGCTGCCAGTGGTGCCTGGGCTCAAGATGTTGCGGTGCGACCCGCTGGCACGGGCCGTTTGGTGGTGGTTTTTCTGCGCGGCGCGTACGATGGTTTGTCTGCGCTGGTGCCCTATGGAGATGCAGACTACTACCGGCTAAGACCCAACATCGCCATCGCCGCGCCGGATGGTACGCCACAGGCAGCCCTGAAGCTCGATACCATGTTTGGCCTGCATCCTGCGATGGTGCCCATCCTGCCGCTTTGGCAACAGGGCGTTCTGGCAGCCATACCGTGCGCGGGTTCCCCCGATCCCACACGATCCCACTTTGATGCCCAGCACCACTGGGAGGTGGGTGTGCCGGGCAGGAGCGGTGGCGAAGTAGGTTGGCTCAATACGCTGGCCGGATTGCTGCCTGCCAGTGTTGCGCTGGGCGTGGGCGAAGCCAATCCCTTCATCCTGGCTGGCAGCAACAAGGTGCAATTGATTCCGCGTGGCCTGGCGGCAACCCGACAAGGTGCGCTGGGTGATCCGCGTACGCGGCAAGCAATACTGAAGCTTTATGAGGGGCAGGACGCGCTGTCTTCAACGTTTCGCAGTGGCGCCGAAAGTCGTATGCAAACCGCCAGAACCCTCGCCGCAGAAATGGATCCCTCCGCCAAGGTGGCGGGCGAAGTGCAGGCAGCTAACAATGGAGCCGGTCCGGCGCAGGGGCTGGTGCTCGATGCGCAGCATTTGGGTACGCTAATGCGACGAGATCGCACCTTGCGTTTGGGGTTTTTGTCTGCTGGTGGTTGGGATACGCATGCCAATCAGGGCAACGCCACGGGCGCTCTGGCACAGAACCTGGCCAATCTGGCCCAGGCATTGGTTCAGTTGCGCCAGGATTTTTCGCAAGCCGGTGATGTCGTGCTGGTGGCCAGCGAGTTTGGTCGGACCAGCGCCGAGAACGGCACCCGCGGCACCGACCATGGCCATGGCAACGCCCTGTGGCTGTTAGGCGACATGGTGCACGGCGGCCAGTGGCACGGTCGCTGGGAAGGTTTGGCAACGGGCAATTTGCATGAAGGCCGTGATCTGCCAGTGCACCATGACTTCCGTGCCGTGCTGGCGCAGGTGGTACGGCGCAATCTGCAGGTTGACGCATCCGGTCTGGATCGGCTCTTTCCAGGCTTTGCGTGGGACTCCACGCTCGATTCCCTGATGCGCTCCTGATGCGATGCAGCAGTGTCGATCGCACGTTTCAGTAGGAAAAGTGGCTGTAGCGCCCGCAGAACAAGCGTGAGGCGCTACTGATTGTGTAGCGCATTGATGTGGATGGCGGCTTGCTGAAAGTCAATGCAGGTGTGTTGGCGACCCCTAAAATGCTGTTGTCTGTCACTGCTTCCTGTGAGTCTGTATGTCCACTACCCTGATTCGTCGTCTGGCACTTGCGCTGCTTTTGGTGGGTGGTTTAGGGACCGCCATGTGGTGGGCCAAGCGGCCAAAGCCGGTGGCAGTGGTGCTGACCACCATCGACCTCGGGCGCGTGGAGTCCAGCATTGCTAATACGCGTGCCGGTACAGTGGAGGCGTGTCTGCGTACCAAACTGTCGGCCACCATCGGCGGTCGCATTGAGGTGCTTGCGGTCAAGGAAGGGGACCGGGTCACCAAGGGTCCGCATCGTCCAGGTCCACCCCCAAAAACTGGGTGCTCGCAGAATGTGTAGCCATTCTGATTGGATTGCTGGCGGGTGTGTTGCCAGCGCGCAATGCAGCCCGTCTGGACCCGGTGGAGGCCTTGCGCGTGCAGTAACCTTCTTCTGTGGCACCGGTTAGGATGGGTGCTTACCGCAGTATCGTGCGGGGAACCAACTCTCTAAATTCGCCATGACGCGTTACGACCTTCTCATAGTGGACCCGCAAAATGACTTTATGGACATTGCGGATGCGGCGTTGCCCGTGCCTGGCGCAGCGGCCGACATGGAGCGCCTGGCACGGTGGCTGGATGGCGCAGTCGAACAAGTCCAGAGCATTACGATTACCCTCGACTCCCATGCCAATGTGGGAATTGAGAGAACCAGCTTCTGGATGGATGCTCTCGGGGTCGACGTGGTGCCATTTACCGTGGTGACTGCGGCTGAGGTGCGCTGCGGAAAATTCGCAACGCGACATGCACAGTGGCAAAGCGATGCACTGAAGTATCTAGAGGATCTGGAGGCTGGCGGGCGACACCAACTGGTGGTCTGGCCCGTGCATTGCGTGACTGCCACCTGGGGTCATTGCATGTACGCGCCCATCGCACGCAGCGTTGCGCGTTGGGAAGTGCAAACAGGTCGAACCTGCGCGAAGGTACTCAAGGGCTTGCACCCGCTTACAGAGCAATACAGCGCCTTTCGCGCGGAGGTGCCACGTTCCGACGACCCTGCGACCCAGCTGAATCGGGATCTGTTATCGCGACTCGGAGCAGGTGTTGGCACGCTTTTGGTCGCTGGAGAGGCGCAAAGCCATTGTGTTGCTGCATCTGTGCAGGACATGATGGCGCATCTGCCGCCGTCACGCCTGGCGCAAACCGTTTTGCTTTCGGACTGCATGAGTCCGGTGCAAGGTTTTGAGTCGGATGCGGCGCAATTGCTTGACCAGGCGCGTGCAGCGGGGCTGCAGGTAGGCAGTGTGAATAGTCTGGGCTAGAGCGTGCCGCGTCCCCCGGTCGCGAGAGAGTAGAGGTCAGGCATCCAGCGGCGCATGACCACGCCGATCAGCACAGATGCAACGATGAGCGACACCGGCAGCAGGAAAAAGACCCAGAGATGGGGCTCGGGAAGGTGTGCCGCAAGGCGCAGGGCCGGGTCGATGAAAACAGCGACCAGTGGCGCGTGCAATGCGTAGATCATGAATGAAAAGGCGCTGAGCCAGACAAACCACGGGCGGGACATGCAGGCGCGCACGATCGGATCTGCACCGTACCAGGCGGCGACCAGGCCGGAAAAGACCGTGATCTTGTGAAGAAGCATCATGGTAGGAAAAATCGAATCGCCTAGCGCACCCACACCCTGGAAGGCCAGCCAGGACTTGACAAGCGCTGCGACCAGTGCCACCAGCGCCCACCATCCTGGCCGGAACCAACGATCAGGCCGAGTAATGTTGAAGCCTGTTTTTTGCATCCACACACCCAGACAGAAGAAGAGTAGACCCTCGCTCTCAATGAAGTAGAGGTGCACAGACAGAAGCCACGCGACGATGGCCACCGAGAAAAAGACCCAGCGACCGATCGCATGGTTCAACCAGCCCGCAAGCATGGGGTAAAGCAGGTTGTAGAAGAACAGGACCCGGATGAACCACAACTGGTATGGCGCAGGTGCCAGCAGCCACCGACCCACTACTTCGTACCAGTGGTAGTCATGCAACAAGTGACGCTCCTGGTCGATCTGGTTAATGCCATTGTCCACAATCCACCCGCGCAGGGTGGGCTCCATTTCCATGCCAAACAGTAGCACCAGGTGGAACCCGCTCCAGAAAAAGTAGGGCACCAACAAGGTACGCACCCGCTTCTTCACGCGCAGCCCGTGTGGTTGTGCATCGTGCAGGGCAAACAGGAAACCCGATATGGCAAACAGCATGGGGATCCGAAAGCGAAGCAGCCCATTGGCCAGCAGATACTCGGTGAAGCTGGCAAATCCGATCGCTTCACCGGGCTGGGTCCAGGGCTGCAAATAGCGGGGCTCAATCGTGTACCCATGCACAAACACCAGCAGCACCATCGACACAAACGCCCAGAATCGGAATTTGGCGCTGAGAAATGCGTCCAGAGTTGGCGTGTTGGTGGCTTCAGTCATGGCGTCAGCTTATCGGATTTCTTTGCAGAAGTGCCCATGTGCGAAGTGAGGTCGTGGTGGTGGACATATCAGAATGAATGGACAATTGCAGCCGACCTCGCGAACTCTGCTTTTTCATGAACACCACTGAAATCTTCCTGATCGCCATGCTGCTGATTTTTTCCGTGCCCTACCTGATATGGCGGCTGGGGAAAACGGACTACTACGCGCCACTGGTGGTGGTGCAAATCATTACTGGAATATTGATGGGGCCCGGAGTGCTGGGAGCGATGTTCCCCGCTTACTACCAATTTGTTTTCAATCCAGCAGTGATTCAGTCACTCAACGGCATCGCTTGGTGGGCGGTCATGCTGTTTGTCATGATTGCCGGTATTGAGTTGGACCTCTTCAAGGCTTGGCAGTATCGGCGCGAGAGTGGTGTCACGGCAGGATTGGCGCTCGGGCTTCCGTTGATCTTCGGTAGTTGTGTCGCGCTGGGTTTGCTGCGCTTTGATGGCTGGGTGGGTCCGCAGGCCCTGGAGTGGCAATTTGTGATGGGCATTGGCATGGCATGCGCCGTGACTGCCCTGCCTATTCTGATTTTGCTGATGGAAAAGCTCGGCATCCTGCGCCAACCCCTAGGCCAGCGCATTCTGCGCTACGCCAGCCTCGATGACATCGCTATTTGGGGAATTCTGGCAGTCATTCTGCTGGACTGGCATCGTGTCGGACGACAGTTTGGATTTCTGATTGGCTTTGCCATCGCCACCGTGTTGTACCGCCGTCTCATGGAGCGTCTGGAAGAGCGAGACAGGTGGTACGTCGCACTGATCTGGCTGGCTGCGTGCGCTTTTGGCGCTGACTGGGCGGGACTGCACTTCATGGTGGGTGCGTTCCTGGCTGGCGCGGTCATGGACGCGCATTGGTTCAACCAGGAAAAGATGGACGAGTTGCGCCACCACGTACTGCTGGTAGTGATGCCGGTGTTTTTTCTCAGCACCGGTTTGCGTACCAACTGGAATGTAGGTGGCGTGGCGGTCTTTGTCGCAGCGGCTGCACTTCTGGTGGCATCCGTGGCGGGAAAGCTGGCCGGCATTCATTTGGCTGGCAAAGTGCTGGGGTGGAAAGCAGGGGAGGCAACCATTGTGGGTTGGCTGCTGCAAACCAAGGCATTGATCATGATCATCTTTGTCAATATTCTGCTGGACAAGGGAATCATCACCAGTGAAGCCTTCACGGCAATGTTGTTGATGGCGGTCGCCAGTACCATGCTGACCGTTCCGATGGTGCATCCGCGGTTGGCGCGCGCCAGAGAATTGCTTGCTAAATCGGGCTGATGGGTATGCGCGCCTCGACCCCACGGTCAGTGCGTGGCATGGCATGATGGCGTCTTGAGCATAAAGGGTGCTTTTTTTAGTGGTGTGGCAGGAGCAGCGCCCGAATAGGAGAGTTTTGAATGAATCGAGCCGTTATTGTGGTGTGCCTTGCGCTGGCATTGCCGGTCTGGGCGCAAGTGCCTGCAAACAAACCCATTAAAAAGCCGGAAGCCAAGAAAGCCGGCGGCGAAGCCAACCCAGCCAAAGGCATCAAGAATCTTCTGTCCCGCGACGAGTTACGCGCGTGCCTGAAGCGCAACGACGACAACAAGGAGGAGGGTGCTGTGTTGGAAAGGGAGAAAACTGCCTATCAACAGGAGCGATTGGAAATCCTTGCGCGCAAGGATGCCTTGGTGAAACACATGGGTGAGCTTGACGTCGAGGGTTCCTCCATCAAGGTGGAGCAGACCGACTTGCTCGCACTTCGCAAAGAACTTGAGAAACCGGTGGACAAAGCGGATATTGCGGCTGCCGATGTTCGTCGTAATGCCTTCAACGAACGCGTACAGTCGAACGAAAAACGAGTTGCGCAATACAACGCTGCAAAACAGAGTTATACCCAGCGCAAAGCGGTACTGGAAGCGGATATTGAAGCTAGCAACAACGTGCGCGGCTATGCCTTGGCGGTTCGGGAATTAAAATGGGACCTATCGTTGGAGTACTGGCGGGTCGAATGTGGCAGCCGACCATTCCTGGAAACCGATGAAGCCGCCATCAAAAAAGGGCTCTGAGTCGGGCCTTTGCAAATCGGGCAGTGAGCGCCCGAAGTTGCCGGGGCTGGCGGACTAACCTTCTGGCGGTGTCGAATTCTCTGCGAGCACCCTGCGCGCTCCATCAAAGCGCCTGGTCCAGTAGCTGCCGCCCATGTCGTCTACCCGAACCTTTGCTCCCGGCTTGGGCGCATGAATAAACTTTCCTTCGCCAATATAAATTCCAACGTGGCTGAATGCACGTCGCATCGTGTTGAAAAACACCAGATCACCGGGCTGCAGATCGGCGCGATCAATTTTTTCAGTGGCAGCTGCTTGCTGAGCGGCGCTGCGCGGCAGCAGTAAGCCCGCTGTCTGCTGGTAAAGGGTTCGCACAAAACCGCTGCAGTCAAAGCCGGTCTCAAAGCTGCTGCCTCCTCTGCGGTAGGGCACGCCAAGCAAATCCATGGCGTTGGAAACCAGTTCAGAGGCCTTAATGCCGACTTCACTGCCTACTTCGCCAATACGGGCCAGAAAACCGCGATCGTGTTTCGCCGCACTGTGTGACTCATCTTCAATGGCTGGTGTCGCATGGGCCAGAGTTGCCAGCAGCAAGCTTGCAAGTAGTACAAAAATTCGCATCGCCGGATCATACTCCAGTTCAAAAGGTCTACATAAATTCATGTATTACATTAATAAAGCTATTTAATTAGTTGAAAAATAACAATTAAAGCAATTTTCATGAAAAATTTGGTGCAGCGAAAAACTTGGATATGCTCGGTCATTTGTTGTTGGAGTAATTTATGTTGCTGGATGTTGAAGAGTCGCAACTGGTGTTGGTGGACTACCAGGTTCGTTTGATGCCTGCAATGGTGGACAGTGCTGCCGTGATCGCCAATGCGGTGCGATTGGCCTGCGTGGCCGCATTGCTGCAGATTCCAGCGTTTGTGACCGAGCAAAATCCATCGAAGCTGGGCGTATCCGTTGAAGAGTTGGGTGCGGCGATCGCTGCTGCGAACGCGCGCATTCTGAGCAAGATGCATTTCAGCGCGGTGGAAGAGGGGCTGTCCGAGGAGTTGCGGCCGCCTCCCAGAACGAACCAGGGCAATGCCCGCAGTTTGCCCAAGCAACTGCAGAAGCCGCAAGCCGATTCGCAAAGGGCGTCGATTGTTCTTGCAGGATGCGAAGCACATGTATGCCTGCTGCAGACGGCACTGGATTTGCTCGAAGACGAGTTCGATGTGTGGGTAGTGACTGACGCCTGCAGTTCGCGTACCGAGCGAAACCGCGATGCTGCCTTTGACCGGCTGGCTGGAGCAGGCGTGGAATTGGTGACGACGGAGATGGTTGTGTTTGAGTGGATGCGCTGTGCTGAGCATCCCCGGTTCAAGGAGATCCAGTCACTGATCAAGTAGAGGCGGGCATTTTCTGTTCGTCCAAGGGACAGACATGAAGTTGATGTGAGAGTCAGCAAGCAGCAAGCTGTCTATTCATAATTATGAATTCAGTTTCAAAAGACAAACACGGAGACACCTATGAGCCACTATGCTGATTTTCATCGACGTTCCATCGAGGATCGCGAAGGATTCTGGTCTGAACAAGCCAAACTCGTTGACTGGAAAACTGCGCCTTTGCAGGTATGTGACTACAGCAACCCTCCCTTTGCTCGCTGGTTTGTAGGTGGCACCACCAATTTGTGTCATAACGCAGTGGATCGGCACCTGAAAGAGCGCGGCGAGCAGGCGGCGCTGATTGCCGTGTCAACCGAAACCAATACCGAGCAGGTCTATAGCTTTTCCCAACTGCACGCAGAGGTGCAGCGCATGGCTGCTGCACTGGTGGAACTGGGTGTGAAGAAGGGCGATCGGGTGCTTGTCTACATGCCGATGATTGCGGAGGCCGCATTTGCCATGCTGGCTTGCGCACGTATCGGTGCCATTCACTCCGTAGTATTTGGCGGCTTCGCGTCCGGCTCGTTGGCATCTCGCATCGAAGACTCAACACCTACCGTGATCGTGAGTGCCGACGCCGGGTCTCGTGGCGGCAAAGTGGTCGAATACAAGCCATTGCTGGACGACGCGATTGCATTGTCCAGTCACAAGCCGCAGGCGGTTCTTCTGGTGGACCGCAACCTGGCTGCTATGAATCTGGTAGCTGGTCGCGACCAGCTGTGGGGCGCTTTGAGGCAAAGACATCTGGAAACCCAGGTGCCCTGTGAATGGGTCGATGCCACCCATCCGAGCTACACGCTGTACACCAGTGGCACCACCGGCAAGCCCAAAGGCGTACAACGCGATACCGGTGGATACGCGGTAGCGCTGGCAGCCAGCATGAAGCACATTTACTGTGGCAACGCGGGTGAGACCTATTTTTCTACCAGTGACATTGGTTGGGTCGTTGGTCATAGCTACATCATTTATGGTCCGTTGATCGCTGGCATGGCCACCATCATGTACGAGGGTCTTCCAACGCGTCCGGATGGCGGTATCTGGTGGAGTCTGGTCGAAAAGTACAAAGTCACGGTGATGTTTAGCGCGCCAACGGCAGTGCGTGTGCTTAAGAAGCAGGACCCGGCTCTCCTTACCAAGTACGACTTATCGAGTCTTCGGGCGCTGTTCCTGGCCGGTGAGCCACTGGATGAACCCACGGCGCAGTGGATCAGTCAGGGGCTGGGCAAGCCCATTATTGACAACTACTGGCAGACTGAAACAGGCTGGCCAATTCTGAGTATTGCCAATGGTGTGGAAAAGGCTCCCAGTAAGTTTGGCAGTCCCGGCGTTGCCATGTATGGCTATGACGTCAAATTGATTGATGAAAACACGGGAGAGGAACTCATTGGTGCAGATCAAAAGGGCGTTGTGGCCATCGAAGGCCCGTTGCCTCCGGGCTGTATGCAGACGGTGTGGCGCGATGATGATCGTTTTGTGAAGACCTACTGGAAGAGCATCCCCGGCAAACTGATTTACAGCACGTTTGATTGGGGCGTGCGTGACAAGGATGGTTACTTCTTTATCCTGGGCCGCACCGACGATGTCATCAATGTAGCCGGCCACCGTCTTGGAACTCGGGAGATCGAGGAAAGCATTTCCAGTCACCCCAACATTTCCGAGGTTGCTGTGGTGGGTGTGGCGGACCAGCTCAAAGGCCAGGTCGCCATGGCATTTGCTGTGGTCAAGGATGCTACGGTGCTGACGGACGATGTTGCCAGGGGCAAGCTCGAAGCCGAGGTCATGAAAGTGGTGGACCAGTCGATTGGTGCCGTTGGTCGGCCAGCGCGGGTGCAATTTGTTGCGGTGCTTCCCAAGACCCGAAGCGGCAAATTGCTGCGTCGGGCGATCCAGGCCGTGTGCGAGGGCCGCGATCCTGGAGATTTAACCACCATGGAAGATCCCGCCGCGCTGCAGCAGATCAGGGATTTGGTGTCTGGAAAACAGTGAGGCCCTGCGGCCGCTTGACACACTATGGTTTTGGCGCGACTTGCGTGGCCATCGAGTTAGGTTCGCTGCGTCGGTGTGTCGCAGTGAGCACCAAGCCGAGGATCATTGCAGCGGCCGCGTCTTGGCAGCGTCGATCGGAGGTCTCCATGCCCTGCCCGGCTACCAATACGAGTGCGTCTAGGTGATATCGATGGCGTGGAACTGGTAGTTTCCCGCGCGCCGGTCAGCAAAGTACATTTCGAGCGTTGCGCGAACGGTTCGAAAAGCGATGTCATCCCAGGGAATTTCATGCTCGGTGAATAGCCGAGTCTCGAGCGTTTCAAAACCGGGATCAAATGTATCGCTTAGCAATCGGGCGCGGTAGAAAAGATGGACCTGACCCACTCTGGGCACGTTGATGAGCGAAAAAAGGTTCTGCAACTCGAATAGTGCACCGGCTTCTTCCACAGTTTCCCGCGCGGCGCCCTCGGAGGTCGTTTCATTCAACTCCATGAATCCCGCAGGGAGAGTCCACTTTCCCCACCGGGGTTCGATGTTGCGTTTGCAAAGAAGCACTTTGTCGCCCCAATGGGGCACTGTTCCCACTACGTTAAGTGGGTTCTCATAGTGGATCGTTTTGCAATCGGTGCATACGGCGCGCTCTCTGGTATCACCGTCATCCGGCAACTGGTACGTGACTTTGGAGCCGCAGTGCCGACAATGTTGGATGGGTGCACGCAACATGGTTTTAGCTTCAGGGCTTTGGCGCAAGCCCGTGTTTTTCGATCAGGCTACGGGCCACGTCACGCAACTTACCGCCCTCGAGTCCGCGCTGGTTCATGTCTGCCACCCACTCGGTTTCTACGAGCGCGGCCTTGCGCTTGAATTCCTGGGCGTTAGCAGGGTTGATGGTGGTCACAGCGTTGCCTCGGTCGGTAGCGGTCTTGCGCCCCAAGGGGTCGTTGGCTTGTTGCGTTTTGCCCAGCCACCCGGAGGTAACCAGTCCGGAGTTGTTGTCGATGACTCTTTTCAAGTCCACCGGCAACGCCTCATACCGCGACCGGTTCATGGTCATTACAAACGTCGCGGTGTACAGGGCGCCCGCTGAAGGTTCGAATTCGCTGTGGAATCGGGTCAATTCCTGGACCTTGATTGAAGGCACAACCTCCCATGGCAGTATGCAAGCATCAATGCTTCCTTTTGATAGGGCATCGGGAATTGCCGGCAACGGCATACCAATTGGAATCGCTCCCAAGTAGCCTAGCATCTTGGTGGTTTGGCGCGATGGCCCACGGATTTTCAACCCGCGCAGATCGGAAACACTTTGGATTGCCCGATTTCTGGAGTGAAACACACCGGCTCCGTGCACATTGACGGCAAGGATCTTGGTATCTTTAAAGTCATCGGCGCCGACCGTCTGAAGGTAATCCCAATACGCTTTGGAAGTCGCTTCGGCATTGTTCATCACGAATGGAAGTTCAAAAACCTCCGAGCGCGGAAATCGCCCAGCGGTGTAGCCAGGCAAGGTCCAGACGATGTCGGCGACGCCATCGCGTGCCTGATCGTAGAGTTGCGCCGCCGTTCCACCGAGTTGCATGGCAGGGAAGGCCTCAAATTTGATGCGCCCGCCAGACTCACGCTCAACTTTTTCCATCCATGGCTTGTGCATCGTCTGCCAGACATGGGACATAGGCGCCATGAAGGTGTGAAACTTCAGAATAACTGGCGTTTGAGCAACTCCACAGACACTGTGTGCCCCCAACGCGGTTGCCCCCGCCGATCGAAGTAACGTTCTTCGTCGCATCACGGTGTGGAAATCTTGAAAAATCCGGTCCCGCAAGTGCCCCTGGCTTCTTCATCCTCGGTGGCTGGGCGTACCGATTTGACGTTCATCCGAATACGAATGGCAATTCCTGCAAGGGGATGATTGCCATCGAGCACCACATGCTCCGGGTAAATGTCTGTGATCGTGTACAGAGCGTCTTTAGGCGCGCTGGGATTGCATCCATGCGGCAAGGCCGTACCTTCCAGAGTAAGGCCCACCACCAATTCCGCAGGAAAGAGTTTGCGCGGCTCCAGAAAAAGCAGCTTGTCGTCAAAATCGCCAAAGGTCTGCTCAGGCTCCAACTGCATCTCGATCGTGGAGCCAACCCCGTGCCCTTGCAATGCTGCTTCAATGGCGGGGAGTAAGTCGGACCCTCCAATCAGAAACTCGACCGGATCGTCCAGAATGTCCAGTTCTTCCCCCAAAGTATCTTTCAGCGTCCAAGTGAGGGCTACGACGCAATGTTGAGTGATTTCCATGGCGGAATTGTCGCAGCAAGAATTGCAATTTGTTTTCAATTGCGCAGAAAATGTCTCCATGAAAATTCACGAACCACTGGCGCTGCTCGGAGGTCTTACCCCCGCGATGTTTATGCGTAACCATTGGCAGAAGAAGCCTCTTCTGATTCGTCAGGCCATCAAGGGGTTTGTCCCACCGGTGGGCCGGTCCGATCTGGTCTCGCTGGCCGCATCCGGTGAAGTGGAATCGCGTTTGGTCGTACAGGCCGGCGCTGTGGATGGTTCGGGCTGGAAGCTGCGGCACGGACCGTTCGAGCGGCGAGCCCTCCCGCCGTTCAAACGTCCAGGCTGGACATTACTGGTACAGGGCGTCGATTTGCTGGACGAGCGCGTGCATGCGCTGCGTAGACAATTCGATTTCATTCCATCCGCCCGACTCGATGATGTGATGGTCAGCTACGCCACAGACCAAGGCGGCGTAGGACCGCACTTCGACAGTTACGACGTTTTTCTGCTGCAGGCACAGGGACAACGACGATGGCGGATCGGGCGACAGGAGAACTTGCGCCTTTTGCCGAATATGCCACTCAAGATTCTTTCAGATTTTCAACCTGAACAGGAGATGGTTCTTGATCCTGGCGATCTGCTTTACCTTCCGCCGTTGTACGCACACGATGGCGTGGCCGTAGGCGAATGCATGACATATTCTGTCGGGTTTCGCTCGCCGAGTCGCTGTGATCTTGCCAGCGAGTTGTTGCACCGAATCGCGGAAGCGCATGCTCCTGCAGGTTCGGACGTGTTGTACCAGGATCCTCGGCAAGCAGCCACCACGCGTCCCGGCGAAATTCCAGAAAAGGTATCAAAATTCGCCTCCGATGCGGTGTTGCGTGCCCTGCGTGACCCTAGCGCAGCTGCGCGGGCGCTAGGCGAATACTTGACTGAGCCAAAGGCAACGGTCTTGTTTGCGGCGTCTTCAGGCATGGCAACAAAAGGTGTATTGCGCCTAAGCCGTTGCAGCAGGATGCTTTACGACAGTGCGCATGTGTTCATCAATGGAGAGAGTTTCCTGGCTGCGGGGCGCGATGCGTTGCTCATGCGGGAGTTGGCTGACCGCGGCGTATTGGCTGCCGATAGTGTTCAGCGCCTGAGCCACGGCGCCAAAGCTTTGGTAGCAGATTGGATTGATGCGGGGTGGTTGTATGTCGAGTCCTGATCCTCTTGTGTCATTACCTTCGGGTCCGTTCGTTGGTGCACAGGCATTTTCACAACTGGTACGCGACGCACTTGCGACGGCGGCACGGGATGGTTGGAGCGCGATGGTATGGAGCGATCCCAGTTTTCTGGACTGGCCACTACGAGAGCGTGCGGTGGTCGAATCGCTGAATGCCTGGGCACGAAGCGGCCGAAAATTGACACTGCTGGCGGCGCAGTACGATGATGTCCGCCGCTACCATCCGCGTTTTGTGACATGGCGCAGCACCTGGAACCACTTGCTGGACTGTCGTGTTTGCAAAGGAGTGGATTCGGGCGAAGTTCCGAGTGCGCTGTGGAGCCCTCATTGGGTGATTCGGCGACTGGATGTACAACGCTGCACGGGTAATTCTGGCTTTGAACCTCAAAGGCGGGCAGCTCTCCTAGAGGAATTGGACGAACTTCGACGTCAAAGTGGGACAGGGTTTGCAGTCACTACATTGGGTTTGTAGGCTCGGTTAGAGGGTTTTCCCCAGTCTCATCAATGCAATAAAGTACAATCGCGGGCTAGGCAAAAAAGCAAGACGCTTTTATGCCGAAGTCCAGGCGCTAGGTCAACTAGGCCGTTTTGCCATTTTTCGTCAACACACATTGGTTTTCAACATGAACAAATCTCTCGTATTGGCAGCAGTTATTGCTGCCGCTGCCCTCGCTGCCTGCGGTAAGAAAGAAGAAGCGCCTGCTCCGGCACCCGCTCCAGCCGCAGCACCCGCTCCCGCGGCAGTAGCACCTGCGGCACCAGCCGCTCCAGCCGCAGATGCTTCGGCCCCCGCAGCCGCTGCGCCTGCTGCAGCTGCACCTGCAGCCTCGGCTCCCGCCAAGCCCTGATTCGAGACACTTACAAAAAAACCACCCTTGGGTGGTTTTTTTTCGACCGGACTCGGGACCCAATGCCCCAGTTCCGCGTTATTTAACGTCGTCAGCAATGATCTTGAGAATGCGGTTGGCAGTCTCAGACGGGTCTGGGGTTCCCTGTTCGTTTAGCACCGACACCGTGCTGACGTCGCCCGCGCTTACGACCAGTATTTGGTATTTTTGCGTATCACCAGTCTTGCTCGAACTGCTGAACAGTTTGGCAAGGAAGCCTGCGTCGTTACCAGTGCTGGGAGTGGCGACATATCGAACAAAATAGATCCCCTTTTTGCGGTCGCGGTCTTCCACCGTAAAGCCTGCACGATCCAGCGCGAGGCCAACACGCCGCCAGGCGCGATCGAAGCCTTCTTGAACACGTACCACCGTTCTACCATTCTCCGAGGTTACTGCCGACAATGGCTTTGTGGCCACGCTGGTTGCAACCATGGTCTTGGCGCTGTCGCTGCCGACACCTAACTTCACCATGAGGCGTCGCAGGAACTCTGTCTCCAACTCGATGTCCGCAGGGCGCCCTTGCCAGACTGTCTGGTCCTTTGCTTCGGTCGTGTAGATTTCCATCACACCTCTGTGTGTGATGAAGATTTCTGTTTCGCCCTGTGTGTTACGTTCCACCCGGGTGCGGAATTTGTCTCGTTCCGGGGTGGAGTAGAGACCGTCAAACAACTTCCCGATCGTGCTGCGAATCATGTCCTGCGGAATTTTCGCTCTGTTCTCGGCCCAATCCGTCTCCATGATTCCCAAGTCACTCTGGTCCTTCACCAGAATAAATCCATTCTCCTGCCAGAATTCTTTCAGCGGATCCCACAGCTTTTCCGCTGGTCGGGTTACCACCAGCCAGCGCTGATTGCCTGAGCGTTCGATACGCACATCGCCCGCCGAAATGGCGGCAATGGAACTCTTGCCGGTTGGAGTGTTTGCGCGACCCGGCAATGATGAGGCAGAAACAGCTCCATCCACCACGACATACCGCGTATCTCTTGAGAGCTGGGTGAGGTCCGGCGGGACATCGAGTGATGGTGCTTTGGTGGACGTCACGCTACGGTAGTCCACCTTGTCGGTTTCGAGTGCCGAGCAGGCGCACAGGGAAACGGAGATCCCAAGTAGGGCGACTTTTGAAAATGAATTCACAAATTTCCTTGAAATTGAAATGGTCGTCAAATGAGCTCGAGAGAGTGCAATGCTGCCTCAAGAACACGGTGATTGGCTGACGTGAGGGGTGTCATGGGCAGTCGCAACGCTCCTTGGCATTTTCCCATCCGAGCCACGGCCCACTTTACCGGGATCGGGTTGGCTTCGACAAAAAGGGCCTTGTGCAGTGGCAACAAACGGCGCTGGATGTCATTGGCCAACGCCAAATTGCCGGCTATCGCCGCCGCGCAGAGTTCATGCATCTGTCGTGGTGCAACATTGGCAGTCACACTCACATTGCCATGACCACCGCATAGCATCAATGCAATCGCCGTCGGATCGTCGCCAGAGTAGATCGAAAAACCGGGTGGGGCCTCCTTAATTAGCCATTGGGCGCGCTCAATGTTCCCTGTCGCTTCCTTGATGCCGACGATTCCAGGTACTTGCGCAAGGCGCATGACCGTTTCATGGGCCAGATCTGCCACGGAGCGGCCGGGCACGTTGTAAAGCACCATTGGCAAGTCGACTGCCTCCGCGATTGCCTTAAAGTGCTGAAACTGCCCTTCCTGAGTCGGCTTGTTGTAGTACGGCACGACCTGCAATTGGCTGTCTGCCCCGACTTTTTTCGCGAATTGAGCGAGTTCAATGGCTTCCGCAGTGGAATTGGCACCGCAGCCAGCCATGATAGGGACCCGCCCGGCGGCTTGCTCAACGGAGACGCGGATGATTTCGCAGTGCTCGGGTACCGTGACAGTGGGCGACTCGCCGGTGGTGCCGACGACACCGATACAGTCCGTTCCCTCGGCAATGTGCCAGTCGATCAGCTTTCGCAAAGCCGCGTAGTCCACGGAGCCATCGTCATGCATCGGCGTGATGAGGGCCACGATGCTACCTTTGAGTTGACCTTGAGCTGATTTCATTTCGAGTGTTTGGTAGTAGGCAGGCATTCTACCTAGAGCGGGTAGCGATCAAACGGATGGGTTGCTTCGGACAACTCCGGTTTGGCTACAGCGACGATACGCTGCACAAAGCGCTGCGGTTCATCGAGAAAACCCTGTTCATAAGCCACCACATGAAAATCTTCACAGTAACGGAGCAGTTCGCCAGGGCGCAGTAGAAACTCGGCACGTGTGGGGCGGCCGACTGTTTCGTTACCTTGGGTGAAAGTCTCGTAGAGAAGGATGCCCTTGGGTGCCAGGCTCTGTAGCAAGATTGGCATCAATGGACGCCACAAGTAGTTTGTCACGATAACCGCGTCGAACTGCCTGGGTTTTCCCGACACAGCAAGCGGCCAGGTTTCACTTTCCATGTCCGCCTGTACCAGCGTGGCGCGGCTTGACAAATGCAGGGCTCCCGACAGGTCGCGATCAATTCCTGTCACCCGATGGCCGTGATCGGCAAACCACTGTGTGTGCCGTCCAGCGCCGCATGCCACATCGAGCACATCCGCATAGGCCTTTAACAAATGCGTCCAACGAGTTATCCAGGGTGATGGGGGCATTTCCATGGTTAAACTGGTATCCCTAAAAGCAGGCCCACAGATCATTCACCATTTGCACGAGAAAGTCCGGGCGGGTATAGAGATAGAAAACGCTTCCCAGAACGGTGGCTGCCACGACAGCCATGAGCAAACGTCCTGAAGTTTTCATGCGGCGCTGGCTCTTGTTGCAGGCGGACGGGAAATTGCATTTTCCTTGACGGGGAGATTGATCAAAGCAGCCGCGATGCCCAATCCTATCGCGATATACCAGACGACGTCATAGCTGCCCGTGGTGTCGTACAGGTATCCGCCGAGCCATACCCCCATGAAAGAGCCAATTTGGTGGCTGAAAAATACAAATCCACCGAGCATGGACAGGTGCGCAACGCCGAATATCTGCGCGACGGTGGCATTGGTGGGCGGTACGGTCGACAACCACAGAACACCCATCACCGCGGAAAAGAGATACACACTGATGGGTGTCAGAGGTGCCATCAGAAACACGGTGATTGCCACCGATCGAGCGAAATAGATGAATGCCAAAATATTCTTCTTTTGCATTTTCTGCCCAAGCACTCCGGCGGCATAGGTCCCAAAGACGTTGAACAAGCCTATCAGAGCCAGGGAATAACTCGCCACTTGCGGCGTGAGTCCGTTATCACGCAGGTAGCTTGGCATGTGCACACCGATAAAGACCACCTGGAATCCACACACGAAATAGCCTGCCATCAGCAACTGGAAGCTGGGGTACTTGAATGCTTCCAGCAATGCCTGCAGGATGGTTTGATCGCGCTGGGGAGTAGTCGCTGCGTCAAACGTCGGCTCCCGCAGTCCCCAGGCCAGCGGAACCATGAGCAGACAGGCCAACCCAAGCAAAACCAGTGCCTGCTGCCAGCCGAACTGGCTGATCAAGAACCCCTCCGTTGGCACCATGAGAAATTGACCAAATGAGCCCGCTGCAGCCGCAACGCCCATCGCCCAGGATCGATTCTCTGCACTGACGTTGCGACCAATGACGCCGTAGATCACTGCATACGTCGTTCCCGCCTGCGCCATACCGATCAGTATTCCGGTACTCAGAGAAAAGAGCAGAGCTGTGGTGGCGTAGGCCATGCCGATCAGTCCCACTGCGTACAGGATCGAGCCACCCATGATGACGCGAAATGCCCCGAACCGATCGGCCAGCATGCCAGCAAAAATGCCGGTGACTCCCCACACCAGATTCTGAATCGCCAAGGCGAAAGCGAAAGTTTCACGAGTCCAGTTCTGCGCCTGAGTGATCGGCTGAAGCCAAAGACCAAACCCGTGACGCACGCCCATGGACAGGGTCACAATGGTGGCTCCACAGGCCAATACCTGCAGGGTGGAGAGCTGTTTTTGGGCCATCGTCATCCCCCGATTGTCGCCAATCCTGCGTGTTTGCGCGTTACTGGAATTGCTGCGGGGAAAAGCAGGCTGTTGTTATGTACAGGAAAACGCGATCCTGCGTCTACAATCGCGCCCTATGTCTGTCAAACCCAACTCCGAATATTCCGAAGGATCGATCCGTGTCTTGAAAGGGCTGGAGCCTGTCAAACAGCGACCCGGCATGTACACCCGTACCGATAACCCGTTGCACGTGATCCAGGAAGTTCTGGACAACGCCGCGGATGAGTCACTCGGTGGCTATGGGAAAAAAATTAAGGTCATTGTGCACACCGATGGTTCCGTCACGGTTGAGGACGATGGACGCGGCATCCCGTTTGGCATGCACCCCGAAGAAAATGCACCGGTGATCGAGCTGGTATTTACGCGCCTGCATGCCGGTGGCAAATTCGACAAGGGCAAGGGTGGTGCCTACAGTTTTTCGGGTGGTCTGCACGGCGTGGGCGTGAGTGTGACCAACGCCTTGGGCAAGCGTCTGGAGGCTACCAGCTACCGTGAGGGTTCGGTGGCTCGGATCGTATTTGCGGGTGGGGATGTCGACGAGCCATTGCAGATTCGCAAGGCGGTCGAGGGTGACCGCAAGTCCGGCACCACGGTGCGAGTCTGGCCAGATGCCAAGTATTTTGAGTCTGCGGCGCTACCCATGGCTGACCTGACCCACTTGCTGCGCAGCAAAGCGGTGCTCATGCCGGGTGTGAGTGTGTCGCTCATGGTGGAGAAGACCAAGGAGTCCCAGACCTGGCTCTACAAGGGTGGTTTGCGCGACTATCTCGAGCAAACCTTGAACGGGGAGCCGGTGATCCCGATGTTTGATGGTGAAGGTTTTGCCGACGCCCACAGCGACAATTTCGCGGAAGGCGAGGGCGCGGCTTGGTGCGTGGCATTTACCGAAGAGGGGCAACCGGTACGCGAGAGCTATGTCAACCTCATCCCGACCAGCGCGGGCGGCACCCACGAGAGCGGACTGCGTGATGGGCTGTTCACGGCAGTCAAGAGTTTCATCGAGTTCCATTCGTTGCTGCCCAAGGGCGTGAAGCTCATGCCCGAGGATGTGTTTGCGCGGGCCAGCTATGTTCTGTCGACCAAGGTACTTGACCCGCAGTTTCAGGGACAGATCAAGGAGCGCCTGAACTCCCGCGACGCAGTGCGCCTGGTGTCGAGTTTTGTGCGGCCGGCGCTGGAGTTGTGGCTCAACCAGCACGTCGACTACGGAAAG
Source organism: Rhodoferax sp. (assembly GCA_020048895.1). GTDB lineage: Bacteria > Pseudomonadota > Gammaproteobacteria > Burkholderiales > Burkholderiaceae_C > Allorhodoferax. The sequence continues at coordinate 5,753 of JAIFLV010000027.1, read as the reverse complement.
AAACTCGCGGAACTCGCCATCAAGGCCGCACAAAGCCGGCAAAAGGCGGGGCAGAAGGTCGAAAAGCGCAAGAGTTCAGGGGTGGCGGTTTTGCCAGGCAAACTCACGGATTGCGAAAGCCGAGACATTGCCTACAACGAAGTGTTTCTGGTCGAGGGCGATTCAGCTGGTGGCAGCGCCAAAATGGGGCGAGACAAGGAAAACCAGGCGATCCTTCCCTTACGCGGAAAGGTGCTCAATACCTGGGAAGTGGACCGGGACCGTCTGTTTGCCAACACGGAGATTCATGACATTTCGGTCGCAATCGGTGTCGACCCGCACGGTCCCAACGACACGCCGGACTTGAGTGGACTGCGCTATGGCAAGGTTTGCATATTGAGCGATGCGGACGTGGATGGCTCGCACATCCAGGTTTTGCTTCTTACGCTGTTTTTCCGCCACTTTCCCAAACTGATCGAGACTGGGCACGTGTTTGTAGCCCGCCCGCCATTGTTTCGGGTGGATGCCCCCGCCCGCGGCAAGAAGCCTGCATCCAAGGCGTACGCGCTCGATGAAGGTGAACTCACGGCCATTCTCGACAAACTGCACAAGGAAGGTGTTCGTGAAGGCGCCTGGAGCATCAGCCGGTTCAAAGGCCTGGGAGAGATGAATGCCGAGCAGTTGTGGGACACCACGCTCAATCCGGACACACGTCGGTTGTTGCCCGTCACTTTAGGCGCCATTGATTTTGGACAAACTGAAGTGTTGATCACCAAGCTGATGGGCAAGGGTGAAGCTGCTGCCCGACGCGAGTTGATGGAGCTGCACGGCGACTCTGTCGAGATTGACGTTTAGCTATGAATTTGGTAGCTGGTTACGCTTGCTGTACGGGCGTCAGGAGCATATTTGGTTCATATCTTTGGTTACCGATCGGCGACTGGTGTATCGGCAATCGCCTCATGGTGGGGTACCACAAATCGGCTATTGCCGATACCCCAGTCACCTCCGTCCAAGTATGCGAGAAATCTTGAAAATCTATTTTTGGGCGTGCCAACTGATCACGGAGGTAAGGGGTTGGGCGGCTGACGATTTGTGGTACCCCACCATGAGGAAGCTGCCCAATCCCTTATCTCCGTAGCGAACGAAGTAACAAGTCAAAAAGACAACAACCCGATGACCGACCAACCCCTACTTGACTTAGCCCAACCGGATGACGGTGGCGATGACCAACTCAACCTGGCAACTTACGCTCAGCGCGCGTATCTTGAATACGCCCTGAGCGTTGTGAAGGGCCGCGCACTGCCCGATGTGTGCGACGGCCAAAAACCGGTGCAGCGACGCATTTTGTATTCCATGGCGCGGATGGGACTGGGGTTTGGTGGTCCCAATGGCAATACGGGTGCGCGGCCGGTCAAAAGTGCGCGCGTGGTGGGTGATGTACTGGGCCGCTTTCATCCCCATGGGGACCAGGCTGCCTACGACGCTCTAGTGCGCATGGCGCAGGACTTTTCTCAACGCTACCCGTTGATTGATGGTCAGGGCAATTTTGGCTCCCGTGACGGCGATGGTGCGGCCGCCATGCGTTATACCGAAGCACGGCTGTCCAGGATCACCAGTTTGCTGCTCGATGAGATCGACCAGGGCACTGTGGACTTTCAGCCCAACTACGACGGCTCCACCGAAGAGCCCAAGCAGTTGCCGGCACGGCTACCATTCTCACTTCTCAACGGTGCCAGCGGCATTGCGGTCGGCCTGGCGACTGAAATTCCGAGTCACAACCTGCGCGAAATTGCTGATGCCTGTGTAGCCTTGATCAAGACGCCGGCTCTGGACGACGAGGCATTGGCAGCGTTGGTGCCAGGCCCCGATTTTCCGGGTGGCGGGCAGATTATCAGCAGCGCGGCCGATATTGCCGAGGCGTATCGTACCGGGCGCGGCTCGCTGAAAGTGCGTGCCCGCTGGAAAATTGAAGACTTGGCGCGCGGGCAGTGGCAACTGGTGGTAACCGAGCTGCCGCCGGGTGTGAGCAACCAACGGGTGCTGGAAGAAATCGAGGAGTTGACCAACCCGAAGGTCAAAGCCGGCAAGAAGGCGCTGTCGCAGGAGCAGACCCAGTTGAAAGCCAGCGTGCTCGCCGTGCTCGATGTGGTGCGCGATGAGTCCAACAAGGATGCGCCAGTGCGACTGGTGTTTGAGCCCAAAACCAGCCGCATCGAGCAGCAGGAACTGATCACCGCGTTGCTGGCGCACACCAGCCTTGAGACGTCTTCGCCCATCAATCTGACGATGATCGGTCTGGACGGTCGGCCCACGCAAAAGTCCTTCAGGCAAATGCTGCAAGAATGGATTGCATTTCGTCAGGGGACCATCGAGCGGCGTTCGCGCCACCGCTTGGGCAAAGTGCTGGATCGCATCCACATTCTGGAAGGTCGGCAACTTGTCTTGCTCAACATTGACGAGGTGATCGCCATTATCCGCCAGTCCGACGAACCCAAATCGGCGTTGATGGAGCGGTTCCGGCTTTCCGAGCGCCAAGCCGAAGACATTCTCGAGATCAGACTGCGCCAATTGGCGCGACTGGAGGCCATCAAGATCGAGCAAGAGTTGACCGAGTTGCGAACCGAACAGGGGAAACTCGAGGAGATTCTGGGCAGCCCGGCGGCGCTGCGGCGCTTGATGGTCAAGGAGATTGAGGCTGACGCCAAGGTTTTTGCCGACCCGCGCCGCACGCTCATTCAGGCCGAGAAAAAGGCCGTGCTGGAAGTCAAAGTGGTGGACGAGCCCGTGACCGTGGTAGTGAGCCAGAAGGGATGGGTGCGTGCCCGCACCGGACACGGCCACGAGGCGGCGGCGTTTGCGTTCAAGGCGGGTGATGGCCTGTACGGAACGTTCGAGTGCCGTAGTGTCGACACCCTGCTGGTATTTGGATCCAACGGGCGTGTCTATTCGGTGGCGGTCTCGCTGCTGCCCGGTGGTCGGGGCGACGGGCAGCCGGTTACCACATTGATTGACCTGGAAAGTGGCACCCAGTTGCTGTACTACTTTGCTGGTCCGTCCAGCGCCACGTTGCTACTGAGCGGAACGGGCGGCTACGGTTTCTTGGCGACAGTGGATAACATGGTCTCGCGCCAGAAGGCGGGCAAGGCATTTGTCACCTGCAACGAGGGTGAGACGTTGTGTTGCCCCTCATTGGTGTCCGGCGCGCAGGGCAGGGTGGTAACCGCAGGCACTCCGGCAGCAGTAGTTCTACCGGCGACACATGTTGCATGTGCATCCATTGGTGGCCGAATTCTCACGTTCGACATTGCCGAACTCAAATCCATGGCCAATGGCGGACGTGGCTTGATGCTGATCGATCTAGAAACCAAGGATGCGCTCGCTGGGGCTGCCGCCTATACGCGCAGTGTGCGTATCGAAGGTACTGGGCGCGGCGGCAAAGAGCGTGAGGAAACACTGGAGATTCGCAGTTTGAACAATGCCCGCGCCGCAAGGGCGCGCAAGGGAAAGGCAGCGGATCTGGGGTTCAAGCCGAGTCGCATCACGCGCGTCGAGTGAAAGAAGAAGTCATCACCTCGCCTGCCAACGCCCCGATGACGCTGACGGGCCTTATTTCTGCCTACGTGCGTCGTAACTGGCGTCCGTACCTGCTTTCGGCATTGATGTTGGCATCGGTCAGTGCGCTGACAGTGTTTATTCCGCGCCAGGTCGGACGTGTGGTGGATGGTCTTGCCAACGGCAGCCTTGGACACGAAGCGTTGTTATGGCAACTCGGCACATTGATACTCGCAGGCGTGCTCATCTATTTTCTGAGGGTGGCCTGGAGGCTGCAGTTGTTTGCTGCCAGCTACCGTCTGGGGGCCGAACTCCGCACGCGTCTGTACGCGCGCCTGTGCCAGCAGGGGCCGCACTTCTTTCATCAGCGTGGTACCGGAGACTTGATGGCGCTGGCCACCAACGATATCGACTCGGTGGAGATGGCTTCGGGCGAGGCCATGCTGGCCGGGTTTGATGGCACGCTGACGCTGATCCTCGTGGTGGCCATGATGACGCTGGGTATTGACTGGCGCTTGGCTGTGGCGGCTTTGTTGCCATTTCCATTCATGGCATTCGCTTTCTGGCGCATTTCGTCGCACATCCATCAGGCGTCCAAAGACTCTTTGGAGCGGTTTGGCAAGCTCAATGACCATGTGCAGGAAACACTCACGGGAGTGCGCACCCTGCGCGCTCTGGGGCTCGAGGCGCGCAGTGCCAAGGTGTTTGCCGACTTGGCCGAGAGTGCGGCCAGTGCCAGCCTGCGGGCGCAGCGCTGGGAGGCAGCCTTTGAGCCGGCCGTAGGTATCGCGCTGATCAGTGCCACTGTGCTCACTTTTGGGGCGGGTGGCATTCTGGTGTGGCAGGGCGACCTCACTATTGGCGCGTTGACCGCATTCACCATGTATTTGGGGCAACTCATCTGGCCCATGTTTGCAGCGGGTTGGGTTCTGGCGCTTCTCGAGCGTGGCCGCGCAGCCTGGGGGCGCCTGCAACCCACGCTGGATGCACCGCTGTCCATTGAAGACCACGGTGAGCACGCGGTAATTGAGCCGGGTGCGCTGGTTTTTCAGGACGTGACATTTTCCTACCCTGGCCAGCCGGCACACGCACTGGCGAAGTTCAATCTCCACGTTGCAGTGGGAGATACGTTGGGCATCGTAGGCGCTACCGGAGCCGGAAAATCCAGTGTGCTGCGTCTGATTTTGCGGCAGTACATGGCGCAGCAAGGTCAAGTGCGCTGGGGCCGTCACGCACTGCACGACTACAGATTGGATGCATTGCAGAAGGCCATCAGTTGGGTGCCGCAGGAGCCCTTCTTGTTTTCCGCTTCGGTTGCAGAAAACATCACCCTGGGTAAGGCAAGCGCGAGTCGGGATGACATTGAGCGCGCGGCGCGCCAAGCCTGCATTCACGACGATATCGTGCGCATGCCACAGGGCTATGACACCAAGGTAGGTGAAAAGGGAGTGACCTTGTCAGGCGGGCAGCGCCAACGCGTGGCGATTGCCAGAGCCTTGCTGGCCGATGCTCCCTTGCTGCTGCTTGACGATGCGCTGTCCGCAGTAGATACGCACACCGAGACAACGATTCTGGAACACCTGGAGGCGTTGCGACGCGGTAGTGCCAGCAGAATCACTGTCATCGTCAGCCACCGACTCAGCGCAGTGGCGCGTGCCAATCACATTATCGTGGTGGACGGTGGCCGCATTGTCGAACAAGGTGACCACGAAGCCCTGATTGCCAGTGGCGGATGGTACGCCGCTCAGTGGCGTTACCAACAACTGGAAGCGAGCCTGGATGCTGACTGACACCCCGTTCCAGCGGCACAATGTGCGCCGTGCCGTGGCGCTGCTGGTTCATTCCGCTGCCACCGAGCATCACCATGTGTGGAAAGGCTGCGGCTGGCTGATTGTTGCGGCTCTGCTGGAAGCGGCAGGGCCATTGCTTGGCAAGTACTTCATTGACCATGTGCTATTGCCGCGGCACTTTGAACTGACCCAGGTCGTGCTGTTGCTGGGCGGTATCCTTCTGGCCGGGTCGATGGGCAGCATAGTCCGTTATACCCAACTGACCCGCCTTGCCGGCGTGGCGATGCGCTCCGTGCGCCGCTTGCGTGAAGAGGTCTACGGGCACGTGATGCGACTGCCGATGGCATTTTTTGACAAGGCCATTACCGGACAATTGGTGAGTCGGGTCACCAACGACACCGAGCAGGTGAAAAACCTGTATGTGCAAGTGCT
>JAIFLV010000155.1 GCA_020048895.1 Rhodoferax sp. | reverse complement strand
ACAGGGCACTCAGGCCGTAGGGGTTCTCGGCTGCTTTGGCAGCCTCAACCTTGGCCGGCGCTACCGCTGCTGCTGCAGGGGCTTCTGCAGGCGCAGGAGCGGGAGTTTGGGCCTGGGCCACGCCAGCGAACAGAGGCAAAGCCAACGCTGCCACCGACAGGCAACGCACGATGACGCGAAAAAATGTACTACGCACTGTGATTCCTTCTTTTAGCAATATATTCAAGTGTATCTAACCAAGGACTGCATTTTGGCACCCCGCTCAAGCCATTGCAGATAGTCCAGACCTTTTTTGAAGGGGGGGGAACCCTGAGCAAGGGACTACATCACCCTAATCAACGACTTCAGCCAGCGCAGTAACACATAATCCGCGAGCGTTCAGATGAAGTGGTTTGCCTCTGCGCATATTTGACATGGCCATTGGCCGAGGAGGTTTCGATGACAATCGTAAAGTGGTGTATCTTGATTGCATGTCTTTTGCCGATGATGACGGCCCTGCTGCCCAAAGTCAGTTCCTTGAAATACTCCTACAAGGACGGAAAGTACGACAACAACAATCCGCGCGAGTGGGCGAGCAAATTGGCTGGATGGCAGCAACGCGCGATGGCCGCTCACTCCAATGGTTTTGAAGCTTTACCGCTTTTCATAGGCTCAGTACTGGTGGCACAGATGGGACAAGGCGATCCAGCCCGCATAGACACTTTGGCCATGGCGTTCGTAGGCCTTCGCGTAGCGTATGTGGCGATGTATCTGATGAATCTCGGCACTTTACGCTCATTGGTCTGGACTGCCGCGGTTGGCACCAACGTAGCACTGCTCATGCTTTGAGCGACGGCGTTTTCCCATGATGCGCCTGATGTTCGGCAGTGAAGCATGAGAATCCTGATCGTCGAGGATGAACCCAAAACTGGGGATTACCTCCGACAGGGACTGACGGAGGCGGGGTTCGTAACTGATGTGGTTCGCCCAGTGCATTGGCAGTCCAGGTAATGAAGTCCGGCGTGGCGTAGTAGGCCAGCACCATGTGCGACTCCCCCAGCTTCAAAGCCCGCACATAGGTAATGCGCAGCTTCTCGATGGGTATGCCGCTCTCCTTGAGCGAGAGGTATTTGCCAATGGAGTAGTCTTCACAGTCGCCGCCAAACGTACCAAGCATCTCGATGGGTGTGGCCCAGTAATCTTCCACGCCCCAATGCTTGATGTCATTCACGTAGGCAACCTGATTGAAAAACCCGTTCACGTTTTTGAGACTTACGCTGTCGGCGCGCCCTTTGGCAGCGGCGGCCTTGCTGTCGCGCACCAGGCGCTGCCACACCTGCATGCGCGCAGCGGCATCGGCACCCCACTTCTTCTCCACAAAATGAATGAGGTTGGCGGAAAAATCCACCAACCCGGCCCAACCCGGCAGTGCAATCAACCCCAATGCCAGCAGCAGGCCACCTGTGCCTAAACGCCAGCGCCAACGCTGTGGCAAATGCATGTCGCTCCATTTCTTCGTGAAGCACGCATCTTAATCGCCATAGCCCGTGGGATTGCCACTCTGCCAGCGCCACGCATCCTGGCACATGGCCTGCAAATCACGCTGCGCACGCCACCCCAACAGCTTTTGCGCCAAAGCCGGGGCTGCGTAACAAGCGGCAATGTCACCAGCACGCCGCGGTTGCACTTTGTATGGCACTGCGTTGCCACTGGCGGCCTCAAAGGCCTTCACCATGTCCAGCACGCTGTAACCATTGCCGGTGCCCAGGTTGATGGCGGTGCACTGCCCGTCAGGAAAACTGCCCAGCATCTCAAGCGCGCGCACATGGCCCAAGGCAAGGTCCACCACATGAATGTAGTCGCGCACACCGGTGCCATCGGGCGTGGCGTAGTCGTTGCCCCACACATTGAGAAACTCACGGCGACCCACGGCCACTTGTGCCACAAAGGGCAACAGATTGTTGGGCACCCCCTGCGGATCTTCGCCAATCTGCCCGCTGTGGTGCGCGCCCACCGGATTAAAGTAACGCAGAATTCCAAAACGATAACTCGGGTCACTCGTAAACGTATCGCGCAGCATGTCTTCAATGATCAGCTTGCTGCGCCCATACGGGTTGGTGGCAGACAGCGGATGGTCTTCGGTGAGCGGCAACCGCTGAGGGTCACCATACACAGTGGCCGACGAGCTGAACACCAGCGTCTTGACACCACACACCGCCATGGCTTCCAGCAGACGCACGCTGCCCACCACATTGTTGTCGTAATACGCCAAGGGTTTTTGCACCGATTCACCCACCGCTTTGAGCCCGGCGAAGTGGATCACCGCACTGGCCTGGCTCTGCTGCAACGCCGCCACCAGCGCTGCACCATCACGCACATCGCCCTCTATGCGCGCAAGTGTCTTGCCGGTAATGCGCTCCACCCGGTTCAAGGACTCGGGCTTGCTGTTGCAGTAATTGTCGAACACCGTAACGTTGTAGCCCGCGTTGAGCAATTCCACGCAGGCGTGGCTGCCGATATACCCGGCGCCACCTGTTACCAAAATATTGCTATTCATAGCGAAAATGGCCTCCCAGCCCTGTGAAATATGCGTAAGCAGCTACTGACTTGATAGCAAAAAATCGGCGGGCGAGAAAATTGGCACGCCTCGCCACGGATGTAAAACCAGCAAGTCCGCATCGCTGCTCACCAATACATCCGCGTCACACGCCACTACCAGTGCCAGAAACAGATTGTCCTTTGAATCGCGGCACGCCGGCACTGCCTCGGCCTCGTCGTGTGCAGAGACTGGCACCAAGTGCGCAACTGAACGAACCAACTCAACGAACTCTTTGCGTACACCCGATGGCAGGTAACGATCGAACTTTGGTCTTCGTAGCACTTTCTCCAATTCGCCAATTGTCGCCGCCGACACGCACAACTCACCCTGCGAAATGGCCAGCTTGAATGCTTGGTAGGGCACGGAGTCAACACGCAAAGCCGCACCCACCAACGTGCTGGTGTCCATGACAACCCGAGAAAACCGACTCACCGGGATGCTTTGACCAGTTCTACAACGTCTGCATCCGTGAGGCTTGCTGAAGCCGGTAGCGCGTTGGCTACCGCTTTTTGACTCCAGCCTTCGAGTGCCACTATCGCGGCACTGCGCTTGCGACGTGCATCCTGCAGGTCTTGCATGTCGCGAGGCGAAATGATGAACGCAGCGGTGCGGCCGTGCCGGGTTATCGTGACCGGCTCGCGCTGCACCGTGTCGAGCAGTTGGCCAAAACGGTTTTGCGCATCCATCGAAGTTACAGTAATCACGGAAATGCTCCTTAAACCAGACAACCTGTACAGTATAGCTAGTTTGGATTCCCCCAACGCGCCAGTGCCAACCCGGCACCAGCACCGGCCATGTCGATGCCTACGTCGGCCCACGAGGGGTCGCGGTGCGATGCAAAGAACTGCAGCCCCTCGGTGATTAGCGCTGCCAGCAGCGTCACCACCACCACTCGTGACACGGAATAGCGCAAGGGTGCTGCATGCGCCAGCCACCCCATGGCCGCAAACAGGCAAAAGTGCGCCACCTTGTTCATCTGCCACGGCATATGCGCCACCCGAAACGCCTCGTCACGCCAAACGCCGGGAATCTGGGTGCCCACGAGCAATAGGAAAAACAGAATAGCCAATAGTGCCAATGCTGCTTTACGCGAAATTTTCATAGACAAATACTACCCCAGCGCCCACCAACAGAGCGTAAGCCGCTACGCTTTTGGTAGCAAGCCCAGCACTTCTTCCTTAAACCAATCCCACACCCCAAACGAAAACCCCGGAATCAGGTCAATACCCAAGACCGATTTGACGAGGTACAGCACCAACATACCCACGGCTGCAGAGAACAGCAAAAACACCGTGAGAAATGCAGCCATGCTCAAGCGTTGAATGCGAATCTCGCGGTCCGTCAGCACCTGGCGGTTACGCCCTGCCAGAAACACAATGTAATACTGCCAACGCCACCACTTGAGCGTCCCGCGTGGCTGTCACCACCACATGCACGTTGGCCAACACCACATAGCGACTCACGTGTGCATGGCCCCAGCGCAACACAAGGTCTTGCGCCTGGGTGAAGCTGACAGCATCTACCGGTGTCCGCAGCACCCGTGTTTTTTGTTCCCTTATCATGCAAATAACCTTTTTGATGAAACGGACTGCTAGCCCCCGTAAAACCATCGCAAGAAGCTATGAAATACGTAGCAAACGCTATCGCTGGGTGGGGGCTGCACACGCATCGCCAAGCCCTAGTGCAGGGCCGATAGCTCAGAGGGGTTTGGGCTCATGCAGCCAGCGCGGCGAGCCACGGCGCTGCGGGTACCACGTCTACCCCATGGCGCAGCTCGGGATTGCGAAGGTGGCGCACCAGTTGGACAGCCTGTGCATCGGGCCACAGGGGCATGAACCGGGCAAACGCTTTGTGCGGCGCGTTGTCAGTCCACTTGCATTCGATCAGGTCCGTCAGCACATTGCCGCGTGATAGGGCAAAGTCAATCTCGGAGCCGTCTTTGGTGCGCACATAGTGCAGGCCCACGGGCGCTGCCTCGCTATCTTGCAAAAACTCTACGTGCTTTAGGAGCATAGCGGCAACAGCATTTTCAAAACGCAGGCCCATCAGCGCGTTGTTGGTCGTGTCGGCCTGCGTGCCGGCCTGCGTGCCGCCCACCATGCCGGTATCGAAAAAATAGACCTTGGGCGACTGCATCAACGAGCGGGCGACATTGTGGTGCCAGGGCTGTACGGTGAAAACGATATACAGCGCCTTCAAGATGTCAATGAAACGCTTGACGGTGGGCTGCGACAAACCCAGATCGCGCCCAATGGAGGCCAGCGACAAGGGCGACCCCACACGTTCGCGTAGCAACTCCAGCAGCACCCGCATGCCTGCGACTTCCTGAATACGCGAGAACTCCAGCACGTCTTCGCGCACCAGGGCGTCGGCGTACTGCGCGCGCCAGCGCTGGGCATTTTTGTCACCCGATGCGGTTGCTGCAAACAGGCAGGGCTCCGGGAATCCGCCCCGGTTGAGCAAGTGGGCTAAAGCCGCATCAGGCGTTGGCGGTTGGCCCGCGGCCGCTTGGGGACTGTGTTCGCACCATTCCTTTACTGAGATCGGGTGCAATCGCCAGGACAGAAAGCGTCCGGCCAGCGAATCGCCACTCTGCCGAAAGGTGTCCATGCGGGCGCTGCCGGTGACCAGTTGCTGCTGACCTACCGGACGCCCGTCGATCACACCCTTAAGCCAGGGCTTCCAGCCGGACTTTTTGTGCAGCTCATCCAGCACCAGTAATTTTGCATTGGGTGCCCAGCTTTGGCGCTCGATGACGGCGCGGTCTGCAGCCACGTCGTAATTAAGGTAGTGCGATGGCGTCGCCGAAGCCTGAAGTTGCTGACTCAGGGTGGTCTTGCCAACCTGGCGCGCCCCCGTAACAAACACCAGCTTGCGCGGCAAATCGGCGGCAATCAAGTCATCCAGGTAGCGTTTCATTCGACTATTTTAACGAACATATTAAAATAGACTCGACTTTTTTAACATAAACATGAATTTGGTCCGGTGGAAATCAGGGTCTGGCCACGCAGTAGCCAGCGTAGGGGGGGCGTTCCAGGCAATGCAGCGCTCATGCTCTGGGGCGTAGTAGTCGGTGGTTTTGTACAAAGCTTGATGAGATGGTGACAACTGATTGATTGAATATGTCGCGATTTCGGAATAATTGCGACATATTTGATTGACCTGTTGCCGCCAGCGACATACACTGAGAACGTGTCGCAAAACTCTAAAAAGTAAACCATGTCCGATTGGCGCGCAGACCAGCCCTACAACGACTTACCCCCCTTGCCACCCGCCGCAGAGGTGGAGACACGCCCGGTGCTCAAGCAGTGCATCGCTGCGCGTGCAGCCTTGGCGGAACTGAAACAGGCAGCGCAGCTGATTCCTAATCAAGGGGTCTTGATCAATGCGCTGCCACTTCTGGAAGCACAAGCTAGCTCGGAAATCGAAAACATCGTTACCACGACAGACCGACTTTTTCAGTACCAGAGCGCCGGGGAGCAAGCCGACCCGGCCACCCGCGAAGCACTGCGCCACAGCAGCGCACTGCTGGAAGGGTACCGGGCACTCAAGCAAACACCACTGAACACCCGCACAGCGGAACAGGTGTGCTCACGCATCAAGGGCATCGAGATGCAGGTCAGGCGCGTGCCGGGAACTGCACTCGCCAACCAAGCAACCGGAGAAGTGATCTACACCCCTCCTGTCGGTGAAGATTTACTGAGGACAAAACTCGCCAACTTGGAGCGCTATCTTCATGAACAGCGCGATATCGATCCCTTGATCCGTATGGCAGTTGGGCACTACCAATTCGAAGCGATCCACCCCTTCACCGATGGCAACGGTCGCACCGGGCGCATTCTGAACAGCCTGTTTTTGATTCAGGAAGACTTGCTCACGCTGCCGATTCTTTATCTAAGCCGCCACATCATCAAGAACAAAGCCGAATACTACCGATTGCTACTGGACATCACGCGCAGTCAAACATGGGAGCCGTGGATTATCTATTTGCTTGTAGGCATTGAGGATACGGCACGGTGGACGACGGCCAAGATTTCAGCGATCCGCAATCTGTCAGCCTTGACCATCACGCATGTAAAGCAAGCCGCACCGAAAATTTATAGCCGTGAGCTGGTTGATTTGATCTTCGACCTACCCTACTGCAGAATCCAAAATCTCGTGGAGCGAGACCTTGCCGGGAGACAAGCCGCATCGCGCTATCTAAAGCAGCTCACAGAGATTGGTGTGCTGGAGGAAAAAGCGGTAGGTCGCGAAAAGCTATTCATTCACCCTAAGCTTTTGCAATTGTTAACACGGGATGACAACTCGGTTACTCCGTATCACTAATTTACTGCCCCACAAGTAGCGTCAACGATGCCGAAACCATTTGGTCGTCACGTCACTATCGTCAACATCAAATGCCCTAATGGCTCAGCCGCTGGCCGTACCTTGATTTCAATGTCGTAGCCTAGTCGGTTCAGGCAGTCCATCAGCTTGCGCTCTGACAGGTTAGTAAAGTCGCCGCGCACCATGCTTGAGACCTTGGGCTGGGGGATACCCATGCGGTCGGCGGCGGCTTTTTGGGTCAGGCCCAGCTTGCGCATGGCCTTGGTGATCTCAATCACCAGGCCGGACTTGATCTTGAGTTTGTCTGCGTCGGGCAGGCCCAGGTCGGCAAACACATTGCCTGAACCCATTTCCGCCTCAATGCCGGCGATGGTGCGCCCAGCGGTTTTCTTGGTCATGTCATAGCTCCTTTGCAAGCGCCTCGGCCACCTTGAGCCGTGCGCGAATGATGTCCATATCCTCTTTGGGTGTCTCACTGCCGCGTTTGCTCTTCTTGCTGAAGCAATGCAGCACAAACACCGCCTTGGCAAACTTGACGGTGTACACCGCCCGGTAGGTGCCATCCTGATCGTCTTCCACCCACTCCAGCACGCCTGCGCCGCCAAAGCCCTTAAGCACCTTAGCCGCATCGTGCTTGTCGCCGCGCTGCGCGAAGTACAGCGCATGCCCAAAGAACTTGCGCAGCTCCAACGGCAAGGCCATCAGGTCTTTCTTGCTGCTACCTATCCAGGCGAGCGGTTTAACTTTCTAGTAGCAGCCCCACACAAGCGATACCCAGAAGCGAAAACCAAACGACAGAAATGGCACGCTGAGCTTTAGTAGATTTGGGTCTCGCGCCACGCTGTGCAATCACGTTGACGACGGCAAGCCCCATGCCTAAATCGGCATATGCAGCCAACATAGAAAGCGAAAGGGCCATTGCAAAGTGGGCATAGTCCGTTGGACTTAATGCGTTGATGGTTAGCGGCACCATCGCAAGCGTGATGAAGAGATTTACGAAACGCGCCGCTGCCGAACCAAACACGTTCTTAACAAGGACCTTCAACCGATCATCAAATCGTTTCACTTGTCAATCCTGCCCAAAAAGGTCGCGGGTGTACACCGTAGCGGCCACATCGCCCAGGTCTGCGGTCATGCGCTTGGCGCACAGGGCGATGGTGAAGTCGAAGCGGGGCATGCTAAAGCGCTTTTTTGCTATTGTTTTACTAGCTGCTCACGCAGGTAGTGCGGGCGCTGGGGGCATAAATGATGCTAGACCAGCCCGAGAAAAGCGATGGTGGTGCGTGATGCACATGTGTGACAGGGTTCCCTTGGGTTTTGGTGGGCTGGTTCTATGCTGAACCTTGGCCCGGTGGGTGTAGTGCTTTAGGCTGCTAACAACTGGCCTTCGAGGGAGTTCTGAATGGAAATAGGGGCAAACATTTCCGCAGGGTACAAGTAGCTTTCACCCGATTCGTCAATCACGCGAATCATTCCCACGGCTTTGGCCTTGGCATCTTCTTCGACGGGATAAAGCTTGCGCGCCTCAAGCGAGGCTTCAAAACCAGTGTTTTTGATGCAAATGGTCCAATTCATAGCAGTTCCTTGATTTTCAATTCGACTTTGCCGACTCCATGCGCTTCATACCAGTGTAGTTCTGCGGACATTATTTCACCAGTGTGGCATGCATCCGGATGCTCCCGATGGCTATCACCACATAGTCTGCGCCGGTGTAGGCCTCTGCCTTGTCTAGCGTGGCTTTGAGGCGGAGCGTTTTGGTGCTGAGGTAGTGCGCAAGCTCGGCGTCTTCTATGGGGCTTTGGCGGGCATTGAGCTTATCCACCCTGGCGGGCACGATGTCGATGGCCACCACGTCGTGGTGCT
>JAIFLV010000128.1 GCA_020048895.1 Rhodoferax sp. | reverse complement strand
TTGGTGGCCTGGGGCGGAATCGAACCACCGACACAAGGATTTTCAGTCCTCTGCTCTACCGACTGAGCTACCGGGCCAAGGGTCACGATTGTAACACGATGCCACTCCCTCAATCGCGGAGTCCTCTAGATTCCATTGCGCTTTCCACGGGACAAATCTACACCCAATTGTTTCAGTTTCCGGTAAAGGTGGGTTCGCTCCAGTCCAGTCTTTTCAGCAACTCTAGTCATTGAGCCGTTCTCTTTGGCAAGGTGATACTCGAAATAGGCCTTTTCGAACTCATCTCGTGCCTCGCGTAACGGTTTGTCGAGCACAAAACTTTGATTCGACTGAAGGGCGGAAATAGCGTCTCCACTGGATGCGACCTTTTGCGCCTCAGCCGAATCCATTCGCACCGGCATCGAACTAACCTCAGTGCTTGTGACCGTACGGCGCAAATTGCCTCTGGCCAATCCATGCTCTACAGCCTTCAGTAGCTTCTGCAGGGTGATCGGCTTCTCAAGGAACGCCATTGCGCCGATCTTGGTTGCTTCGACTGCGGTGTCTATGGTCGCGTGACCACTCATCATGATCACGGGCATTGTGAGTGCGCCAGCGGACGACCACTCCTTGAGCAGTGTGACACCATCCGTATCAGGCATCCAAATGTCGAGCAAAACCAGATCAGGACGCTCACGCAACCGACAGGCACGGGCCTGCGCAGCGTTCTCGGCCAACTCAACGTTATGCCCTTCGTCGTTCAATATCTCCCAGAGCAAATCGCGAATTCCATGCTCATCGTCAACAACCAAAATGTTTGCCATGGTGTGTGGGTTGTCCCTTAGAGTTTACGCTGCGGTCTCATATTGACACGTCCTCGTAAACGGCCAATGATAACGATACTTGTGCCCCTTTGATTTCACCGTTTTCCATTCGGTTAGCAATATCTACGCGTGTCCCGTGTTCGTCAGCGATTTTCTTCACGACAGCAAGACCCAGGCCAGTCCCCTTGGATTTGGTGGTCACATAAGGTTCAAAGGCGCGTTTCAAGATATGGTCAGGAAAACCTTCGCCCGAATCAGCCACCGTCAGTCGCACCCGATTGGTCGTGGGTAGCAATTGTGTGCGCAAAACGACCACGGGTTCTCGAGAAAGTTGATGGGCTGGCACTTCACACGCGTCTTGGGCATTTTGCAGCAAATTGTGGATCACCTGCCTCAATTGTTGCGCATCGCCCAAAACTCTTGGGCACTCCGGCTCAAGATCCAAACGCAGCGGGGCTGTCGCCGTGTCGGAGTCGTAGAGTTGAGCTATCTCTAGGACCAATACATTCAGGTCAAGGGGTTTGAGGTCAGCAGCGGGCAAGCGAGCATAGTCGCGAAATTCGTTGACAAGGCGCTTCATGGCATCGACCTGGTCGACAATTGTCTTTACAGACTTGGTCAAAATGACTTGATCGCCTGGCGTTTGCTTGCCTGACAATTTCATCTCAAGTCGTTCTGCCGACAACTGGATTGGCGTCAGTGGATTCTTGATTTCGTGAGCGAGACGCCTGGCAACCTCACCCCATGCCTGGGCACGTTGTGCCGACACGATTTCGGAGATGTCGTCAAACACCAACAAGCGGGCATCCCCCGGGAGCTCCGCACCGCGTGCCACCAGCGTCAAGGACTTATTGAAAGGCGAGGAAGCCTGACCCATTTCACCACCCAACTCAAATGATTGCTGCCAATGGTCAAGGCCATGTTCACGGCGATGCAACAGAAAATTATCAAACTCGGTTTGCACTGCGCGCCCGAAGTCCTGAAGTCCCGTCACTGCCTCGAGTAGAGTCCCTTCCAAGGCTGATAGGGGCACCTTTAGTATGCGCGTTGCGCCAGGGTTTGACGATCTAATTTCACCCGCAACACCCAAGACAATGACTCCAGCGGTCAAGTTGTCCAAGATCGTCTGCAAGTTTGATCGAGCAGCATCGACTTGGAACATGCTTCGCTCCACCGCCAAACGTGCTTCAGACAGTTGCTTCGTCATCGACGCAAAGGAACGCGTAAGACCATCGAGCTCATCCTTGCCTTGCATCTCCAGTTTCGGCGTGAGGTCACCTGCGGCGACCTGACTCACCCCTTCAGCCAGCACCAGCAGGGGGCGCGCAATCTGGTTACCCAACAATACCGCCAGCAGTACAGCTCCAAAGACCGCCAAGAACAGGCTTAGCGTCAAGGTTCCAATATACATACGCTTGAGTCCATCACGCCCCAAGGCTCGTTCCTGATACTCTCGGTTTGCAGACTCCACGGCCTGCGCATTGGAGACAAGGTTGGAGGGCAGTTGCCGCGAGACCATCAAGTAGCGATCTTCAACAGTGAGCCCCACAGCAGCATTGGGAATGGAAACAAGCACCTTCAGTTTAGCTACAGCCACCGCGCCCGGTGACGCCTCCTCTAACCCTTCAACCCACGACAGGACTCGGTCAGCTCTCGCGGTCCGAAACTGATGGCTTTGCGGCTTTTCAGGGCTTAACAAAAATCCGGTCTGACCCGCACTTGCAAGCAGTTTGCCAGAGCCAGCCCAGACACTCACCTCTTCCGCCGAAAGTTGATCCAGCAAGCGGCTTGCCGTAACGCCTAGCAAAGACTCGTGACTCTCCGAGACCTGACCAGCAGCTAATCGAGCCTTTACGACCAGTTCGTTGGAAAGCGTTTCAAGAGACGCGCGGCCGAGGCTCAGGCCAGCTTCCAGAGCGCCCTCCACCTTGACATCAAACCAGGATTCAATCGAACGCGAAACAAACTGGTATGAAACGACATAAATGAGAAGCCCCGGCGCGAAGCCCACGAGGGCAAAGATAACTGCCAGCTTGACCAGCAAACGGCTGCCAAACTTACCTTGCCGCAAACGGACTATCAGGCTATAGCCGACCCAAACAATACTGATCAGCAGCAATGACGCGACTGCCACGTTGATAGTGAAGAGCGTCGCGTAATTGCGCTCGTACAGCTCGCGATTGTTGGTTGCCTCCAAGAGCATGTAAAGCAGCACCAACCCAACACCCACCATGCCGGCAGCGCCCACGGAAATTGCCCACTGCAGGTGCCTGTTTCCGTAGCGTGCAAATATGCCATTTGCATCGGTCTTTGTGGTGTTCATCGAAGAGTCTGGGACGACAAGGGTATCGACATGGATGCTGCAATGTCCCAATCATCTTTACCCATTGCTCCGATCTGAAACGGGCGGGGAAGTTGGCTCAAGTCCAGACGGAAGCGCAATTCCATCTTGTACTTCCCCCCCGGCTCGATATCCCCAACCTCTGCAATCTTCCATCCTGAAACCCGTTTGACCGCAGCCAATGCTTGGGACAGTGTGTCGAAGTTTTGATTCAGTGCTAGGCCAACATTGTTTTCTGGCCCCACACCCGAAGTGACATTCAGCCGCCAACGCCGCGTGAGCGGCAAATAGGCAAGTCGCAGCCGACGTTCAGCGAGGGTCACTTTTCTGTCGTACCAGTACCATCGCTCGCGCAAGATCTCAGCCTCCACTGCAAAGTACATGGCTACACCCTTGAGTAGCGCATCCTCCACGGCGGAAGGAAGTTCAAACAGAACTTGGGCAGAAACAAGCACTTCATCGTCCGCACGCTCAACACGCAATTGTGATATTTCCGTCACAGTTTGTGCCACGCTTACGCCCGGTGCCCCCAGCAGCAACGCCAAGAACACCGCGAAGAAAAACCGCCTGAAGCGGCTATTCTTTATGCAACAGGGCGTAATAGAAACCATCGAAATCACATGTTGGATTGTCCAAGACCAGCTCCGATTCTGGTGTATTTCTGCTCACCAGGTGCCCCGGGGAATCCAGCAATCGCGCATCGCTGTGGTGTGCAAGAAACGTTTCGACCTGCCCTGCACCCTCAGCTCGAAAAATGGAGCACGTGCAGTAGAGCAGGCGCCCTCCTCGCCTAAGCATTGGCCACAACACTTGTAGCATTTTCTGCTGCAATAGTGCCAGTGATCCAATATCTGACTCACGACGCAGCCATCGAATGTCTGGGTGTCGCCGCACAATTCCGGAGGCCGTGCAAGGAGCATCAAGCAACACCGCGTCAAACAGTTGCCCATCCCACCAATCGTGGTGCCTGCAAACGTCGCCAATAGAAACAACCGCGCACAAACCCAAGCGCTCCAAATTCTCCGTGATTCGCTTGGCACGTCGTTCATCCAACTCAAGTGCAGTTACATGACAATCAGCCCGCTCCAACAAGTGCCCGGTCTTTCCGCCAGGAGCAGCACAGGCGTCGAGAATGCGCAAGCCACTGGATGTGGGAAAACCATCGAGCAACAGCGGTGCCGCGAGTTGCGCAGCAGCGTCCTGCACTGAAACGTATCCATCCTTGAAACCAGGAATCAAACGAACGGGCCTGCCTACATCCAGATAAATCTCCTGTTGCGCGCCTACCGAAAATGGAACATTCGCATGCTGCAGCGCCACTGAGTACTGGGTGACAGTATTTCTTCTTTGATTGACGCGTAGAGTCATTGGGGGCTGCCTGTTGGCGCCCAGGAGAATGTCCTTCCAGACGAGCGGATGCTCCTTTTTGACGCGCTCTATCCACCAACGTGGATGGTTCCAGTAAGCCACAGGATCGCCACTGGTTCGTTCTACTAGTTGTGGCCGCTCCCGGATGAACCGGCGCAAACAGGCATTCAAAAAGTTGGCCTGCTTTTTTGCTTCTGGCGTTCGCTTGGCGGCCTCTACTGCTTGATTGACAAGGGTGAATTCGTCGTAGAACAGTGAATCACCGCGCCATATCAATGCAAGCGCAATACACAAGATGCTATCGACATCTTGGGCAGGCAAACGTTTTGTGATAACAGTACGGATCGCTTCGGCACGCCCCAAATTGCGCCATACCTCAAATGCCAACGCCTGCACGCCAGGTCGCAAGTCGTCATCAATCAACTCTAAGACTGCTGTACCGGAAGCTCCCTTTCGAACGCGTTGAATAACGCGCGAAGTGAGTTGAATCTGACGCCATAAAGG
The DNA here is from genome assembly GCA_020048895.1 of Rhodoferax sp. Lineage (GTDB taxonomy): Bacteria > Pseudomonadota > Gammaproteobacteria > Burkholderiales > Burkholderiaceae_C > Allorhodoferax. The sequence continues at coordinate 3,751 of JAIFLV010000128.1, read as the reverse complement.
CACACGAGTGTCATGTTCGCCGCCGATCATAGACGCACCAGCACGACCTTGAGTCGGATCAATATGGCCCAACGGACCGGCCAATGCAACAACGTGGCTTCTGGATAGGCTAGCCGCATGAAACGGTAGTACAAGCCGACAGACCAGAATAGTACAAGTGCAAGAAAAGAGCTAGTGAGTGGAGTAGGCATGTGCTTCGGACTTTATCCATCAAAAAACCCCAAGCACGCTGTAAAACGCGCCCGGGGTCGTGTCGAGGGATTTCGAAACTGCGCTTGGCTATCAGTCGTTCACCACCACACCACTCTTGGACACATCACCATCAACCTCCGCAGTCCCGGCCAACTCTGCGGCCTCCGCTTCAGCAATAGCGCGCCGCTCAGCGTCGTCCATTCGTTCGCGAACTTTACGGGCCTCATGGTACGCCATACCTGTCCCTGCAGGAATCAATCGTCCGACAATCACGTTTTCCTTCAGCCCACGCAACTCATCGCGTTTACCCATGATGGCTGCTTCGGTAAGCACCCGGGTGGTTTCCTGGAAAGAAGCAGCGCTAATGAAACTATCGGTGGACAAAGAAGCCTTCGTGATGCCCAGCAACAGGTTGGTAAATGTCGCTGGAATCTTGCCCTCGCCACGCAGCGCGTCATTGGTGTTTAGCATCTCAGAACGCTCGACCTGCTCACCGTTGATGTAGCTTGAATCACCCGCCGCCTCAACAACGACTCTGCGGAGCATCTGGCGCACAATGACTTCGATGTGCTTGTCGTTGATCTTCACACCTTGCAGGCGATACACGTCCTGAACCTCATCGACAATGTAACGCGCCAACTCTTCTGAGCCCAGCAAACGCAAAATATCCTGCGGGTCAGCCGGGCCATCTACCACGGACTCACCCTTGTTGACCACCTGACCTTCGTGTACCAGGATGTTTTTTTCTTTGGGAACCAGTTCTTCCCAGACTTTGCCATCCGGATCAGTAATTTGCAGTCGGACCTTGCCTTTTGTTTCCTTGCCGAATGACACAGTGCCAGTGGTCTCCGCCAGAACGCCTTTGTCTTTCGGTGAGCGCGCTTCGAAAAGTTCAGCAACACGTGGCAAACCACCGGTAATGTCTCGGGTTTTTTGTCCTTCAATCGGAATCCGAGCGAGCACTTCGCCGGGGCCAACATCCTGACCATCGCGCACTTGCACCAAAGCACCAACAGGGAAACCAATCGTCACCGAGTGGTCAGTACCAGGAATCTTGACCTCATTGCCTGACGCGTCAATCAATTTAACCTGTGGGCGTACCACCTTCGCCGCACCACGGCGTTTCGGGTCGATGACTACAAGCGTTGACAGGCCCGTAACCTCATCAACTTGCTTGGCAACCGTGAGGCCCTCCTCTACGTTCTCAAAACGCGCTTTTCCTGCGAACTCTGTAATGATGGGACGGGTCAACGGGTCCCAGTTAGCCAGAATAGCCCCCGCCTTGATCGACTGGTCGACCTTGACCGTCAGCACAGCGCCGTAAGGAACTTTATGGCGCTCTCGTTCCCGACCGTGTTCGTCATGAATCACGATTTCACCCGAACGTGCAATGACAACGAGTTCCTTCTTGCTATTGGTCACGTAGCGCATCGTCGCATTGAAGCCAATCACACCATTGGACTTGGCTTCCACGCTGGAAGCGATGGCTGCGCGTGATGCTGCACCACCAATGTGGAATGTACGCATGGTCAACTGGGTTCCCGGTTCACCGATAGACTGGGCAGCGATCACCCCGACAGCCTCTCCTCCATTGATAAGACCACCACGACCCAAGTCACGGCCGTAACACTTTGCGCAAATGCCAAAACGTGTTTCACAAGTCAGCGCAGTGCGTACTTTGATTTCGTCCACGCCAGCCGCTTCGAGTTCCTCAATGAGATCTTCATCAAGCATTGTTCCTGCCGTTGCCAGCACCGAGCGGTTCTCAGGGTGCAAAACATCGTCTGCAGCAGTACGGCCCAGGATACGGTCGCGCAAGGACTCAATCGTTTCTCCTCCTTCGACGATGGCACGCATCATGTAGCCGCTGTGCGTCTCACAGTCTTGCTGGGTGACAACGAGATCCTGCGTGACGTCCACCAGACGGCGAGTCAAGTATCCTGAATTCGCTGTTTTCAAAGCGGTATCAGCCAAGCCCTTACGCGCGCCGTGGGTAGAGATGAAGTACTCCAACACGTTGAGACCTTCGCGGAAATTGGCCGTAATCGGTGTCTCAATGATGGAGCCATCGGGTTTAGCCATCAAGCCACGCATCCCCGCAACCTGGCGAATTTGTGCAGCAGAGCCCCGCGCACCAGAGTCAGCCATCATGTAGATGGAGTTGAACGATTCTTGCTGAACTTGATTACCGTGGCGATCGGTCACTGTTTCCTTGGACAACTTGGCCATCATCACCTTGGAGACTTCATCACCCGACTTGCCCCAGATGTCCACTACCTTGTTGTAGCGCTCGCCCGCCGTCACCAGACCGGACACGTACTGCTGCTCAATCTCTTTGACTTCCTTCTGGGCACGCGCAATGATGTCATGCTTCTCGGCTGGAACCAGCATGTCGTCAATACAGATGGAAATACCAGCCCTGGTCGCCAACCGGAAGCCGGCTTGCAGCAATTTGTCAGCAAATACAACCGTCTCCTTCAGCCCACACTTGCGAAACGACACATTGATCAGCTTGGAGATTTCCTTTTTCTTCAACGCTTTGTTGATGTTTGAGAAAGGTAGTCCCTTGGGCAAGATTTCCGACAGCAAGGCGCGTCCAGCCGTGGTCTCCCACAACTTGGTCGAAGGTACAAACTCCCCGGTTTCCTTGTCCTTGGTGTATTCAGTCAAGCGGACATTGATTTTGGCGTTGAGTTCCACCTCACGCGCATCAAAGGCGCGCTGAACTTCGCCGGTATCGGCAAAGATCAATCCCTCACCCTTACCGTTGATCTTGTCACGGGTGGTGTAGTACAGACCCAAAACGACGTCTTGCGACGGGACGATGGACGGTTCGCCATTGGCTGGGAAAAGCACATTGTTCGATGCCAGCATCAGGGTGCGGGCTTCCATCTGTGCTTCCACCGACAGGGGCACGTGCACGGCCATCTGGTCACCGTCGAAGTCGGCGTTAAAGGCAGCACAAACAAGAGGGTGCAACTGGATCGCTTTACCTTCGATCAGGATCGGCTCAAATGCCTGGATACCCAAACGATGCAGCGTAGGCGCACGGTTGAGCATCACAGGATGCTCTTTGATGACCTCTTCCAGAATATCCCACACCACCGGAGTGCCGGACTCAACTTCCTTCTTGGCTGCCTTGATGGTGGTGGCAATACCCATCGCTTCAAGCCGCGCAAAGATAAAGGGCTTGAACAATTCCAAGGCCATCAACTTCGGCAAACCGCACTGGTGCAACTTGAGCGTTGGGCCTACAGTAATCACGGAACGACCGGAGTAATCCACGCGCTTGCCCAGCAAGTTCTGGCGGAAACGACCCGATTTACCTTTGATCATGTCTGCCAGCGACTTCAGGGCGCGCTTGTTCGCGCCCGTCATGGCTTTGCCTCGGCGGCCGTTATCCAACAAACTGTCAACCGCTTCCTGCAACATGCGTTTTTCATTGCGCGCAATGATTTCCGGTGCTTTCAATTCCAGCAAACGGCGCAGGCGGCTATTGCGGTTGATGACGCGGCGGTACAGGTCGTTCAGATCGGATGTCGCAAAGCGTCCACCATCC
>JAIFLV010000145.1 GCA_020048895.1 Rhodoferax sp. | reverse complement strand
TCGACAAGTTGCTCGACGCTTGTGAGAAGGACACCGCGGGCGATCAGGCATGCTCCAAACGGTTTCCCCGGTTACGCCAGGAGTGGGAGGCGCTGCTTGGCAGCCTGCCCAGAACGGTCAGTGTTCGCCACCCGGTGACCGGCGCGCCAGAGTCGTTCAATCTCACACGCAGCACCTTGTTGCGTGCTGTTCGAGGTCCCATGTATGTGCCCGCCCTGGCTGCAGGTTTGCCAGCAGCCGTACACACCGCGGCGCAGGGCGACTTCAGTGGCATTGTGGGAATGGCCAACGCCCTGGGCAGTCGCAAGCCGACGCAGTTGGCGATGGGCATGCACTTTTCGGTGGTGTGTGCAGAGGATGCGCCGCGTATCGCGAGCAGTCCGGGCACCCCGGGCAAAGACTTTGGAAACATCGATGCAGAGCTGTACGGCGCAGTCTGTGATTTCTGGCCACGGGGTTCCGTTCCTGAGGCGTTTTATAGCGTTTCTCCGGCGCAGTCGCCTGTATTGCTGCTCAGTGGCGGTGCCGACCCGGTCACACCAGAACGCCACGGAGAAAGAGTTGCCAAAGCCCTGGGGGCCAAGGCGCAGCATGTGGTGGTACCCGAGGCCGGGCATGGTGTGATGTACGTGGGATGCATGGGCGATGTGGTGTACCGGTTTATCGTGGCGGCCACCGATGCACAGGCTTTGCCCCAGGACGCAAGCTGTGCCACAGGCATTCCGCGACCGCCGACGTTTGTCCCCATTCAGCCGACCACTTTGGTAGGAGACAAGTCATGATTGAAATCGTCAACGTCAGCAAGCAATTTGCGGCCGCCAAGCCCTTCAGGCGCACGCCAAAGCAAGTGGTCCACGCAGTGCGAGGCGTCAATCTGCAGGCGCCCAATGGCCGCATCACGGGACTGCTTGGCCCCAATGGTGCAGGCAAGACTACCACCTTGCGCATGCTGGGCGGTCTGTTCGCGCCCGACAGTGGCACCATCACGGTGGATGGCATTGCGGTAGCCGAACAACCGCGTCAGGCGCTAGCCCGCATGGGCATTCTGGGGGATGCGCACGGGCTTTATCCCCGACTGACGGCGCGCGAAAACGTTGTCTACTTTGGCCAGTTGCAGGGCATGGAGCGCGACGCCGCCGATGCCCGCGTGCAGGAGCTTTCCCGCCTGCTCGACATGGCCTCGATTCTGGACCGCCGCGCAGAAGGTTTCAGCCAGGGTGAGCGCATGAAGACAGCGTTGGCCCGTGCCTTGGTGCACGACCCGGCCAACATCGTGCTGGATGAACCCACCAATGGCCTGGATGTGCTGGCGACCCGCGCCTTGCGCGAGGCGCTGCGCCATTTGCGGTCGCCCGAGGGGGGCGGCAAATGCATTGTCTTTTCGACGCACATCATGCCCGAGGTGCAGCAATTGTGTGAGCACGTGGTGGTGATGGCCCAGGGGCGCAGTGTGGCCGAAGGCACTGTGGAGGAATTGCTGGCGCAAACCGGCGAAACAAGTTTTGAAGATGCCTTTGTGAAACTGGCGTTTGAGGCCCGGGGAGAAGCTGCATGAGTTCAAATTTCCTGAGAAATGTGTGGGTGGTGGTAGTCAAGGAAGTGATCGACGCCCTGCGCGACCGCCGCACCCTGTTGCGCCTCCTGATTCCCGCGGTGCTGATGGGGCCGCTGCTGCTGATGGCGCTTTCGGGCTTTATCGCCTCACTGGAGGAGCGTGCCGAGCGGCGCGAGGTCATGGTGAAGGGCATAGAGCATGCCCCCACACTGCGCAACTACCTGGAGCGCCAGACCTACACCATCAAGGCGGCACCCGCGGACTACGAGGCCAGGTTGAGTGCCTCCACCCTGCTGGAGCCAGTGCTGGTGATTGGGCCGGAGTTTGAAAAAGCCCTGGCGGAGGGCGAGCACCCCCGCGTGGAACTGGTGAGTGACAGCACCAACCAGCGCGCTGCTGCAGGCCTGCGCGGCGTTCAGCGGTTGCTGGGGGGCTTCAACCGCGAACGCGTTTCACTGACCCTGGCATTGCGCGGCGTTTCTTCCGAGCTGCTGCAACCTGTGGACGTCGATGAACGCGACCTCGCCAGCCTGCAGGCGCGTGCCACCCGCATCACCACCATCATCCCGATGTTCATCATCATGGCGGTGCTGTATGGTGCACTGACGGCAGCGCTGGACAGTACGTCGGGCGAGCGTGAACGCGGCTCACTCGAGCCCCTGTTGATGAACCCGGTGCAGCACATGGCGCTGGTGATTGGCAAGTGGTGTGCGGTGGCGCTGCTGGGTATGGCGGTGGCATTGCTGGCCAGCATGAGTTTCATCCCGGCGCAGTGGCTGATCAAGAGCGACAGCATGCAGGCCATGTTCCAGTTTGGCATGCCCGAGGTGATTGCCTTTTGCCTGCTGCAACTTCCCCTGGCAGCCGGTCTGGGGGCGCTGCTGATGGCTGTTGCGATTCGGTCCAAGACATTCAAGGAGGCGCAGGCGAGCAGCGGCTTGGTGATCATGATGGTGAGCCTGGCGCCCATGGTTACCATGCTCAACCCCGGCGGTGACGCGCCGTGGTACCTTTGGGTGCCGGGCCTTGCGCAAAACACCTTGATGATGCTGGTGCTCAAGGGCGAGTCGCTCACCATCGCGCAGGTGCTGCCAGGCATCCTTGTGAATGCGGCGCTGCTGGTGGGGTGCCTGGTGTTTGTGGCGCGCTCCATGCGCCTAGCCGTAGCTCGGTAGGAGCCTGGGTGGTTTTAAACCGCCCAGGCTCCGCGACATCCTTTCTATTTGCGCATCAACGTGCTCTTGCCAAAGAGCGACTCGAGCAGGTCCACTGCCACTTCCGCTGTGCGGTTGCGTACATCCAGTGCCGGGTTGAGTTCGACCACGTCGAGTGAGCCCAGTCGGCCGGTGTCGGCAATCATTTCCATGCAGAGCTGGGCTTCGCGGTAACTCGGGCCGCCGCGTACCGTGGTGCCTACGCCCGGCGCAATGTCGGGGTCCAGAAAGTCGACATCGAAGCTCACATGCAGGTGGGTGTTGGCATCCATGAGTGCCAGGGCCAGTTCCACCGCCGCGCGCATGCCCATCTCGTCGATGTAGCGCATGTCAAACACTTCCAGATCCTGTTCATGCACAAAACGCTTCTCACCCTCGTCCACGCTGCGGATGCCGAGTTGACGCACCCATTTGGGACGGATGGCAGGAATCTGGCCACCGATCTCGATCAACTCTTTAGGGCCATGCCCGCACAGGCAGGCGACAGGCATGCCGTGGATGTTGCCACTGGGCGTGAGCGTGTTGGTGTTGAAGTCGGCGTGGGCGTCAAGCCACAGCACCCGTAGTTTCTTGCCATTGTCGCGGCAGTGTCGGGCTACCGCGCTGATGGAGCCAATGCCCAGGCAATGGTCGCCGCCGAGCAGGATGGGTAGCCGTGCGTCTCGCAGTTCCGCAAAGACCGCATCGTGCACAGCCTGATTCCACGCGGTCACCTCCGCCAGATGGCGGTAGCCGTTCACTGGCGGTAACCATGGGTTGCTCGGACCCGACAAATTGCCACGATCCAGCACCTCCAGCCCATGGCTGGCCAGCACGCTGGCGATGTTGGCTACGCGCAGTGCTTCCGGGCCCATGCTGGCGCCGCGGCTACCAGCGCCAATATCGGTGGGCGCGCCAATCAGGCTGATGCGGGTGTTCATGGTTTTTGCAGTTTGAATGTCGGAATGCGCTCACCCACCACGATGCCGCGCGCGTTGACGATGGGCTGGGCGCGCCACGGTTGTAATGCGCTGCGTTGGTCGGCATCGAGCCAGCCGAGTTGGTCCATCACCTCCACACTGGCCGCGTACAGGGCGGGCTTGTTGCCGTCGATGATCTTAATTGCAAAGGCCTCGCCGCGCTCTTTGCTGCCCACCACTTGCACCGCGTCAGCGCCCACCTTGCTGACCCAGTCGCCGCGGCCCACCTGCATGAAGGCCAGATCGTTGCGGCCAGTGCCGCTCACCATCTCGGGGTGGCTGGTCATGGCGTTGCTCAAGGTGGCGAAACTCTGGCCAAACTCGGGATCGCGCGCGCCGCTGGCCAGCCGGGCGTAGCCATAGGCCAGACGCCACAGCGGCGCGGCGTAGTTGGGTGCCGAGCAACCATCGATGCCCATCTTCAGGTCCTGGGCGTCCATGCCAACCACGCGCGCCACATCGCGGCGAATGGCCTGCTGCAGTGGGTGCTGGGGCTCGAGGTAATCTTCGAGTGTGTGGCCATGTTGCACGCAATACGCCAGAAACCCGGAATGCTTACCGCTGCAATTGTTGTGGCGTTCGTCAAACGCGAGGTCGGCGGGCGGCGCCTTGTCGAAGAAAGAAAACTGCAGGGGCACATGGCAGCCGCACTTCAGGGTTTTGTAAGTGACGCCCGCCTTGTCGAGCATGTCCTGTGCTGCGTCGACGTGTTTCTGCTCGCCATTGTGGCTGGCGCACATGAGCGCCACTTGCTGGGCATTAAAGCCAAAGTGCTTTGGTCCGCCACCTTCGACAAACGGCAACGCCTGTAAGGCCTTGAGGCAGGAGCGCGTGAAGGTCAGCCACTGCGGGTCACCCACCTGTGCGGTGATCTCGCCGCGGGTGTTGGCCACCGCCACCGCGCCGAAATGCAGGTTCTCGGTCAGGCCACCGCGGGAGAGTTGAATCAGGGGTTGGAATTGCATGCCCGCATTGTGGAGCAAATATAGGATGCTCCGCATAACTCCCTGCGGTCTGTGGTAGCACGGCCTCGGGCGGTCTACCGCGTTGCCTTTCTTGCCAATAGCTACGGCTATTGGCTTCAAAATGCGCCTTGTATCCCATCCCGACCCGCACCACCACAATCTCGCCAGAGTTATGCCGAGCATCCTTAATGCGCCCTGCGGCTGTCGCACAATGGGGCATGCACCAGATTCGTTCCCCTTTGCAGGCCCAGATTGTTCAATGGTTGGCAGCGCCCGGCGCGCACGTGCGCGCTGGTGACGTGGTGCTGATCCTGGAAGCCATGAAGATGGAACATGAGGTGCGTGCCCTGGTGGATGGTCGCATCACGGAGTTGCTGTTTGCCCCCGGCGACATGGTGCATGAGGGCGAATTGCTATGCTTATCAGAGCAGCTTACGCACGATCCACAAGCGCTGGAGGCTGATTTGGCTTATAAACCCACGGATGTTGTGCCAACTGCCGGACGTGCTGATCTGGAGCGCCTGCAAACGCGCGTTCAGGCCACGCTGGACAGCAGCAGACCTGAAGCCATGGCCAAACGGCACACCCTGGGGCAACGTACCGCGCGGGAAAACATCGCCGATCTCTGCGACGGTGGGTCTTTCACGGAATATGGTGCGCTCGCGGTTGCGGCGCAAAGCCGCCGCCGCACCCAGGAAGACCTGATTCAGAACACGCCGGCCGATGGCATGGTGACCGGCATTGGCACGGTGCACGGGCAGCAGGTGGTGGCCATGGCCTACGACGCCACCGTGCTGGCTGGCACACAGGGCATGCGCAACCACCAAAAGACCGACCGTATGCTGGGCCTAGCGCTGCAGAACAGGCTGCCGGTGGTGCTGTTTGCCGAGGGCGGCGGCGGGCGACCAGGTGATGTGGACATGCCCATCGTGGCAGGCCTGCATGTGAGCACCTTTGCCAGTTTTGCGCGCCTCAACGGGCAGGTGCCGGTGGTGGGCATTGCCGCAGGGCGTTGCTTCGCTGGCAACGCGGCGCTGTTGGGTTGCAGTGACGTGATCATCGCCACCCAAGGTAGCAATATCGGTATGGGTGGCCCGGCCATGGTCGAAGGAGGGGGTCTCGGGGTGTTCAAGCCCGAGCAGATTGGGCCAGCGGGCGTGCAGCACGGCAACGGTGTAATCGATGTTTTGGTCGACGATGAAACACAGGCGACGGCGGTAGCGCGGCACTACCTGTCGTTCTTTCAGGGGGCGGTGGCGGACTTCACGACGCCCCCTGCGCATGCGCTGCGCGACGTGGTACCAGAAAACCGTTTGCGGGTCTACGACATCCGATTGGCGATGCAGGGCATTGCCGATGTCGGTAGTCTGCTGCCCTTGCGCGATGGTTTTGGCGTGGGCATCCACACCGCTTTGGCACGGGTGCAGGGTCGACCGGTGGGGGTGCTGGCCAACAATCCCCTGCATCTGGGTGGTGCCATCGATGCCGACGCGGCCGACAAGGCGGCGCGCTTCATGCAACTGTGCAACGCGCATGGGCTGCCGCTGGTCAGCCTGGTGGACACCCCGGGCTTCATGGTGGGGCCAGACACGGAAGCAACGGCCCAGGTGCGTCATGTCAGCCGTTTATTCATTGCCGCAGCGCATTTGCGCGTGCCGTATCTGAGTGTGGTGCTGCGCAAGGGCTACGGCCTCGGTGCGATGGCCATGACGGCTGGGGGCTTCCATTCTCCCCTGTTCACCGTGGCCTGGCCCAGCGGCGAGTTTGGTGCCATGGGGCTCGAAGGTGCGGTGCGACTTGGCTTTCGCAAGGAGCTCGAAGCTGTCCCCGAGGGGACCGAGCGGCAAGCGCTGTACAACCAATTGCTCGCGCGCCAGTACGACAATGGCAGTGCACTGAACATGGCCACCACACTGGAGATCGATGCCGTGATCGACCCGGCGCAGACGCGTGACTGGATTGTGCGGGGCCTGGATGCTGGCAAGATTGCACCGCCCAGTGGGGTGTATCGCATCGATGCCTGGTGAATCGATTGGAGTTGTAAAGTGAAAGGAGTCATCGTGAGAAATTCTTCGACTGCAATGGCCATCGGTCTTGGCGCGGCGCTGCTGCTTACCGCGTGTTCCAGCCAGCAGATCTACGACTCGGGGCAGGCCTGGCAGCGCAACGAATGCCAGAAGCTGGGCGACAAGGCAGAGCGTGACCGTTGCCTGGCCAGCAACCAGGACAGCTTTGAGACCTACAGAAAAAAATCGGAAAGTACCAGAAAGGATTGACGCCGTGACACTGAACGATTTCTTGCAAGACGCCTGGCGCGACCATGGAGACGACCCGCAAGGGGTGGCTGCCCGCCTACAAGTATCGACCCACCTGATCGCGACGGCGCAGGACTTCGGGCCTTACGCCCGGTTGGTGACGCATGTGTTTGGCGAGCACCTGATGCAGTTGCAACAAGGGGTGGCGCTCCTGACCGCGATGCGTGGTCTCCCGGCCTTTGACGGCAGTGCCGAGGCGGCGGGACCATTGGTGCGTGGCATCGCCACCCTGCAATTTGCGGGTGGTGACACGCAGGCCCTGGCAGAGCTTTCGGACGAGGACCGCGTGGGAGTCTTGGCGGGAGCGTCGGGCATATTCACCGGCCGCAACGACTTTGACTTGGCGGCAACGATGCTGGAGCAGGCCCTGACAGCCGCGCAGCGGGAGTGGCCCGCAGGGTCGCCGGTGTACCGCGCGCTGGCGGTTGCTGGCAACAACCTGGCCGCTGCCTTGGAAGAAAAAACCGACCGCACACCACCGCAAACGCAAGCGATGTTAGTCGCGGCACAAGCCGGGCTGACCTACTGGAAACTCGCCGGCACCTGGCTGGAGGAAGAGCGTGCCGAGTACCGGTTGACACGCTCTTTGCTGCAAGCCAAAGATCCGGGTCGCGCCGTCGGGAGCGCACAACGCTGCCTGACGGTCTGCCAGCACAACGCTGCGCCGGCGTTCGAGCTGTTCTTTGCCCATGCCGTGTTGGCGCTGGCGTGCAGGGCAGCGGGCGATGCGAGCGGATTCGCCGCACACCGGGAATCAGCCTTGGAGAGTTACCGCCAGACGCCAGAGGACGAACAAGCCGGGTGCAGTCAGGAACTGCGGGAACTGGGCTGACCCTAGGCCTGCAGTCGAGCAAAACTGAAACGCTATATATTTAATAGCTGGCTACGCATATTTCATAGGCACTGGAGCTCTTTTCCATTGCTGTGACTTGCCGATACTTAAACCGGCTCAAACACCGCCTGCAAAGTGCGCAAGGTCTTCTCCAGCGTGGCGCTGTGAACGGCACCCACTCTTTTCATCAGTCGCAGTTTGTCCAGCGTGCGGATCTGGTCAAGCAATATCAGCCCGGACTTACCCTGAAACGTGACTGCGATTCGAAAACCCGCCGCGCGCGAACCCGTGGTCATGGGCGCCACGATGACGGTGCGCAGGTAATCATGCATCTCAGCCGGGGAAATGACGATGCATGGCCGCGTCTTCTGGATTTCGCTGCCGAGCGTGGGGTCCAGGTTGGCCAGCCAAACTTCGCCGGTCTTTATGGTCACTGTGTTCACCAGTTGAGCTCCGCATCGCCCTCGTTGGGAAACTCCGGCCAGGCCAGCTGGTCGTCACCCGCCTGCGCGATGCGTTGGCTGTCCACCGCCCACCCCTTGCGTGGATTGACCTTCAACGGGCGAATTTCGATCACGCCGTTCTTCACCTGCAGGTCGGCCCCATCGGTCAAGCCTAGCTGCGAGAGGATCGGTTTTGGAATCAGGATGCCCTGTGAATTTCCCATTTTCCGAATGGCGACCTGCATGTTGTTTTCCTTGAGGCAAGCGGACGCACAATGTTAGCACAACGCGACGCGTTTAGCTCGCACACTTACAGACTATGATTTTGAATGTCCCGTCAAAAGCATCAAAAGCCTGTGCCCGTGCTAAGCTGCCATCCTTCATTTTGTACTGCTATTTAGAACTTCAAGGAGACCGCCATGCCCGGTTTAGTGCCCCATATCGATCCTGATGGATTGCTCGAGTTTTCAGTCGTCTATACCGACCGTGCGCTCAACCATATGTCGCAGCGCTTTCAAGGGGTGATGAAGGATATTTCCGCCATCCTGAAAGAGGTGTACCACGCCAAGTCGGCGGTGCTGGTGCCCGGCAGCGGAACCTTTGGCATGGAGGCCGTGGCGCGCCAATTCGCGCAAGACAAGAAAGTGCTGGTCATTCGCAACGGCTGGTTTAGCTACCGCTGGACGCAGATTTTTGACATGGGCTGCATCCCCACGCAGTCCACGGTGCTCAAGGCGCGTCGTGTGAACGATAGCAAGCAGTCGCCGTGGATTCCCTGCCCGGTAGCCGAGGTGGTGCAAGCCATTGAGCGGGACAGACCCGACGTGGTGTTCGCGCCGCACGTGGAAACGGCCTGCGGCATGCTGCTACCCGACGATTACTTGCGCACGGTGGCCGATGCGGTGCATGCGGTGGGGGGCTTGATGGTGCTCGACTGCATTGCCTCAGGCGCCATGTGGGTGGACATGGAAAGCACCGGTGTGGATGTTCTGGTGAGTGCGCCGCAAAAGGGCTGGAGCGGCTCACCCTGCTGTGCCATGGTCATGCTCAGTGCCCGTGCGCGCGCCGCCATTGACGGCACCACCAGTTCCAGCTTTGCCTGCGATCTGAAGAAGTGGCTGCAGATCATGGAGGCCTACGAGGGTGGCGGCCATGCCTACCACGCCACCATGCCCACCGATGCGCTGACACGCTTGCGCGAGGTCATGCGGGAAACTCAGGCTTATGGGTTCGAGAAAGTTCGCGCCGAACAGCTCGAACTGGGCACGCGTGTGCGTGCCCTTTTTGAGAGCAAGGGCATTCACAGTGTTGCAGAGAAGGGCTTTCAGGCAC
>JAIFLV010000175.1 GCA_020048895.1 Rhodoferax sp. | reverse complement strand
GCTATCCCTTGAGTTGGATCCAACAAGAATGCAAAGCTTGACCGGATTCAACTGGATAACATCTATCTCATTGAACGCTCAATAGTATCAAAGTCGCGCAGGATGTCTTCGTGGCGCGCGGTATCGGTGACCGCCGCGCTATTGGCGTTGTTGCCGTTCGCCGAAGGCGCACTATCTGCGGGAGTGGGGATCCCGTCAATAGCCCAATAGCTGATACGGTCGTCCAAGGTGACGAATGTACCTTTTTCACAGTGAACCTCTAGCCGTGCGGGGAGCCCCGGCCTTGCAGCGGTTGACGCGATGATGGTGCCGATCATGCCGTTGGCGTACTTGAGTAATGCGGCGCCATGGTCTTCCACTTCGATTTGATGCGCAAAGGTCCCCAGCATGCTGGTCACTTCACTGGGCATGCCGAAGAACCACAGGTAAGTATCGATGTTGTGGCAGGCCTGCTGCATGAAGGGGCCTCCGCCATCAATGGCCCAACCACCACGGTAGTCGCCGCTGTCGTAATAGGCTTGGTCGCGCCAAAACTTGCAGGAGAGGTCGGCCGCATAGATGCGTCCGAACGCGCCCGCACTGAATAGCTTTTTCAGCGACAGGTTGTCCGGGTTGGTACGTCGCTGGTACGCGGTGGCAAGTGTCACACCACTTTGCTTGCATGCTGCAATCATGGCATCCATGGCCTCGAGGTGAATGTCCAGAGGCTTTTCTGTCAGTACGTGCTTGCTAAGACTGGCCGCTTCGATGGCCGCCTGATGGTGCAGACCATTGGGCGTAGTGATGATGACCGCATCAAACTCGGCAGAAATCTCCGCAAGATGGGACTTGCACTCCAGCTGCGGCGCCGATTGCGGGCGATGACCCGAACGCGAAACGCAACCCACGATTTCACTACCGCTCAATTTCTTGACCGCGGCAACATAGGTGTTGCTGATGTTTCCGGTGCCGATCAATACGTATCGCATCTGGAGTACCTTCCTGCTCTTGACTGCATCTTTGACTCAATGGTTGCCTACGAAGATTGACTTCGACCAGGAACCAAACCGAAGCTTACTGGGTTTTAAGTGGCAAAGGCGCATCGGGCGTTTCACTGGAAACATCAGTGCACCACTGACCGGACCGCGGGCTTACATGCGCTGGGGCAGCATGCATCCAGACTTGCTCTTTCTGTACTGTCAAGGGGATCACTGGGTCGGTGTCAAAGGTGATCTGAAGTGCGTTCGCTACACCGATAGTCTCAAGCGGAAGCTCCCAGGTGAGAAAGACCTGGTTGCAATCCTGATCGGCTGGAAAGTCGGCCGCACAAAAGCCGTCAGCGGTGCGTGCGATCACGGCATGCGGTTGGCAGGTATCGAAGATCACCACAGTACCTCTGGTCAATGGAATTCGACACCCAATGGAAGGAAAGTGAAGGTCTTGGCCGCAATCGTCGCTCAAGAAAAGATTGCAAAATGCCATGCCTCCATATTGATTGCCGTCATGGTGGTACCGTGCTCCGCGACTGACCATGAGTGCAACGGTGCTGGTTGCAATCACGCTACCTAGCCCTTTGAGATGTGTCCAGTCCTGGACCTTCTGCACGCAGCCCCTGTAGTCTGGCCAGCGTGAGCGCGCAGGTGTCAGCGTCAGTTCTTGAACATCGCCGGGTTGCAGGTCTAAACGGGATACCACTTCCCTTTTCCAATGCGCCAATAGCCATCGCGGTGGTTCAGGGACATCGAGAACGCTGGCAATCACAACGCCACTGACGCTTCGGCTGCGGATGGTCTCGTCGCTCCAAAAATAGGAAACAAGCCTGCCGCTGTTGCGATCTGGTTCAGTGGTGAAGTCCATTGCGCCAGTGTATTCCTGCGTTGCATTAGGCGTTATGCGCTGAGGCAGGACATGGCCTGCCCACAGAGGCAATCCTCGTCCTTTGGGGCAACGAGGATGCCAAAAGCCTGGCATTGTTTCTGCCAGCTCTGCCAGCTCTGCCAGCTCTGCCAGCTCTGCCAGATGGGGATAGGCCAACCGCCATTAGGACCGATGCGCCGTAACGGTACACCGCTGCAACGCCAAGGCATTGGCTGACGCACTCTGCTTGGCAATGGCCTGCTGTGCCACGTTGTCAAAGCCAGAGAGCATGGTTCCGTGAACGATGGCTGTCATTGCAAAAGCTGCGGTGATGGCGGCAAAACGGACGGTGTAGGAAGCGGTCATTTCAATCTCCAAATTCGGGCCACTGTGGCCGGTTGAAGAGAATGTAGGCGGTACCGACTGGCAATGCACGCGCAATGCGACGGGTAGCGGATTGGCGGGATGTAGGTGGCTAAATGCGTGATGAAAAGCGACTCAACGCGGGCCAAATGAGCTTGCTTCATGCTGCGTACCGATTCGGTCAGAATGGGCCGCGTCGAGTAGCCAACACATGCAATTGCCCATTGCATGTGCGTTCAACGCACAACCGGCACTCGCTTATGGCGAAATTGTTAATGTCCCGACGCTAAAGGACTTCCCGGTCGCAACCTGCTTGACGGTCACATCACGTGCACCTGGTTGCGACAGCATTTCCACAGGGAACGCAGAAGTGATCAGCGTTTCTTCGACGACAGCAGTGCTACCGACTTGCTCACCCACCAAGACCTGCACTTCACCCATTCCCTTGGTGCTTTCGACCTGAATCCAGAGACCCATATAGCCATTTGGCTGCTTGTTGGGAATGACACCAACTCGGGTCGCATTCGGCCCCCAATTGGTGACTCGAAGGCCAGAGAAACTTGATGGGGCAGCCGATGCCTTTGCCGGGCTATTGTCTGCGGGCGTGCAGGCGCAGAGCAAGATCGCGGTGATGGCAGTCACCAGGCTGAGAGGTCGTGGGCGGCAGGTGTATGGCTTCATGGCAGTGCGTGAAATTGTGATTGAGCGAATGGTAACGCGTCGGTCAAGGGGTCGGTACTTGCTGATTCCATGACTGAAGAAGAGCTGGTAAAAACAGAGCGTCACTACCAGTCGGAGGAAGGCAAGAAGGCGTACGCAACGCTGACACTTGCACAGTCAAAAATGAATGAGTACATCATTGGCAAGTCCAATGAAGCGATGCAGAAAGAGTTGGCTGTATTTATGGAGAAAGTGAAGGCCGTTGCACAGCAGGTTGTGCGCGAAAAGCAGCTACGCCAGCAGACCAACCCCGACACAAAGTAGTTTCTCGGAGCCTGTGCATCAATGGTGCCGCACATCAGTTTGGTAGTTTTTCAGTCTGCATGGGAGGACTACCGAAGGCCGGCGCGCCAGGCACGAAGAAAATTCTGCACTTCCTCGTTGGGCCGATGGAGTTCTTTCCAGTATTCGCTGCAGTCGGACTTGCGGCCCAGCAACTTCATGTTGACCAGTTCCCGACGCAATGTGGCCTGATCACCAAAGGTGTGGAAGGCGTTGGCGATCGCATTGACTTCCTTTTCGGTGTACTTGCGGTTTGCCGAGAACAGGGTCCATAGGGCCCACATGGTCATTTGCTGGACCGAGAGTTTGTTGGGAAGGCGAATTAACCGTCCTGAACCGTCAAACTGGACAAGTGCCTTGCGCACAGTGGGGGACATCGCTGACAAGTCTATGGCGCCATCGGACGAGCTTTCTTCCGGAGACACTTTGGCTGGTATTGGTTTGTCCGATGGCGGTGCCGGTTGAACGGACTTCTTGAGCGTGGCGAAGTTGCGCATCCCGGCCGCGCGGGCCAGAAGGTTCAAGAGTTCTACATGCGAGGGTAGTGGCTTACCACCTGCCTGGCGCTCGTCGAGCAACCTCTTGAGAGACTTGGTGAACGCTGAAATATCAGGCGTAGAAAAGGGGACAAGCGATCGTGTCATACACATTCCTCGTGCGCCTTGGGCTCGAAAACGAGTGCTGGGGTTGCCGCTTGCAGCGTAGGCACACAGAAATATGGTCAGGTGCTTGCGTCTCGATGTACAGGTTTAGCGTGAGCAAGGTGCTCCGGCAACGCCTGGGTGAACTGTTGACCCTGCACGTATTCTAGCTGTCTGACAATGCACGGTTTGCGACTAACTCTTGACGCTGCGCAGCGGCCTCAGCAGTTGGGACAAGCCATTGTGGTCAATCTCATGCATCAAAGCGAGGAGTCGGCCGATTTCGCCTTTCGGAAAACCTTCTCGTGCAAACCAGGTCAGGTAATTTCCGGGAAGGTCAGCAATGAGGCGCCCTTGGTACTTTCCAAAAGGCATTTGTCGGGTTACTAGCAGTTGCAAGTCTTCAGGATTCATGGCCGACGTTGACGATCCAGTCAGGTAGGTCTCGTACAAATGTGATCGACAAGACCACGACATCCATCTTCGACCAGATCCAGTACGTGCTCGAATCCGCGAGGTCCACCGTAGTAGGGGTCTGGCACGTCCGGACTTTGGTGCCTCGTGCAGAACTCGGTGAAGCGGTGCAGTTTGATCTTGTATTGGGGAGGGCATATTTTTTGCAGAATTTTGAGGTGACCATCGTCAAGCGCAAGGATCAAATCAAACTTCTCGAAGTCATCGGTCTGTACTTGGCGTGCGCGCAATGCGGATAAGTCATACCCGCGCTGGAGTGCATGCTGCTGTGAACGTCCGTCGGGAACCTCTCCGACATGGTAATCATGGGTGCCAGCAGAATCGACTTCCACATGACCGATCAGGCCCTGATCAACAACCATCTTGCGCAGAACGCCATCGGCTGTACGACTGCGGCAAATATTTCCGGTACAGACAAAGAGGATGTGGTACTTCTTCATATGGTAAACAAGCTGTCGTCTCGTCGGGTTGCAATGGCTTGAAGTCGATTGGAGGGCAGTGGCTGCAACAATGCCATGCTGTGCTCTGGCCTTGCCTCAAGCCAATCCTGGTATCGATCCTTTGGCAAGATCACTACCATGCGCTTCTCGTCCATCGGTTTGTGAAATTGCCTCATGAATTCGTGGCTATCGGCATTGATGGTCAGCATCGTGTAGCTGTACACGAGTTCGCCGCTGTGAGATTTCAAGCTCGACCACAGACCCGCGATACCCATAGGCTCCCCATCCACGAGTTCAATGCGTGTGGCAATGGCCTTGCCGCTGCTCCAGTCTGGCTCATAAATGGCATCGGCTGGGATGATGCAGTGCTGAGCACGTCTCCAAGCGTCCCTGAAACTGGGTTTTTCAGCAACCGTTTCACTTCTGGCGTTGTACGTGCTCTTGGTGATTTTGGTGTCAGTGGCCCAGTGCGGTACCAGACCAAACAAGCCATTGAGGCTCTCGGCGTGGGGCACCGCAACATCGCCTATGTCGGCATGGGGATGGCGACGGATGAAGCTACCAAGACAACCAGGCCATAAATCCATTTTGCCTGGCAAAGGCGGGGGATTGATGCCGAAACTGCGTAGAAAACGTTCTTGTCGCTGTTGTTCCTTGAGGGCTTGGTAGTGGCTGCACATCGATTGAATCCTAGCGCCACAATATTACCCTGCGAACGACTAGGTGAACGTGGCAGTGGGGGACCTGGAGAACATGTGTGTCGCCTGAATGCAGCCTTGATCTGTCGCTAAAAATTCATCTTGATGCCGACGCCCAGAGCCCACGCATTGGAGCGGGCGCTTGCATCTTCTGATTGTGGCCAGAACCGGCCAATGATGAGCTCACCAACCAACCGGTCGTGGTCGACAGGTTGTTCCCAACGCGCCTGCAAACCATAATCTTTCAGCGCTGGACCCGCGTTGTGCTTGCTGCTTGCGAGGATTTCCAGCGACAGCGATCGTTGCTGCCCGATGGAACGATAGACGCCCAAGCTGCCATTCCATTCGGCATTGGGATCAAGCTGTGTGACGGTCACCACATTGAGCAAGCGAACCGCCAGCGTTTGCGACAGCTTGTACTGATAGGAAAACAGCGTTGATGACCCCAGTCGGTCCGCTGTTGTGAGAAAAAGAGTTTCACTGAATTCGAATTCATCGTCGAGCGTGGGCAACCACCGGTATCGATACTTTCCTTGTGCGAAGAGCGTCAACCCGTCCTTGAATCCAAGTCGCATATCGGTGGACTCGCCGACTGATCGACCAATGCCGACAAACACCGCACGATCTGTGGCGACGTCTGTCTGCGAAAGACGCTGCTTGGTCGCAAAAGCAGCAGGTTGGTCAGTGATCAGTCCTTGCCAATTGTCGCGGCCAGTAAATAGGTAGGTCTGCGCCTCCAGGTTTGGCAACCTGAGGCGTGCGTTGAACCTGACAGTCGGATCGCTTGCCTGATCCTGTCGGCCATACCAGCTTAGACCGATTTGACCGTCGCTGACTTTGCCACCGTCGCTAAATGGCTTGCTACCAAACCAGCTATCGATTCCACTGGCCACCCACTCCGTGGCGGAACGCACCGCGGCACGTGCAGACTCGACACCGCTTTCGTCTTGCACATTCGCTGAGGAAATGCGAGATGGGTCCTGTGCCTTTACCTGCACCGACGCCAGTGCAATGAAGCACGTGACCAACATCGCAGGGCAATTCAGCTTGAGCCTCAGGCGTTGATTTTTCAATGTGCGCTCCCTTGGGGGAAAGTGTTGGCGTACCGGATGGGTGCAGCGTTTCAAATCCGTGCTCCTTGGGGGCGAGTCAGGATGGACAACTTGATGGTTGCAAGTCGAATTGTCAGGATACTTGAGCCAGGTTGTCTGTGTGCCAGTCAACGGAGCAAGGCATGCCCGTTCTGTCGCCAGGGCTAGGGACATTGATGTCGGGAGTGAATCACAACCTGCGCCATAAGTTATCACCTACCCGTTGGCACCGTCCTGCGTTCTGCCAGAGGCTACAACGCCTTCAACATGCTATTGTTCGTTGGTGTCGCGGAGAACATCGAGCACGCCGTTGACATCAACGGCGCACCGCGTACCCCTCAAAATCGGCGACCGAAACCTTGCACTCGCGTAATCTCCGGAACGTTGTGCCTATTTCAGATCCAACTTGACTGGCCTAGGTTTCACTCGACAACACATGCGCGGCGGAAATCCATTCTTTGGCATCTGCTGCCGCAACCAACGTAGTCTCTGAAATTGCTCCACTTGCGATTAAGGCGCGCAATCGCTGTATGTCCACGGGACCAACAGGGTTCTTACTGGCATCCAAATAATGGTATTGAACAGCCGGTGAATCTTGTGGAATGGGGGGGAGCTGATAGGTGCTACTTGGCAAAGTCTGCACATCAGAAGCCGATTGAACAGTTGAGCTGCGTTGCCTCACTTTGTCTTGCGCAGCATCCACCATTACCTTGCCACTCTCTATCGCTTTGTTGGCAATGCCGACGCTATTGTTGATGGCTCTGGAACCCAATTTAAGCGCAGTGTTTCCTGCCGCACCCAATAGCGCGTTGAGGCGCTCACCATCGTCATCCGCAGAAAAGTTCTTCATGCTACCCATGTCTGTAACTTGCTCATTCCCCTGAAACTCGAGGTACGGTGCCTTGTGAAATTTCAGGGCATTTGCGTAGAAAACATGTGGAATAGAACTGCGGTGAGTGTTGTAATGCTTGACCATCCCGTTGTAGGCTTGACGAGCAGCCTCTAACTGCTCTTCACACGTCTGAATACTGTCAATGAGTCGCATGTACTGCCCATCGGATTTGAGTTCTGGAAACTTTTGCGCAAGGCTGGAAACTGAAGTCATCACCAATCCTGCCTGTTGTTGCATGCTGGCCAATGCGTTGGCGGTGGAGACATCCTCGGAGACTTTCAGCATTACAAACTTCTCTGATTCTTGGTAGCCTTTCACCACATCAATAAGTTGATTGATGAGCGAGACTTGCTTTTTCCCAACAACACCAATATTCGACCACGCCTCGCGAATGTTTTCCGAAAGTCCGCGAAGTTTGTTGTAGCCAAAAAAGGCTATTACGGCCACCAAAATCAGCAAGAAGAACGCCAGCTGAATGACTGTCCCAAAGAAACCAAGAATGGACTGCATGCTTTTCCCAAAAGAAAGGTGTGAATAAATATACGCAAGCCGTACAGTCTACTCAAGAAAAACACTGCGTTGCCAAAAGCGCTCACCGACAGACTTGCAGTCACACGATTGTGTGCGGTCAGCGCGAGCGATTCACACTATCGCTCGCAGTCCCACGGAGGCAGTACCCTGCAGAGAACGGAGTTCATCATTTCTTTGGTGCTGTTTTCCTAAATCCTCTCAACTTGGCCAGCGGGTAGCGTCACACGATAACGCATTACTTTCAGGTACATTGCTGAGGAGTTCGGGCTGCACCGTGCCAAAGATAAAGGCCGCCATCTATCGCTAGTCAGCGGCCTTTATCGGTGCATATGGTGGCGGACGGTTGACTGTCTCAGCTCCAAATTTCTGAGCCAAATAGCAATGGAGAGTAATGCTGCGGACTGGTGGGGGGGCACCGAAGTTTTCATCTTGCGCTCCCGCTGGAATGCGTCTCTAACCACCGTTGCCCAAGGGCTGTCAGGCGGTAACGTTGGCTACGGCTGTTGGGCTTGTCAGGCAGGGTCATTTCGATGACGCCCTGTTCCAGCGCGGGTACTAAATAAGTCTTGCGGAAGTGCTCCCGGTTGGTCAGTCCCAAAGCATCCTGAACGGTTTGCCGGGACATTTCACCCTCTATCCTTGAAAGCAGCATTCCGACTTGCGTGGTGACTTGCGTGGTGACTTGCGTGGTGACTTGCAGGGAGTCTGCTGGCGGGACAAGCGCCAGGGGATGTCTCGGCAAACGGATCACGAAAGCGAGGCGGTCGTCGTCCGTCTCAAACAGCGGCGCAGGTGAGCCGTTGGACGCCATTTCCTTCAAAATCTTCGGGATGCCGGTGGAACGCCCTTCAGTCATCTCCAGTTC
>JAIFLV010000162.1 GCA_020048895.1 Rhodoferax sp. | reverse complement strand
CTTAGGGAAAACATATGCTTACAGTTCTCTGACTTGGGCGAAAATGCCGTTAGTTGGATTTGACTAATGGAGATCATCAATCATGACAGAGCGCAAGTGGCTTAGCAGTTACCCGTCTGGAGTCCCCGCCGACATCAATGTCACGCAGTACACCTCACTGGTGGCGTTGATGGAGGAGGCCTTCAAGAAGTATGCCGACAAGGTGGCGTACAGTTTTATGGGCAAGGACATCACCTATGCCCAAACCGATAGTCTGAGCCAGGCCTTCGCCGGTTACCTGCAGTCGCTGGGGCTGGCCAAAGGTGACCGTGTCGCCATCATGATGCCCAATGTGCCGCAGTACCCGGTGGCCGTGGCAGGCATCCTGCGGGCAGGCTATGTGGTGGTCAACGTCAATCCGCTCTATACGCCGCGCGAACTTGAACACCAACTCAAGGACTCAGGCGCGAAGGCCATCGTCATCATCGAGAACTTCGCCGTAACGCTGGAAAAGTGCCTTGCGGCCACATCCGTCAAGAATGTCGTGCTTTGCGCCATGGGCGATCAGTTGGGCCTGCTAAAAGGCGCCCTCGTTAACTATGTAGTCCGCAATGTCAAGAAGATGGTACCCGCGTACAGCCTGCCTAATGCGGTGCGCTTCAATGCTGCAGTGGCAATCGGCACCAATGCCCCCTTCAAGAAGCCCGACATCAAGGCCGACGACGTCGCGGTACTGCAGTACACGGGCGGCACCACCGGGGTTTCCAAGGGTGCCGTGCTATTGAATCGGAACGTGATTGCCAACGTACTGCAGTCCGAGGTCTGGAACAATCCCGTCATGGGCAGTCTCCCCGCCAATGAACAACCCACTGGGGTATGTGCCTTGCCGCTCTACCATATCTTCGCCTTCACGGTAGGCATGATGTTGTCAATGCGCATGGGCGGCAAACTGATCCTGATTCCCAATCCGCGCGACATCCCTGCAGTGCTCAAGGAACTCACCAAGCACACCATCCACACTTTTCCGGCGGTCAACACCCTGTTCAATGGTTTGGCCAACCATCCCGACTTCAATACCGTCGACTGGAGCCATCTCAAAGTTTCCGTTGGTGGCGGCACTGCGGTACAAAGTGCCGTTGCCAAACTTTGGTTCGAAAAAACCGGGTGCCCGATCTGCGAAGGCTATGGCCTGAGCGAAACATCGCCCTCGGCGAGCTGCAATGTGGTGACAGCGAAAGAGTACACCGGCACCATCGGAATCCCGTTGCCCAATACCTACTTGAAGCTGCTTGATGACGATGGCAATGAGGTCGGGCCGGGTCAGTCCGGTGAAATCGCCATCAAAGGACCCCAGGTGATGGCTGGCTATTGGCAGCGGCCTGATGAAACTGCCAAAGTGATGACGCCTGATGGCTACTTCAAGACCGGCGATGTGGGCGTCGTGGATGACAAGGGCTTCTTCAAAATCGTCGACCGCAAGAAGGACATGATTCTGGTAAGTGGCTTCAACGTCTTCCCCACCGAACTGGAAGATGTGGTGTCGCAGATGCCTGGCATCATGGAGTGTGCCTGTGTCGGTGTCGCGGACGCCAAAACGGGCGAGGCGGTCAAACTGGTGATTGTCAAGAAAGACCCCGACGTGAGCGAGGCCGATGTCCGCGCGTTCTGCAAGGAAAACATGACGGGCTACAAACAGCCCAAAGTGATTGAATTCAGGGGCGACCTGCCCAAGACCCCGGTTGGTAAAATTCTGCGCCGCGAATTACGCGAGAAATAACCGTTGCACTCCCAAAAGAAAAGCGGCACTCGGCCGCTTTTCTTTCGCGCCCGTGGTTTACTTGGAGTTGCACAACGGATGTTGCACCATCTGCGTCAGCAGGTCGCGCGATTTGCGCACCTCCGCAGCAGTCGCCACCGCCGCGATATTGGACGCCAGGGTTTCAAGATACTTGGCTGTTGCTTCCCCGGTCGACTTCATCGCATTGCAGCGTGCAGTCAAGTGCTTCTTGGCGATGCCAAGGGAACCGGCATCGTTGACCTCAGCGGCTACTGCGCCTAACTCCAGCACACCATCCGCGATGGCATTGGCAATTCCCAATTGGCTGGTCGCCAGCTTGAGCATGTCCTTGTCATTGGGCGAAGCCGTTGCGGTGCGGTTGCCCAGATCCGTCAAACTTGCCGAAAGTGCCGTTGAGACCTTGTAGAAATCGGAAACCGACTTGCCAATGGCAGCCTTATTTTGCGCCAGTGCGGGTGTTGCAGCCATCGCGCATGCCGTGAACGCGATCAAGAGTACTTTTGTAGGTTGCATAGTAGATCCAGAGTTAAACAGTGAACCGCACTTTACACCGGAATGCGCCGCAAACCCTCCTGAAAACGCACTTCGTCATGAACAACCAAACCACCGTGAATTTGCGCAGGGTAGACGCATGCTTACGGCGCAACGCCATTGCAGACACGATGGATCGCAAGGTGGCGTGGCATCTGAATTGGCCTGCAGCGCTTGCCAGATATGCGTTATGCGCTCTTCAATTTGTAGCATCTTTCCGAAATGGAAGTGGCATCCAAATCAATTACTTGCGCCAGAACGCCGGGGTAAACAACACCAGCAAGCTGAGCAGTTCCAGTCGCCCTAGCAACATGGCAAACGAGCAGACCCAAGTCTGAAAATTGGTCAGCCCGCTGTAGTTGACCGCCGGGCCCACATCCCCCAGACCAGGCCCGATGTTATTCACACAGGCGATCACCGCGGTGAAGGCGGTCACTACATCCAGGCCGCTGAACAACAACACCATGGTCAGTCCGACCAGGCTGGCCCCGTAGACCATCATGAAGGCAATCACGCTTTGCATCACGCGATCGCTGATGGCTTGCCCGCCCAGGATTACGGGGTTGACAACATTGGGGTGAACGATGCGCACCATTTCGCGGCTTGACTGTTTGAGCAGCAAGATCATGCGAATCATCTTGATGCCGCCGCCAGTAGAACCGGCACAAGTGGCAAAGCAGCCCAGAAGAATCATCAGCACGGGGGCAAACAAGGGCCATTGGGCATAGTCATGGTTGGCGTAGCCGGTGGTGGTTGCGATGGAGATGACATGAAAGGCGGTATGGCGGAATGCCTCTGAAAAAGTGGGGTAGCTTTGGTGCGCCATGAGGTAGGCGGTGATGAGAGCGATAGTCGCTGCCAGCGAAAAGTAAAAGCCTCGTACCTCGATGTTGCGCCACAAAACCGCCAGGGACTTACGCCGCCACGCCGCAAAGTAGAGCATGAGGTTAATGCCGGAGAGCAGCATAAAGACCATGGCGACACCTTCGATGCGTGCACTGTTCCAATGCCCGAAACTTGCGTCGTAGCTGGAAAAGCCTCCCAGGCTGACAGTCGAGCACATGTGCATGAAAGCATCCACCCAACTCATGCCCGCCCAGCGGTAGGCGAGAAAACACCCCACGGAAAGTGCAAAGTAGGTGCCCCAGATCACACGGGCTGTGTCGGCAATTCGCGGTGTGAGTTTCTGGTCTTTCATGGGGCCGGCCGATTCGGCTTTGAACAATTGGCTACCGCCCACCCCCAACATGGGCAGAATAGCCACCGCCAGCACAATGATGCCCAGGCCGCCCACCCACATCATGAAACATCGCCAGATATTGATCGACAGTGGCAAGTGTTCCAGCCCGGTCATTACCGTGGCACCGGTGGCGGTGAAGGCCGACATCGCTTCAAAGTAGGCGTTGGTCGGTGTCATTCCCTCGACAGCCAGAAAAATGGGCAACCCACCAAACACAGGCAACAACATCCAGGTGACACCCACCAGAATGAAACCATCGCGCGGTTGCAACTCGCGCTTGAATTTGCGCATCGTGATGCTCAGCGCCGTGCCAACGAGAACGGTTAGGCCGATGGCGAGCATAAATGCCTGTTCGGCCGGGTCCTTCAGAATGCGTGCAAACGCGAGCGGCAACAGCATCAGCAATGCAAAGAGCATCACCATGCGGCCAACCAGAGCTAAAACGGCAAGTGCACCCATCAGAAAAAAGTCGCGCTGACCTGAAAGAGCTTTTCCACTTCACGCACCATCCGTTTGCGCGGTACAAACACAATCACATGGTCGTTGGTCTGTATCAGGGTGTCGTGGTGCGCCATCAGTACTTCGGCTTGTGAACCGGAGGCCGCCTCACCTCCATCGGCATTATGCAAGCCGCGCACGATAGCTCCCACCTGGGCCCCCTCGGGAAGGGAAAGCTGCTCGATACGACGACCTGCCATGCGTGAGGCTTTGTGGTCACCGCGCACAATTCCCTCCATCGCCTCGGCCGCTCCGCGACGCAGACTGTGCACAGCCTCCACATCGCCACGACGCACAAAAGCCAACAACTCCCCGATGACCGCCTGACTCGGCGCGATGGCAATGTCAATGGCCGTGCCCTGCATCAAATCAGCATAGGCCCTGCGGTTGATGATGCTCAGCACCCTGTGCGCACCCAGGCGCTTGGCTAGCAGGCACGACATGATGTTGTCTTCGTCGTCACTCGTCAGTGCCAGAAAAAGGTCCATGTCCTGCACGTTTTCGTCGCTGAGCAAGGCCTCGTCCGTGGAGTCTCCCTGCAAAACAAGCATGTCACCGGGGAGTTGCGTCGCCAAGTATTCGCATCGGCTGCGGCTACGTTCGATGATCTTGACCTGGCACGACCCCTTGAGCTCCCGTGCCAGGCGCAGCCCCACCTTGCCACCGCCCACAATCATGATCCGGCGAACTGGCTGGTCGCGCTTGTGCAATGCAGTGAGTACGCTGCGGATATGCTCCGTGGGTGCCAGCACAAACACCTCATCGCCGGGTTCAATGCGGGTGCTTCCATCGAGCGACGGCAATGCCGCGTCATGCCGATAAATCGCCACGATACGCATGTCCAGTCCGGGGGTCAATCGTGGAATTTCTTCCAGACTGTGCTGTACAAGCGGGCCTCCCGCGACCGCCTTTACCGCCGTGAGGCTCACCAGACCCTGCCCAAACTCCAGTACCTGAAGAGCTTCCGGATACTCAATGAGTTTGCGGATGTAGGCCGTTACGCTTTGTTCCGGGCAAATCACCTGATTCACCGCAAACCCGCTTTTTTCCAGCAATGGGTTGCCGTTGTCAAACTCCGGGCTACGCACCCTGGCGATGGTGGTGGGAACAAAAAAACGCTCGCTTGCCACTTTGCAGGCCACCAGATTGGTTTCGTCCAATGGCGCGCAGGCAATGAACATGTCGGCGTCAGCAATACCGGCTTCTGCCAGCACAGAGGGCTGAATGCCATTGCCTATGACGGTGCGTAAATCCATGCGTTCCTGTAACGCTCGCAAGCGCTGGGGATCGGAGTCGATCAGCGTAATGTCATTGCGCTCTGACAACAGGCTTTCTGCAACGGTTTCGCCCACACGTCCTGCCCCAAGAATCACAATATTCATAAACCACTTTGTATTTCGACAATGGACGGAATTGTGCCTTGGCGGATGCCAACCCAGGCATCTGGCAAACCGACAATTTTTCACTGGGCTAGTTTGCGCACTGGACTTGCAACCTATCACAGCGCGCAAGGACCATGCGACAGGCGACTAACCATGCGCCAAAGTAGTTCTCCACTGAGCGTCGAGACGCACAACCCAGGCCTGTCCCAAAGCCAGTCCACCGTCATTGGGGGGCGCACGGCGCGCCTCAACCAAGCTGACACCCGCTTCAGATAGGGCGATGCGCAGATACGACATCAATATTTCGTTCATGGCACAACCGCCACCAACGGCCACCCGCGCCAGTTGGCTTTTTCTGGCCGCTGCAACCACCCACTGGGCAAGCCCGTGTGCCACAGTCGCATGAAACCAAGCTGCGCCCAGTGCAGGGTTGTCGCATTCACTCAGATGCGCCAACAAGGGCGAGAAATCCAACACTTCATCACGCAGCAAGAAACCATCCCCAAACGGCTGCACTGGGCCGACTTGCTGTGCCAAGCCTTCGAGTTCCATGGCGGCCTGGCCTTCGTAGTGATTTTGGTCACGCAATCCCAGCAAACCGGCCGCTGCGTCAAACAAACGCCCCATGCTGGTGGTAGATGGGCAATTCAAATCCCGCTGCAATAGGGTCACAAGCGGGCCAGCTTCACGTTGTGAGTAACGTTTGCGCAACCAAGGCTGAATTTGGTCTCTACGACCGATGTCGTAGAGCACTGCGACGGCTACCCGCCACGGTTCGCGCGCAGCCCGGTCGCCTCCCGGCAAGCGCATCGACTGAAGATGCCCAAGACGTTCGCACTGTGCACCGTTGACACGCAGCAGTTCACCTCCCCACAGTCCCCCATCCTGCCCCAGCCCGACGCCATCCAGGGCCAGGCCCAAAACCGGTCCATCGAGTCCGTGTTCCGCGCAGATGGATGCGATATGTGCGTGGTGGTGTGGCACTGCCACCGCAGGCACACCCCACTGCTGTGCCAGTCGCAAAGCCTCCTGGGTGGAGGCATAGTCCGGGTGGAGATCGTGGGCAATAACTTCAGGCCTGATGTCCAGGATCCCCAACAGGTGGGCCACGGTTTCTTCCAGAAAGCCAATAGCCGCAGCGTTGTCCAAACCGCCGATATGCTGCGAAAGATAGGCCTCCCGACCTTTGAGCACACAAACCGTGTTTTTCAGGTGGCCGCCCAACGCAAGGACTGTTGGACCATCCTTCGCCAAGGCGATGGGCACGGGCGTAAACCCGCGTGCACGGCGAATGAAACGCGGTCCGGATCGAACCACGGAATCGTCGCAACGCACGACGATGTCGCGGTCGTGCAGGAGAAATGCATCGGCAATGCCCGTCAACCGATGCAGCGCCTCATTGTTGCCCGAAACCAGGGGTTCTCCATGGGGATTGGCGCTGCTCATAACCAGCAGCAGGTCGTTCGGTTCGACCAGCCACGCAGTGCCTGAAGGTCGGCCGCAGGCCTCATGCCACAGCAGCAACTGCAACGGGTTAGAGGGCAACATCGCTCCCAACCAGGCCAGGCCCGGCGCAATCCCAGGCAAATCTAATTTCTTCGTTCGGCATAGCACGATGGGCGCTTCTACGCCTTGCAACAGGTCGCGTTCCTCTTCATCGATATGCGCATATTGCTGCAACGATGCTGTGTTGAGCGCCATCACCGCCAGCGGCTTTTCCTCACGCTGCTTGCGCTGGCGAAGCTCTGCCACTGATTGCGGATTGCGCGCATCACACACGAGATGAAATCCACCCAGACCTTTGATGGCCACGATGCGCCCGGAGCGCAACATCTGCAGGGTTTGAGCAATCGGGTCGCCTGCAATCACTTCGCCCACCGCGTTGCACAACTGCAAGCGCGGGCCACAGACCGGGCAACAGGTCGTTTCGGCATGGAAGCGTCGATCCGTCACCGAACCATACTCCCGTGCGCATTCGGTACACAGCGGGAAATCATGCAAGCTGGTTTGCTCCCGGTCGTAGGGGATGCGCCGCGTGACGGTGTAACGTGGCCCACAATGGGTGCACGTCGTAAAGGCATAACGCCATCGCCGGTTACCGGGGTCGCAGAGTTCGGATACACAGTCCGCGCAGACCGCTGCATCGGGCCCAATGGCAGTTGCCACTGCATCGGCCACACTATCCAAAATAGAAAAGCCTTCCAGCGGCAGCGCTACCGGTTCCACTTCAATGGAATCGATACGCGCCAGTCGGGGAGCCTCTTTAGGCAACCGATCCAGAAAAGCATCCATAGCATCGCCGCCAATGACAATGCTCACGCCACCTCCATCATTAAGAACCCAGCCAGACAAACCCAACTGATGGGCGAGGTTCCACACATAGGGCCGAAAACCGACCCCCTGCACCAGTCCACGCACGCGAATGCGCCGCCCGTTCACTTGTCGGCCAGCGCACGCTCCTGCCCGGCGCAGCGGATGCGCGCAAGCTTGAGCCCGGAAAGAATCCAGCGCACCCAGGCATCCATGCCTTCGCCGGTGGTTGCAGACACCCGGAAAATCACCAGCTTGGGGTTGACTCGCCGTGCATTGGCTTCGGCGAGCTGCACATCAAACTCCAGATGCGGCAACAAATCGCACTTGTTGAGCAGCATGACATCCGCCGCCTTGAACATGTCCGGGTACTTCAATGGTTTGTCTTCGCCCTCGGTCACCGAGAGAATGGCCACCTTGTGGTGTTCACCCAAATCAAAGGCCGCGGGGCACACCAGATTGCCCACGTTTTCAATGAGAAACAGTGACTCGTCGGCAGGCTTCAGACGCTCCATGGCTTGCCCCACCATGTACCCGTCGAGGTGGCATCCCTTGCCGGTATTGATTTGCAGGGCCGCCACGCCGGTGGCGCGGATGCGTTGTGCGTCATTGGACGTCTGCTGATCCCCCTCGACCACGTTCATCGTGACCTGGTCCTTGAGCTGTCCGATCGTTTTCACTAGCAGCGTCGTTTTGCCTGACCCCGGACTCGAGACCAGGTTGAGCGCCAAGATGCCGTGCGCGTCAAACCACGTTCGGTTGGCATGGGCATAGGTATTGTTCTTGGAAAGAATGTCCTGCTCGATTTGCACCATGCGCGACTGGCTCATGCCCGGCGCATGCGCATGGGCCGGGCCGTTGCCGTAATCGATGTCACCACCCACACCCCGGGCATGTTCGTGGGCATGATGCTCGTGGTCGTGACTGTGCTCGTGGTGGTCGTGCGTGTGACCGTGGTCGTGGCTATGGGCGGTGCCGTCCGCATGCACATGCTGGTGCCCGTGTTCCCCATTTTCCATGCGGGTCTCGCCCGCACCGCATCCGCAAACCATGCACATGGTTGTGTCTCCTGTTGTTAGTCGATCTCGATTTCCTTAACCCGCATCTCGGTGCCGCCCGTCGCCTGCATCTGGTAACCGCCGCATTGCGGGCAGGCACCAAACAGCTCCTGCATGGGCAGCGTGGCGGCGCATTCCATGCACCAGCCCACCCCGGGCACATGCACGATCTCCAGCGCCGCTGCGTTGGCAATACTACCCTTGGTCACGGCATCAAAGCAAAACCGCAACGCATCGGCTTCCACTGTCGACAGTTCCCCAATTTCCAGCACGACCAATTTGACGCGCTGCGCGCGTTCGCGCTGGGCAGTTTCCTCGACGAGCTGCAAGATACCTTCCGCCAATGCCATTTCATGCATCGTCCAACTCCACTTCAAAGGGACCACCAGGGTCGAGCGCCAAGACTACAAACGCCAAAATGAAAGCGCCCATCATACGGCCACCCACGATACGGCGCTGCGCTCTCATCCGCCACTGTTTGTGGGCGGAGTTCGACACATAATTGACAAACTCCCAACGTCGTCATGCTTCAATACGCCACCATCCCCGTTACCGCCTTCAGCCAGAACTGCTCACTACTCTGGTGCGACCAAACGCGCAAGGCAGTGGTCATCGATCCAGGCGGCGATACCGACCGGATACTTGCCCAGGTCAAACATCAAGGCGTTCAACTCGAACAGATCTGGATCACGCATGCCCATATCGACCACGCAGGCGCTGCCGGAGAGCTTGCCCGCGTTTGCGAGCTGCCCATCACCGGGCCGCATCGCGCTGACCAGTTCTGGATTGATGCACTGCCGCAACAAGGCAAGATGTTTGGACTACCCCACGCCGATGCCTTTACGCCAACGCGCTGGCTGGTGGATGGTGACACCGTGTCGATTGGCAACAGCTCACTGACCGTACGCCACTGCCCGGGGCACACACCGGGGCACGTCGTTTTCTACTCCAGCGAAGCCAAGCGCGCATTTGTCGGCGATGTGCTCTTTGCCGGATCCATCGGCCGCACCGACTTTCCCCAAGGCGACCACGCAACCCTCATCGCCAGCATCAAGGACCGCTTGTGGCCTATGGGTGACGACATCGTATTCATCCCCGGCCACGGGCCCGAGAGTACGTTTGGCGAGGAGCGCTTGACGAATCCGTATGTCGCAGACCGTTGAGTTATTCCACCCCACCCTGCTCAATTTTTTCCACCAGCAAGTCCACAAAGTTGCCCTCGCCCAGGTTAATCTTTATCCGCACCGGCAGGTACTGCAAGCCAGGTGCAAACCACAATTCGGCAGAAATATTCCCCGCCGGGTTCGCCACCGGGCGCGGCACAAGATGGAACGCAGGCACTTCGCCGAAAACAGGCAGGCGCAACAAGTCCTGCTTCACCACATCGTAGGTCCATAGGTGCAACGCATTCGGACGTGCCAACCACACAGGCACTTCCGTACCGACTTGCAGAACCTGACGGCCGGTGGCAAAGCGCCTGGACAACTCCACGAATTGGCTTGCAGTATCTTGCACACCCGTCGGCTGCCGAATGGCGGTGCCATCGGCGAACTTCACCACCACACCATCGAGTAACACACGGCGCACACGGCCAACCAGCCGCTCCTCATAGACCTGCGGCACAAGACCCACATCACGCACATCACCCTGACTGACCAGGGACAGGCCAAACAGCAAGGCCATGCGCAAATTGACCTCGACCTGGTAGCGTCCTTGGGCGTGCTGCCACTGGACAGACCCCGACCCAAGCAAGTCGCCACGGTAGTAGCCGCGCAAGGTGTAAGTGAGTCGCGTATCCAGAGGCCAGCCCTCGGCATCGCGAATCGCACCGTCGAGTTTGGGCAGGGGTGCAAGGCTCTGAATTTCGTCGGTCCCCAAGGATGGCGGTAATGGCACCTCTGCCTCCATCGGGGTGGGCAGGGGTTGGTTCTGGGGCACTACGTTGGGCAACAAAAACCGCCCGACCGTCTCACCGTCACCAGTGACAGGCTTCACGCTCTCGCGCACCACCTTCGCAGAGGGACTTGGCTTGGCGGGCACCTCCACAGCTTTCAATGCATGCAACATCAGTGGCGCTGCCATGCGCTGCAAAGTATTGTGTTCAACAGTCTGCTCCTGGACCCATTGCAAAACCAGTCCGTGCAGGATCGCTACGCCCAATAGCGCCAACACCAGAAAACGAAATCGCGAAATACGCACGGGAGTGACCGGGATGAAGCTGAAAAGAAACTTCGTTTGATGGCAGTGTAAGTGTTGCACCATACCCCGCCGGTCGGCGCAGGGCTTTGATGGCGGCCCCGCCTCACCTGATCAGGTTAACTGGCGGGATGTCAGCGCAATCCCGTTTTGCTCTGCTTTTGATAGCTGCTTACGCACTATTGACCGGCGCTGCAGGCCAAAAAGGCTTTACTTCCACGAGGCAGTCGTAAAACGTGGGGCCGCCTCCCATGTCAGTCAACGCCTGGCTGGTGACCTCGTTCACGTTGGTTCCGGCCAGCCCCAGCTTGCGCCACCAGACTCCAAGGCCATTGACAACGCCTGGTCGCGCTCGGGCTGAGATCCGAGCCATGACCCGGTACTCGCCCCGCTGATTGAACACGCGCACCGTCTGCCCGTCCGCGATCCCGCGCGCCTGAGCGTCGCTAGCGTGCATTTCCAGCAGGGGTTCGCCCTCGATGTCGCGCAGGCTTTTCACGTTGACAAAGCTGGAATTCAGGAAATTGCGGGCCGGCGGCGAAATCATGGCCAATGGAAACTCTTTGGAGCTGCCAAACGGCTCATGGTTCGGAACATAGGTGGGCAAGGCATCCAGACCCATTGCCGCAAGGCGCTCGCTCACAAACTCGCACCGCCCGGACGGTGTTGGAAAACCACCCGTGGCAAAGGGCGCATCCGGCAATGGCAAGGTGCAATAACCCTGGCGCTGCAGTACCTCAAAGTCGACGGCATCGCCATACGCCAGGCGGCACAGGGACTCGTCACTTTCAGCGAAACACGGGTCCGTCATGCCCATGCGCTGCGCCAGTTCCCTAAAAATCTGCGTATTCGGCTTGGCTTCTCCCAGCGGCGCAATCGCCGGCTGGTTGAGCAACGCATCGGTATGGCCATAGCTCAAGTGCACGTCCCAGTGCTCAAGCTGCGTGGTGGCGGGCAGGATGTAGTCAGCGTAATCGGCAGTATCGGTTTGAAAGTGCTCGAGCACCACGGTGAAAAGGTCTTCCCGCGCAAAGCCGGCGACCACCTTGCTCGATTCGGGCGCCACCGCTACCGGGTTGCTGTTGTAGACCACCAGTGCCTCGACGGCAGGTCCCCCATTGGTTGAGGCAGGCCGCAACAGGTCGTCGCCAATGGTGGACATGTTGATCGTGCGCGGTGTGCGCCCTTTCAGAAGATCAGGTCGCTCCAGCGCACCGCGGTCCACCGCGAAAGCGCCCGAACTTGACAGCAGAACGCCACCGGCCGCGTGACGCCAGGCACCCGTGAGGGCGGGCAGACTTGCAATGGCGCGTACCGCGTTGCCGCCCCCTTTGACCCGTTGCAAGCCGTAATTCATGCGAATCGCTGCAGGCTCGCCGCGCAGATAGGCACCACCATAGTCCAGGGCCAGTGCAGTGATTTGGTCTTCAGTGATGCCGCAGATCTTCGCTGCGCGCGCGGGTGGCCACTGCAGGGCGTGATCCCGCAGGGCGTCCCATCCCAGGGTGTACTTTTCCAGATAGTCGTGGTCCAGCCAGTCGTTGCGAATCAGTTCGTGCATGAGCGCCAGCGCCAAAGCGGCATCGGTCCCTGGCAGCAGGGCAATATGCTCGTGGCATTTATCAGCCGTTTCGGTGCGTCGCGGGTCAATACAAATGAGCTTGGCACCGTTGCGCTTGGCAAGCTGCGCATAACGCCAGAAGTGCAGGTTGCTGCCAATCGAATTGCTTCCCCAGATCAGGATGAGCTTGGCATGCGCAAACTGCTCCACCCGCATGCCGACCTTGCCCCCCAGGGTGTGCTTCAACCCGGCGCCGCCAGCCGTGGCGCAGATGGTACGGTCTAGCAGGGATGCGCCCAGTCGATGAAAGAACCGACTGGCCATACTCTCTCCCTGCACCAGCCCCATCGTGCCTGCGTAGCTGTAGGGCAGTATGGCTTGCGCTGCATCCTTGCCGCGACCCACAATGGAACTTAGCCTTGCCGCGATGTCGGCAAGCGCCGTATCCCAGGAAACACGTTCAAACTGTCCGGCGCCTTTGGGCCCGGTGCGTTTGAGCGGAAACAGGATCCTCTCGGCGTGGTACGTTCGCTCGGTATAGCGCGACACCTTGGTGCATAGTGCCCCATCGGTATGCGCGTGGGCCGGATTGCCCTGTACCTTGATGGCGATACCGTTGCGCACCGTGGTCACCAGTGAACACGTGTCGGGGCAATCATGGGGGCAGGCGCCCAGCACGGTATGGGTGGAGTCGGGGGTGGGGGAATTCATGACTGCAATGGTAAGCGTTGCAGCGTAATATTGCGGCATGAACTTGATCGAATCACTCGTCTCTGCCGCCCCCGCCATCGCCGCCTTGCGGCGCGGCTTGCACGCCCACCCGGAGTTGTGTTTCGAGGAGCATCGCACCGCAGATCTGGTGGCGGCCAAATTGACCGAATGGGGTATTCCGGTCCATCGCGGACTGGGCACGACGGGCGTGGTGGGCATTGTGAAGGCTGGAACGTCCAACCGTGCCATTGGTCTGCGAGCGGATATGGACGCCCTGCCCATGCAGGAATTCAACACCTTTGGCCATACCAGCGTGCACCCCGGCAAGATGCACGCCTGCGGCCACGATGGGCATACCGCCATGTTGCTCGCGGCCGCGCAACATTTCGCCACCCACCGCAATTTTGATGGCACGGTGTACCTGATCTTTCAACCTGCGGAAGAAGGCGGCGGCGGCGCACGCGAGATGATCAAGGACGGCCTGTTCGAGCAGTTCCCGATGGACGCCGTGTTTGGCATGCACAACTGGCCTGGTGCGGCAGTGGGCAACTTTTCCGCCAGTGCGGGGCCGGTAATGGCGTCGAGCAACGAGTTCAAGATCACCATCCGTGGCAAGGGTGGCCATGCGGCGATGCCACACAACGGGCTCGACCCCGTACCGGTCGCCTGTCAATTGGTACAAGCCTTTCAGACCATCATCAGTCGCAACAAGAAGCCGATCGAGGCGGGCGTGATCTCGGTCACCATGGTGCATGCCGGAGAAGCCACCAACGTTATCCCTGACAGTTGCGAGTTGCAGGGCACCGTGCGGACCTTCAGCATCGAGCTGCTCGACATGATCGAGCAACGCATGCGTGATATGGCAATGCACACTGCAGCGGCATTTGGCATGGTCTGCGAGTTTGAGTTTGACCGCAACTATCCACCCACCATCAACTCGGACGCCGAGGCTGCTTTTTCCCGGCGCGTGCTTGCCGGCATCGTCGGGGAACAACGCGTGGGGGTGCAGGAACCCACCATGGGTGCCGAGGACTTTTCTTACATGCTCATGGCGAAACCGGGTTGCTACGTGTTCATTGCCAACGGCGACGGTAACCACCGCGACATGGGACATGGCGGCGGTCCCTGCATGCTGCACAATCCGAGTTACGATTTCAATGACCAGCTCATCCCTTTGGGAGCCACCTACTGGGTGCGACTCGCGGAGACCTGGCTGGCCTGAATGTGTTGGGTATGATGCGTAGCAAAAATTGCATGGGAGCGATGGATGTCTCGATGGATTGAACTGAACCCGCATGGCCGTCCCGTCGACCTGCCCGATGCCATCCGGCGGCAGACTTCCCCGGGGGTGTTCACCTTCAGTTTTGTCCACGATGATCTGGAAATCGACAATCCCACATTGGATGTTTCTGGTCGCTACTTCGTGTCTCCGCGTGAATATGGGTTTGCCATTCGTGGATTTCAGAGTGGCAGAACCGCCTGGGCACGCGATTTTCGCAACGGCACCATGCTGGTGGTCAATCCGGAAGGTTTGTCGCACGTGCTGTCGCCCAAAGTGGCTGCCCGAATCCTTTTTGTAGCAACCAATGGTGATGTGCTGCACGACTCTGCGCAACAACGGCGCGCGCAACGCTATGTACCCGAACTGGTGGAGGTACGCCTGACGGTGAGTGCCACTTTTGATCTGCATGGCGAAACCCCGGAAGGAGCGCGTGCCGTTTTGATGCGCATGGTGGATGCCGCCTTGATGGCAGGTGCGCCAACCAGCCAGACCGACGCCGTATTGACCGAGCACAAATTCGAGACCAGCACCGTGTTTGCGGCCGAAGCGCCCAGTACCGACACCGATTTTTCCCAGTTGCTGGGACTCTGAATCAGCCGGGGAAACGCCGGTAGGCCATTTGCAGCAGGCCATCAAAAATCAGGTTATCCACCAGCTCAAACGGCACCGACATACTGGGCGCCATCTTCCAGCCTGCACCACCAGTCATGATGCACATTGGCTCCGCGCCGCAGTGCGCACGGACGTGCTGCACCATGCGTTCGACGGCACCGGCGATGGCATAGGTGCCGCCGCTGGTGAGGGCGTCACTGGTATTGGTGGGAAATTCCTTGACGTCACCGGTGGGCACATGCAATCCGGCAGTGCCGGACTCCAGCGCCCGCAACATGATGCCGTGGCCCGGCAGAATCAGCCCGCCCAGAAACTTGCCCTGTGCATCGATGGCCTCCACTGTGACGGCAGTACCCACCATGACGACCACAATCGGACGCGGCTGGCCCTGGGCGAGCATGCGGTGGAAGGCGCCGATCATGGCCACCCAGCGGTCGGCACCCAGGCGCGTGGGGTAGTCATAACCATTGCGCACACCAGCCTCCGCTTCGCTGGCGACCACCCACTGGGGCGAGACATCCCACAACTCCATTTGCTCCTGTAGCCGCAATTTGATGGCGTGTGCGGCCACGGCGCAGCCAAGTATGTGCCGTGGTGCCACCAGATGCCCCCATGCACCGTCGGCCAGTTTGTCAATGTTTTCGAGAAACTCGGCACCCTGGGCAAGCAACACCGCACCCGGTGAAGGACTGGCATACTGCGCCCATTTCAAACGCGTATTGCCTATGTCCAGAGCGAGAAATGTCATGCCGGCATTATCCCTGACGCCATGGCAATCCCCGCTTACGCCAGCCACCCCGCTGGCCACGATGGGCATGGTCATCCGGATCACCTTCGAAACCTTCCAGAATGTTGTACGCCTCCAGACCCAGCTCGGTGGCCCGCCTGGCCGCTGCCACACTACGCACACCACTGCGGCACAGCAACACGACCTTGCTGCCAGCGGGAACAGCAGCGCGAATCTCCGCGTCAAAGGCCGGGTTCATGGCCATGCCAGGCCACTGTTTCCAGGCAACAGGTACGGCACCTGGAACAAACCCGACCCATTCACGCTCGGCATCCGTGCGCACATCGACCAGCACTGCCTGCCCCTGTGCCCACCAGGCGCAGGCCAGTTCGCACGCCAGATCACCGGCGTACCCGACCGCCACACGAACGCCATGAACGAGTTCCCCCCCTGCATCGTGGCGCACACCGGAGTGCTGATTCGCTGGCACGGCTTCATCGATACGCCTGGGCTTGGGCAAATGCAGGGCATCCATGATGGCAACAAATTCCGCTAGTGATTTGCCCGCCAGGCGAGGGTTCTCACGCTTTTGCTCACCAATGGTCGAGTGGGTTTTGCCCTGATAGTCATGTCCGGGCCAGACCGTAGTGCCATCGGGCAACGTAAACAACACCTGGGTAATACTGTGGTAGAGCGCCGTAGCGCTACCCGACTGAAAGTCTGTTCGGCCACAACCATTGATCAGCAAGGTGTCTCCGGTGAAAACATGGGTGCTCCAGACAAAGCTCATGCTGCCCGCCGTGTGCCCCGGCGTGTGCAACGCGCGCACCTGCTCATTGCCAAACCGCAGTACGTCACCATCGGCGAGTTGCACTGCTGCCGTGTCAATGCCACAGCCCAGGGGTGCTGCCGTTCGCGCGCCCGTGTGCTCTGCCAACTGGCTGGCACTGGTAATGTGGTCGGCATGGGCATGGGTCTCGACTGTCCACAGCAGTTTGAGTCCGTATTGGCGCAATACGGCCAGGTCACGCTCGACCTGCTCGTCGACCGGGTCAATGATCACTGCATCGCGACTGGACTCATCGAACAGAACATAGGTATAGGTACTGGACGCCGTGTCAAATAGTTGGATAGGCTGCATGGTGATTCAAAGGTATGCTTCAGGAAATCTGCAATCAATCAAGGATAGCCGACTCCAATGTACTTCCAGTTCCTGCTGGAGAGGTTGAAGAAGAAATGGTTGCTGTTGATCCCTGTGATCACGGTATCTCTCAGTGCGTTCGTCGTTCTGATTGATCCGGTCGTCCTGCGGGCATCACGTCATGCGGTATTTGACCAATATCAACGCTGGCACCCGCGTGACTACCAGGAGGGATCGGTCCGCATCATTGATATCGACGATGACAGCTTGCGCAAGTTCGGCCAATGGCCCTGGCCACGCAGCCGTATTGCCGAATTGACACGGCGACTGCAAGATGCTGGTGTAGCCGCTATTGGATTTGACATGGTGTTCCCGGAGGCAGACCGCACGTCGCCTTCCTCGATGCTTGGCATCTGGAAGACAACGCCCGAGATTCGTGCACAGTTGGAGCAGCTTCCCGATCACGATGCGCTGTTCGCCGACGCGCTACTGCGGGGGCGGGTGGTGCTCGGATTTGCTCCGGACCGCAAGGAATCCATTGATACGTATTTGCCTTTGGTCAAAGCGCGTTTCGTCGAACTTAACGCACCGGCAATGCCATTTGTTCCGCCGTTCACGGG
Source organism: Rhodoferax sp. (assembly GCA_020048895.1). Classification (GTDB taxonomy): domain Bacteria; phylum Pseudomonadota; class Gammaproteobacteria; order Burkholderiales; family Burkholderiaceae_C; genus Allorhodoferax. The sequence goes on along the minus strand of JAIFLV010000162.1, from coordinate 8,875 downwards.
CAGTGTTCGGTCGTTGCCCTCCCTGGTTACAGCAGCCCAGGGCCACGGCGGTTTCGCCTTCGTACCGGATGCGGACGGGGTGGTTCGCCGGGTGCCCACCCTGCTAAGCCTGGGTGAGACGCTTTATCCATCACTGGCCACCGAAATCTTGCGGGTTGCGTTGAACGCGCAAAACATCACTACCAGAACTGTGGAGGGACATGGTCTGGAGGAAGTGCGTATCGGAAAAGTCGCCTTGCCCACTTCGCCCAATGGGGAAGTATGGATGTATTACAGCGAACCGGCGCCTGAACGCACCATCCCGGCCTGGAAAGTGCTTGATGGCACCACCAGCGATTCAGAGTTGAGCGGGAAACTGATCGTGGTGGGCACCTCTGCACCGGGATTGATGGACTTGCGATTCAGCGCCCTGGGCACGATCATTCCAGGTGTAGAAATTCACGCGCAACTGCTAGAGCAAGCCCTGGACGGCCCCACGCTCCAACGTCCTCAATGGTCTGAGGCAGTGGAAGTCGTGTTGTTGGTCGCAGGCGGCCTTCTGGTGGGGGGCGTGGCGCTTGGGTTTGGCGCTGTGCCGTCGCTCGGCGTCTTCCTGCTGATGCTCGCCGGGACTTGGGGAGCGGCCTGGCTGGCGTTCCGCCAGGGCAACCTGTTGCTCGACGCCGCCGCACCGTCCCTGGCTTTTGCGCTGACTTTCGTTGTCTCCAGCATCGTGCGCCATGTGGGAACGGAGCGGCGCCAGCGTTGGGTGAAACAGGCGTTCTCACGTTACGTCTCACCCAATCTGGTGGAGCACCTGGTGGCGCATCCCGAAGCCCTGAAACTCAGCGGTGAACGCCAGCAGTGCAGCTTCCTCTTTACCGACCTTGAAGGGTTCACCGCGCTCATGGAGACGATGGACCCGGCAGCCGCAGTGAGCCTTGTCAATCGTTATCTTGACGGCTTGATCGCCATCGCATTTGCCCATGACGGCACACTCACACGGATTGTGGGCGACGGCCTGGCGATTCTCTTTTCAGCGCCCATCGTGCAGGACGATCATCCTATGCGCGCCGTGCGCTGCGCGCTGGCAATGCAGAAGTTTGCCCACCAGTACGCCGCCGAGTTGCAGGCGCAGGGAATTGCGTTTGGTCAGACCCGCATGGGAGTGCACTTGGGCGAAGTGATTGTGGGAAATTTTGGTGGATCCACTATCCTGGACTACCGCGCCCTGGGAGACCCGATCAACACAGCATCGCGCCTGGAAGGGGCCAACCGCTATCTCGGCACCCTCGTGTGTGTGTCCCAGGCCGTGCTCGCCCAGTGCCCCAGCTTTGCCGCACGCCCCATCGGGCGCCTGCTGTTGAAAGGCAAGCAGCAACCCATCATGGTTTTCGAGCCACTGGACATGACGACGACGCCGGACGCGGACTACCGCCAGGCGTTCGAGCGCATGCGCAGTGTGTCCAGCGACGCGCTGGCGGCGTTCGAGCGACTTGCGCAAGAGAGGCCTGCGGACCGCTTGGTGGCGATGCATCTGGCAAGATTGCGCTCAGGCGAATCAGGCGATCTGCTGGTAATGGAAGGCAAATAGCAATGCGTCTGCCGAAACCCTATCGAACCGTGATTTCCACTCGACGATTACGTGGTTCGTCCACCTTATCGGCGGTCGGCACAAGAAGGTTCTTCTCCCCATGGGACTCCACGGTCACATTGCCGGGGTTCAGTTTGGCACTTTGCAGCAAGCTACGCACCAGTCGGGCTCGATCCAACCCAATGCGAAAATTCAGATCGGCGTCGCCAACCGTGTCTGTATGACCCACGATGGAAATATCGGGCACGTCGCGGCCTTCGATTTCGGCGATGACGTTTGCCAACTCGCGCTCAGACTCCGGCGTGAGTTTGGCGCCTCCACTTTGAAAATACAGCGGGATAGTCACCGGTTTCTTCGGGCTGATGGCCATTGCGGCACCAAAATCCTGCGCGATCTGCGCTTCGGTGGCCACAAAGCTGGGGCCACCAGCCTGGGCCAGCAGGGTACTTTCGCGGGCTTTTTCCAGAGTCGTCACGCCCTGGCGCCCGGTTACCAGAACCTTGCCGACGGTTCCGTCACCATTGTCAAGGAGAACAACGTAAGAGACCGGCACGGGCTTGGGAGGTGGCGGCGTTGCACAGCCGGCAAGCACCCAAGTTGCGAGCCCCAATGCAGCCAAGGATGCACAGGATGGTTTCATTCCTGATCCTTTGGATCAACCTTGGCAAGAAACTGGGTACCGCGCACACCGATCAGACCGGTCGGGGTGCGCACCGACACCGATTCGGGTTTGAGTTTGGCAATGACTCCCGAGATGTAATACAACGTGCCACGGGTCAAACTCGCCGCCAGTTTCAGATCCCCTTTTTGCGGTGAGAAGAGGTACTCGTCAATCACCAGTTCGGTACCTGGTCCAAGCGCCATGGTGGTGTTGTCCTTGAACGTCACACCTACGCTGGCGTTCGGGCCAGTGCGTATGGTGTTGCCCAGTTGCAAGGGCATGCCGGGTCGGGCCTCCAAGGTTTGCCCCCCCGCAACCACACTGGCTTGTGCCTGTACGGATTTGATGTAGCCAACCGCCGACTCTTGCGCCCAGGTGCCAAACGTCGTGCAAGCCAGTACCAGGGCCAGCAGGCCACCTCTGAAGCGAAAATGTGCCATGGCAGGTTGGGCTGCGCGTCGCCACGCAACCGGCAGTGATAGATGGGTGACAAGTGTAAGCCCGGGTTGGCACATTTGGTTTACAGTTGACGTTTACGTAAACGTCAACCGTGCGGATCAAAATCCACGGTGATATCGGAGACCCACTATGACCAACCTGTCCGCAGAGTTCAAGGCTCTCGCCAACTACAAACCCACGCACAAGGTGCGTTTTGTCACCGCCGCCAGCCTGTTTGACGGCCACGACGCCGCCATCAATATCATGCGCCGCATCTTGCAGGGCATGGGTGCCGAGGTGATCCACCTGGGCCACAACCGCAGTGTGGAAGAGGTGGTCACCGCCGCCCTCCAGGAAGACGCCCAAGGCATTGCGCTGAGCTCCTATCAGGGCGGTCACGTCGAGTATTTCAAGTACATGGTGGACTTGCTCAAGAGCCGCGGTGGCAGCCATATTCAAGTATTTGGCGGCGGCGGTGGGGTGATCGTACCCAGCGAAATTGCCGAACTGCAGGCTTACGGCGTGACCCGTATCTACAGCCCGGAGGACGGTCAACGCATGGGACTGCAAGGGATGATTGGCGAAATGGTGATGCGTTGTGACAAGGACCTGAGCACCTACGCCCCCGCCAGCATTGACGCGATCACGGGCCACACACCTGAGGCCTGGCGGGCTATGGCGCAACTCCTTACAGCGCTCGAGTCTTTAGGTGAAAAACACCCGCTAAGCCCCGCCCTGCGTGCGCAAGCTGCTACAAAAACGATACCAGTTCTGGGCATTACCGGCACCGGCGGTGCAGGCAAATCGTCGCTGACCGACGAGTTGATTCGCCGGCTGCGCCTCGATCAGGGCGATCAGTTGCGCATAGCTGTGATTAGCATCGACCCGAGTCGCCGAAAAACCGGCGGTGCGCTGCTCGGCGACCGTATTCGTATGAATGCGATATCCCCCTGGAGCCAGGGACCAAGGGTTTTCATGCGCTCATTGGCCACACGGGATTTCGGCTCGGAAATCAGCCAGGCACTGCCTGATGCCGTTGCCGCGGCCAAGTGTGCGGGTTTTGACTTGGTGATTGTGGAGACTTCGGGCATTGGGCAGGGCGACGCGGCCATCGTGCCGCTGGTCGATGTGCCAATGTACGTAATGACCCCCGAATTTGGAGCAGCCAGCCAGCTTGAGAAGATTGACATGCTGGACTTCGCCGAGTTTGTGGCGATCAACAAATTCGACCGCAAGGGTGCCAGCGATGCGTTGCGGGACGTGGCCAAGCAGGTGCAGCGTAACCGCGAGGCGTTCACCACGCCGCCCGACCAGATGCCTGTGTTTGGCACCATGGCCGCGCGCTTCAACGACGACGGCGTGACGGCCCTGTACCAGGCGCTGCTGCCTCGTTTGCAATCGTTGGGGCTGCCCGTCAAGGAAGGCATTCTTCCGGCCGTGTCGGTTCGATTCAGCTCCAATCAGACGCCCGTAGTGCCTGCTGCCCGCACCCGTTACCTGGCAGAAATCAGTGACACAGTGCGTGGTTACAAGACGCGAGCCAAAGCCCAGGCGCGTCTGGCGCGGGAAATTCAGCAACTCAGGGAATCCGGGCGCATGTTGCACGAAGCCAATCCTACGAAGGTGCGGGCTGTTGAGGCTGTCAAGGGCCTGGCGGACCAGCGCGAGCAGCAGTTAGGTACAGCCGAACGCAAATTGCTCGCGCAGTGGCCGGAGATGCTGCACGCCTATGCCGGCGACGAGTACGTGGTGAAAATTCGCGACAAGGAAATCCGCACCGCACTCACCAGCAAGTCGCTCAGCGGCACCACGATCCGCAAGGTTGCCTTGCCGCAGTTTGAAGACCACGGCGAAATACTGAAGTGGCTGATGCTCGACAACGTGCCGGGCAGCTACCCCTACGCCGCTGGCACCTTTGCCTTCAAACGCGAAAACGAAGACCCCACCCGCATGTTTGCCGGTGAAGGGGACGCCTTCCGCACCAACCGGCGCTTCAAGCTGCTCTCCAGCGGCATGGCCGCCAAGCGCCTGTCTACTGCCTTCGACTCAGTCACTTTGTACGGCAACGACCCCGACCCGCGTCCGGACATTTACGGCAAGATCGGCAACTCCGGCGTATCGATTGCCACCATCGACGACCTCAAGGTGCTGTATGGTGGCTTCGATCTCTGCAACCCGGCCACCAGCGTCTCCATGACCATCAACGGCCCGGCACCAAGCATATTGGCGATGTTCATGAACGCCGCCATCGACCAGAATCTGGAGAAGTTCAAAACGGATAACGGTCGCGACCCCACCGAGACGGAAACCGCCAAGATTCGGGAATGGGTGCTGGCCAATGTGCGAGGCACGGTGCAGGCCGACATCCTGAAAGAAGACCAGGGGCAGAACACCTGCATCTTCTCCACCGAGTTTTCATTGAAGGTGATGGGCGACATCGCCCAGTATTTCGTGCACCACAATGTGCGCAACTTCTACAGCGTGTCGATCTCCGGCTACCACATCGCCGAAGCCGGTGCCAACCCGATTTCCCAACTGGCGTTCACGCTCTCCAATGGCTTTACCTTTGTCGAAGCCTACCTGGCGCGCGGCATGCACATTGATGATTTTGCGCCAAACCTCTCTTTCTTCTTCAGCAATGGCATGGACCCCGAGTACACCGTTATGGGCCGCGTGGCACGCCGCATCTGGGCGGTGGCCATGAAAGAAAAGTACGGTGCCAACGAGCGCAGTCAGAAGCTCAAATACCACATCCAGACGAGTGGCCGCAGCCTGCACGCGCAGGAAATCCAGTTCAACGACATCCGCACCACGCTGCAGGCGCTGATTGCGATTTACGACAACTGCAACAGCCTGCATACCAATGCGTTTGACGAGGCCATCACCACTCCCACCGAAGACAGCGTGCGCCGCGCCATGGCGATCCAGCTCATCATCAACCGTGAGTGGGGCCTGGCGAAGAACGAAAACCCCAACCAGGGCGCCTTCATCATCGAGGAATTGACCGAGCTGGTGGAAGAAGCCGTGCTATCGGAGTTTGAGCGCATCGCCGAACGCGGTGGCGTTCTCGGTGCGATGGAAACCGGCTACCAGCGCGGCAAGATTCAGGACGAGTCCATGACCTACGAGATGCTCAAGCACACGGGCGAGTTGCCCATCATCGGCGTCAATACCTTCCGCAACCCGCATGGCGATGCTGTGATGGACAAGTTGGAGCTGGCGCGCTCCACGGAAGACGAGAAGAAGAGCCAACTGCAACGCCTGGCCGACTTCCATGCCCGCCACGCAGCCGAGTCGCCCGCCGCATTGCAGCGGCTGCAGCAAGCCGTCATCGACAACAAGAACGTGTTTGAGGTGCTGATGGATGCCGTGCGCTGCTGCTCACTGGGCCAGATTACCAATGCGCTGTTCGAGGTGGGTGGGCAGTACCGGCGCAGTATGTAGTTCGACGTTTGCTCCCATAGTGATAGCTGCTTTCGCTTGCTTGGCGAGCGTCAGCGGCATTTTTTACTTCAGATTTTGTTCGAGCATGCGCAGCCGTTCGTTCGGCGGGAGGGGTTTGAGTCGGCGTACTTCTCCAAAGAATCGCTGCCAGCCTTGGACCTCGCCCACCCCACATGAGGCTGCCGCATACAACGCTTCAAACTGCGGAACCAGATCGTCGTAGGCAGCCTGGGCGCCAAAGGCGGCATTGTTCGCACCCGCCACCCAGGTGTCGTAAGCGCTGGCGGACCGCTCGGTCGCTTGGGGGGCTGCCAGCCATGCCGCTCTCAACCGTGCATACTGCTCGCGAAACTCCTGCATGATCCTGGCTTTTTCCACTGTCTGTGCGGCATCGGGCGGTGCCGCCGAGTCCCCAGAGCGATAGAGTTCGCGCAGCGCCAGACGAGTGGTGTGGGTCAGCGCCCGAAATGCAGCGCGCCGCTCTTGCAGGGCGCTCGCCTGGGCGCGCGATTGTTCTGTGCCCTGCAGCGCCAGCCAGCGCTGGACGCCCAGACGTTCAACTGCGGTAGCAAAGGATTCGTTGAAACGGGTGTCGTCTGGCACATACACCACCTGATGCGCCAGTTCGTGAAAAATCATCCGTGCGAGTTCTGCTTCGGGGTAGTGGATGAAGGTGTTGAGCAAGGGATCGCCGCCTGCCCAGTTCAACCAGCCCAAGGTGGAATAGACCGGTACGCCATAGACGAACACCTCCAACCCTTGTTGCTGCAATTGGGCCGCCTGCAGGCGCGCCTCGCTTTCGTCGAAATAGCCACGGTAACTGACACAACCGGTCACCGGGAAACACCAGGTTTTCAACGTCAGAGACCACGCAGGTGCAGCCACCACGTTCCAGACCACCGCCTTGCGCTGCAAATCCGCATACCGCTGGTAACTGGCGTTGTCTGGCAGCGCCAACGCGTCGGTAGCGAAGCGGCGAATGCGCTGGGACAGTAACAGTTGCTCGCGCAGTTGCGGGGGTGTCTGAGCATCTTCGACCAGTTGCGGCACTGGCCTGGCGGCACGCAGCAAGGCGATGTGGCCATGGACAGACTGCCAGTAATAGGACAAATCAGCGCAGCCGCCCAGCGCCAGCGTCACCAGCGCGATGAAGAGCAACTTAACCACGACGCGGCTCAACCCACCGTCTGGGAACTTGTGCTATCGACAAGCCCGTAATTGCGGATGACGGCATTACGCTTGCCCGGGTCGATGTTGATGCGTGCGGCATCGCGCCCAACGACCGCCAGCAAGCGCTCATTCATGACATAGCGCCACAGCGCCACCGTAATCAATGCCTGTTGCAGGATCTCGTTGTGCAGGGACAGGACCGGCTTGCCATCACGCCGCAGTCGATCGGATTCCGATTTCCAAGCCCGGCGCAACGCCGTGCAGGGCACCAACAGCGACAAAAGCCACGCATAGCGCTTGCGGTCTCGGTAGGGCGATGGCATTGTTTTAGGCGTTACTGTTTCCATCAAGTCTCCCAATGAGCGCACTATACCGTTGTGCCGGCAAGTACATCACTTATCGAGTTCTGTCGAACCGTCCCAATGGTCCACGGGGGGGGGTGATCGGTACATGGCAATACGTTCCAGGTACAGCAACGCGATCGGGTCGTCTGGGTGCGCCGACAGCAAAGTTTCAAGCAGTACGCTGGCAGCGTCCCACTGCCGTTCGCGGAACAGTGCCATCGCTTGGGTAGTCCAGTCAATCAGCTGCGCATCATCGCAGGGTGTGAACATCTCGACCGGCACACGCTTTCCTTTGACAATCACCTTATCAATCGGACGAAAAGGAATGCGTGGCCCAAGGGTGCCGCGTTTTGCGTCGGCTACGACACCAGCGCACAGGACATGGTAAACAACGGCAACATTCGCGCTGTGGCCGCCAATCCCGGTGCATGCACAACGGCATCGTGCGTGTTGGGTGGCAGCGGCAGCGTGGCCTGGAGCGTACTGCCGGGATGGAATCTGCTGGGCAACACGGTGAACCGGAGCGTGATGGTGGCCACCCAGTTTGGCGACGCGAGCAAGGTGAACTCGGTGTGGAAGTGGGACAGCCCGGCAGCCAGGTGGCAGTTCTACACGCCTAACCTGGGAGCAGCGGTGTTGCAAAGCTATGCCGCCAACCTGGGCTACGATGTGCTCAGCGAGATTCAGCCAGGAGACGGTTTCTGGCTCCAGGCCAAGGTGCAAGCCGACCTGGGCACTTTGAGCGGCGGCGCCATCAACTTGCGCCAAGGCAGCTTGGCCAGTGGCTGGAACCTGGTGGCTACTGCAAGCACGATCACTGCGAAAGACTTCAACTTGAGCCTGAGCACTGTCCCCCCAGCGGGCCAGCTGCCTATCAACTGACGTCGCTCTGGTCCTGGAGCAGCGCGCAATCCAAGTGGAGGTTCTACGCCCCCAGTCTGGACGCGCTAGGCGGCAGCGCCTTGGCCGACTACGTCAAGAGCCAGGACTTCGGAGACTTTGCGGCCAGTGGCAACACGCTGGGTCAGGGGTTCTGGGTGCGGCGGCCGTAAACTCGGAGTTCGGATCTTCATCTTGCGCTGAAAGGCAGGTCTCACATGATCCATTTTTGCAGGTTGATAGTGTGGTTGGCGCTTGTGGTTTTTGCTCTTGGTGCCAGAGCGCAGACTACGGTTACCTTGCTTAGTGGCTGGAACCTGCTGGGCAACGGCAGCACCGGCAAAATTGATGTGACCGCCACCGCCT
>JAIFLV010000109.1 GCA_020048895.1 Rhodoferax sp. | reverse complement strand
CCTGGACTTGGGGTTTTGCCAAAACCCGCTAGCCGCCCATGCGCAATCACCGCATACACCATCGCTCCGCCCGCAAGGTCGTAGTCAGGGCGCAGCTACAAAGTCGTCGCTACGGCTTTGCAGGCAGGCCGTTCACCGCTTTGCAGCGCTGGATGTCACAGGCGGTTGGCATGGTGGAACGGTACTCGGTATAGCGCGTCAACTCCGACGGGTTGCGCAGCAGGCATCGCTCGCCTTTGCCATTGTCGTAACTGGAGGTCACATCGACACAGCGACGCGAGTGCGCCATTAACCCGAACAAGTGCCCCATCTCATGGGAAATCACCATCTGCAACGTTTCACGGGCGTCGTGCGCCGGGTTGCGTGTGCGTAGCAATTGAAAAGCCGCAGGCCCGAGCACCAGCCAGCGCAATCCGAAATGGGCCAGCCCGAAATTGCCGGCTGCGTCCGTGTCACTCCAGCGAATCGACACGGCTCCCGGCGCAATGCCAGCAGCGTCCGAAGTGCGTGCAACACGCGCAGGGATACCGCAACGTGACCAGGACTGCGCGGCGCGCTCGATGGCTGCGAACACCTCGCCTTCAGAAAACCAGGCCGGTGCCGCACGGTGGTCGTACACCAGCACCATCGGGCTGCTGACGGCCGCACGGTCACGGCCATCGCCCCAAGTTGCCACTTCACCCGGCAGGCACTGCGCGATCTCTTCTTCGCGCGTCGAGGCCTGCGTCGGCGTGACCAATGCCAGCGCCATCAGTGCATGCCACACAGCACGGCGAAACTGGCGCGACGCCGAGACCAAGGTGCGCGCCTAGCGTTTTTGCAGACGCTTCTGGCATTCGAGCAGCTCGCCCACAAAACCGCGGCGAAATGCCACGACGCAGATGACGAAGATCACGCCGATGATGACCGTAACCCAGGAACCCACACGGTCGGCCAGGTAAACCTGCAGACCAATGATGGTGAAGGCGCCCAGCACCGGTCCGGCAAAAGTCCCCATACCGCCCAGCAGGGTCATCAGGACGACTTCGCCGGAGAGCGACCAGTGGGCATCCGACAAAGTGGCAAAGCCCAGCACCAGGGTTTTCATCGACCCTGCAAGCCCGGCCAGCGCGGTGGACAGGACATAGGCCAGCAGCTTGTATTTGTCGACGTCATAGCCCAGCGACACGGCGCGCGGCTCGTTCTCGCGGATGGCTTTGAGCACCTGCCCGTAAGGGGAGTGCACCACCCGGATGATGAACAGAAACACTGCGGCAAATACGGCCAGCACCACGAAGTACATGGTCAGATCGCTCGAGAGGTCAATCACCCCGAACAGGACGCCACGGGGCACACCCTGCAGGCCATCTTCGCCGCCAGTGAAGGGCACTTGCAGGCAGACGAAATAGATCATTTGCGCCATGGCCAGGGTGATCATCGCGAAATAGATGCCCTGACGGCGAATGCCAATCAGGCCCACACCCAGACCCAGAACCGCACCAACGACAACGCCCGCCAGCACACCGAGCTCCGGTGACCAACCGGCCGAGCGCACCAGCCATCCGGTGATGTAGGCGGCACTGCCCAGATAGGCGGCGTGGCCAAATGAAAGCAGGCCGGTGTAGCCCAGCAAGAGGTTGAAAGCGCAGGCAAAGATGACGTAGCACAGGGCTTTCATCAGAAACACCGGGTACACGCCGATGAAAGGCGCAGCAATCAGCACCGCCAGCATCACGCCCCAGGTTATGCGCGCCAGACGGGCCGTGCGATCAACGGCAAGTGTCGTACTCATGGAATCATTTCTCCTTGCCGAAAAGTCCGGCAGGTCGAATCACCAGCACGATGGCCATGATCACAAACACCACCACGTTGGACGCCTCGGGATAAAACACTTTGGTCAGGCCTTCAATGATGCCCAGCGACAGTCCGGTCAGGATGGAACCCAGAATGGAACCCATGCCGCCAATCACCACGACCGCAAACACCACAATGATCAGGTTGCTGCCCATGAGCGGGGTGATCTGGATAATCGGCGCCGCCAACACACCAGCCATGGCGGCCAGACCGGCGCCACCAGCGTAGGTGAGCATCACCATCAGCGGAACATTCACGCCAAAGGCCTGCACCAGTTTCGGGTTTTCCGTGCCTGCGCGCAGGTACGAGCCTAGTCGCGTACGCTCGATCAGGAACCAGGTCGACAAGCAGATGGCCAGTGAGGCAAATACCACCCAGGCTCGGTAGTTGGGCAGCACCATGAAGCCCAGATCGGTGGCACCTTGCAGCAACTCAGGCACCTGGTACTGCTGGCCCGATACTCCAAACTGGTCGCGGAACACACCCTCGGCAATCAAGGCCAACCCAAAGGTCAGCAACAAACCGTATAGCGGGTCCAGGGAGTACAGCCGTTTGAGCAGTGTGCGCTCGGCGATGACCCCGATGAAGCCTACCGCCAACGGTGCCAGCACCAGCGCAAACCAGTAACCCAACCCCCACTTTTCCTGCAGTAGCCAGGCGGCATACGCGCCCATCATGTAGAGCGCGCCGTGGGCAAAATTCACGATACCGAGCAGACCAAAGATGACGGCCAGCCCCAGGCTCAGCATGGCGTAAAAAGAGCCATTCACCAGCCCCAGAAGGAGCTGGCCCAGAAAAGCCTGGATGGGGATGCCAAAAATTTCCATGGTCCGCTCGCTGCTTCAGCTTATTTCCAGAGGGCGCACTTGGATTCGGCCTTGGTCGTCCAGGCCGTTTCACCCTTGAAGGTCTCAACCACGTTGTAGTAGTCCCATGGCTCCACCGACTTGTCGGGCGACTTCACCTGCATCAGGTACATGTCGTGCACCATGCGACCATCGCCGCGGATGAAGCCGTCTTTGGCAAAAATGTCGTTGATCTTGGTCTTCTTCATTTGTGCCAACACCTTGTCGGGGTCATCTGTCTTGGTGGCCTTGACCGCATTGAGGTACTGCAGGGCCGCCGAGTAGTCGCCGGCCTGGATCGAGGAGGGCATACGCTTCATTTTCTCGAAGAACTTGCGGCTCCAGGCCCGGGTCTCTGCATCGCGATTCCAGTACCAGCTGTCGGTCAGGTACATGCCCTGCGTGGTTTTCAGGCCCAGCGAGTGGATGTCGTTGATAAAGACCAGCAGACCGGCGAGCTTCATGGTCTTGGTGATGCCAAACTCATTGGCTGCCTTGATCGCATTGATGGTGTCACCACCGGCATTGGCCAAGCCCAGAATTTGCGCCTTGCTGCTCTGCGCCTGCAACAGGAACGACGAGAAGTCGTTGGCCGACAGCGGGTGTTTCACCGAGCCCACCACGGTGCCGCCAGCGGCCTTGACCACGGCGGACGAATCGTTTTGCAACTGGGCACCAAACGCGTAGTCAGCGGTCAGGAAAAACCAGCTCTTTCCGCCAGCTTTCACTACGGCATTGCCCGTGCCCTTGGCCAGCGCCACGGTGTCATACGCCCAGTGCACGGTGTAGGGATTGCACTGCTCGTTGGTCAGCGCGGAAGTGGCAGCACCAATCGAGATAAAGAGTTTCTTTTTCTCTGCGGCGATCTTTGCCATGGCCAGGCTGGTGCCGGAATTGGTGCCGCCAATCAGCATGTCCACACCCTGGGTGTCGAACCACTCGCGAGCCTTGCCAGCGGCCACGTCGGCCTTGTTCTGGTGGTCGGCAAACACCACTTCGATCTTCTTGCCGTCAATAGCGCCGCCCATGTCGGCTACCGCCATCTTGATGGCTTCCACGCCGGCCTGACCGTCGATATCGGAGTACAGCCCCGACATGTCGGTGATGATGCCGATGCGAATCACGTCGCCCGAAATCTGTGCCTGCGCATTGGTCGCAATGCCCAAGCCAAGTGTCGATGCCAGAGCGCAAGCCGTTGCCATTTTGCTAAGTTTCATTCCCATGTCTCCTAAGTAGTAATAACCAACCGAAAAAAATCAAACACCCAGATATTCATGCAGCTTTTCCATCCGACTCGGCAGCTCGGCCTGGGTAAATTCCTGCAGGATATTGCCATGCTCCATAACCAGGAACCGGTCTGCCAGCGGTGCCGCAAAGCGGAAGTTTTGCTCCACCATCACGATGGTGTAACCCTGCTTGCGCAAGGATAAAACAGTCTCTGCCAGCTTCTGAACAATCACCGGCGCCAGCCCTTCTGAAATCTCATCCAGCAGCAGCAGTTTGGCACCGGTACGCAGAATCCGCGCCACCGCCAGCATCTGTTGCTCGCCCCCTGACAGGCGCGTGCCCTGGCTCTGAGCACGCTCCTTGAGGTTGGGGAACATGGCGTATATCTGGTCTATCGGCAGGCCACCGGGTGCCAGGGTCGGTGGGAGCAGCAGGTTCTCTTCGGCCGACAGGCTGGAGAAAATGCCGCGCTCCTCCGGGCAATAGCCCAGGCCAAGTCGCGCAATGCGGTGCGTGGCCATGCCAATGGTTTCGGTGCCACGCACACGAATGGAGCCCTTACGGGTGTCGGTCAAACCCATGATGGCGCGCAAAGTGGTGGTGCGCCCGGCACCATTGCGCCCCAACAGAGTCAGCACTTCGCCTTCGTTCACATGGAAACTGGCACCATGCAGAATGTGCGACTCGCCGTACCAGGCATTGAGGTCTTTGACTTCGAGAAAGGGGGTGGACATGTCAGGCCTTACGCAGGGCCGCCCCAAGGGAGGCCTGCGCCCCCTCGGGGGGCAGTGAATACACGGAGTGATGAACGTGGGGGGGGGCACCATGAGGCCTCACGCAGGGCCGCCCCAAGGGAGGCCTGCGCCCCCTCGGGGGGCAGTGATACACGAAGTGATGAACGTGGGGGCACCATCTAGTGTGCCCCTTTCAATTCCACCTGGGCACTGCCCATGTAAGCCTCAATCACAGCCGGGTTGGCCGACACTTCGGCATAGGGGCCTTCTGCCAGCGTTGCACCCCGTTGCAGCACGGTAATGGTGTCTGCAATGCTCGAAACCACGCTCATGTTGTGCTCGACCATCAGAATGGTGCGGTTGGCAGAAACCTTCTTGATGAGTTGCTTGATTCTGTCCACGTCTTCCAGACCCATGCCCTGCGTGGGCTCATCAAGCAGCATCAGCTTGGGGTCCATGGCCAGCGTGGTGGCGATTTCGAGCGCCCGCTTGCGGCCATAGCTCAGCTCCACCGCAGTCAGCGTGGCGAACTCCTGCAAATCGACCGCTTCGAGCAGCTCCATGGCTTTTGCGTCAAGGTGGTTCAGGGTGCGCTCGGATTTCCAGAAATGGAACGAGGTGCCCAAGGTGCGCTGCAGAGCAACGCGCACGTTTTCCAGCACGGTGAGGTGCGGAAAAACGGCCGAGATCTGAAACGACCGAATCACACCGCGCCGCGCAATGTGCGCTGAGGTCTCGCCGGTGATGTCCACGCCATCGAACAAAATCTGTCCTGAAGTGGGAATAAGAAACTTGGTCAACAAATTGAAACAGGTGGTTTTGCCTGCACCATTGGGGCCAATCAGGGCATGAATGCTGCCGCGACGGACTCGCAGATCCACGTTGTTCACGGCGATAAAGCCTTTGAACTCTTTGGTTAGATGTTTCGTCTCCAGAATGCAATCCACCGTGGTGTGTCTCCATTAGAACAACGCGCAGTTTATGTCAGTTCGACTTTGCTGCAATACGGGCAATTACTTTGGGGTTTACCCGGGTGTCGCGCAAGTGATCGCGGGGCTTGCGCTAATATGGCTCGGTTATTGCCATTCGCGAGATATGCGCCATGATTGATATTTGCATCACCGCCACTACCGTACGGTCCAAACCATGAAGCTGTATGTTGCACCACGCGCGCCCAGCCCCCGGCGCGTGACCATGTTCATGATGGAGAAGGAGATTGCCAACATCGACCTGGTGAATGTGGACCTCAATGCCCAGGAACACAAAGGCGAAGCCTATCGCGCAAAAAGTCCACTGGCAAAGGTGCCCGCCCTGGAACTTGACGATGGCCGCGTGTTGACCGAAACCCGTGCCATCTGCACCTACCTTGAAGGGTTGTACCCCGAACCGAACCTGATGGGCACAACGTTTGAGGAGCGTGCCTTCATTGAAATGGCGGACCGTCGTGTCGAGTTCTATCTGCTGGCCGGGATTGCCAACACCGTGCGCCACACCCATCCGGGTCTGGCGGTGCTGGAGCAACCGCAATTCCCGGATTTTGGGCATTCGCAGGCGCAGAAGATGCGCGACGTGGCGCAGTGGTTTGATCAGGTTTTGGAGCGCCAGCCCTGGATGGCCGGGCCACGCTTTACGATTGCCGACATCACCGCTTTTTGCGCCATTGAATTTGCCCGGCTCATGAAGTTCAACCCCGGCGCAGAAGGCATGCCGGCATTGCAGGCCTGGCGTGACCGGGTCGCTGAGCGTCCCAGTGCCAAGGCCCATTAGTTGTTCACCATTCTTGAAAGGTACCCTATGTCCGATTCACAAACTTCAACGGCCAACTCCCAGCAGCTCGTCGAAGACATCAAGGCCGTGATCGCCACGGCAGAAGAAATGCTGGCGGCTACCGCAGGTGCCGCCGACGACAAGGTGACGCAGCTGCGCGCACGTATCGAAGACCGATTGCTGGACGCCAGGGTTCGGCTGCGCGATGCCGAGGCGGCCGTGGTGGCGAAATCCAAGGCGATGGCGCGCGCCACCGACGACTATGTGCACGAGTCCCCCTGGCAGGCCGTGGGCATTGCTGCCGGCGTGGGCCTGCTGGTGGGCTTGCTGATCGGGCGCCGTTAGGCCACAGGCGCGTTCCGTGCTGCAGCGCCTCGCGTCTTCGTTGCTGGCTACGGCGCAGACGCGTCTGGCTCTGCTGTCCAATGAAATTCAGGTCGAAAAACACAACCTGCTCAGGCAGCTCGGCTTGGGGCTGGCGCTGATCTTTTGCCTGGGCGTTGCGGTGGTGTTGCTGGTAGGGCTGGCCGTGGTGGTCTGGTGGGATCAGCGGGTCTGGGTTCTGGGCGCAGCGACCGTCACTTTTGTGGGATTGTCCTGGTACTTTTATGTCTCCCTGCGTGACTCCGGTGCGCAGGCCCAACCCCTGTTTGCCGACTCTCTCGCGGCGTTGCAGGAAGATCTGCGCCAGTTGCAGGAAGTGACACGGCGTGGGTAAAAGTCTGCAGGAGTTGCAGCGCGAGCGCGGGCAATTGCTCGAGCGCATCGTCCACCAGCGCAGCGCACTGGCGACGGAGTTGGTGCCACTGCAGCAAGCCGAGCAACTCGGCGTGCGGGCGGTGGTGCTGCTACGAACCATTGGACAGCGCATCCGCGACAACCCGATTCCGCTCGGTGTTGCTATGGCTGCCTTGCTGGTGTGGCGTCCCCAAGGCGCCCTGCGCTGGGCCCGGCGCGGGTTCTGGCTGTGGCGGCGGCGGAACACATGGGGGCCAATTCTTCGCGCCTTCACCGCGACGCCGCCACGTTAACTCAGTTTGGGTGCTAGTATTACAACTGTAATAACGCACCAGGAGCTGGCGATGCATGTATTGAAGTTGACACAGATCGGGAATTCGGTGGGCGTTATCTTGCCCAAAGACGCTTTGTCACGTCTCAAACTCTCCAAGGGGGAGTCGGTGTTTTTGACCGAATCCAAAGAGGGTTTCATCCTGACACCATACGACCCCGCACTGGAGGAAGAGATCTCAGCCGGGCGCGAGTTCATGCGGGAATACCGCGATACCTTTCATCAGTTGGCCAAATGACCTGGCGCTGGATCAGTCGCAAGGCGCTTGAGCTGTTGCACGCCGAAAGCCTGGCGGAACACGGTGGTGGTGCGGGTTTGCGCGATGACGGATTGCTGGAATCCGCATTGGCACGGCCGCTGAACCTGGTGGCGTACGGGAGCCCGGACTTTGCTGAATTGGCTGCCAGTTATGGAGTAGGAATTGCCAAAAACCACCCGTTTGTGGACGGTAACAAGCGTGCAGCACTGCTGGCAACGGGCCTGTTTCTGCACCTGAACGGCTACCGATTGCAGGCAACTCAGGCCGATACGACCACCGTCATGCTTGGCGTAGCCGCCGGTGATGTGACCGAAGAAGCGTTCGCCCAGTGGCTGCGCGATCACGCCGTCAAGCGCTCCTGATTTCATAGCTATTCACGCACGTCCTGTGAGCCTTGCGGGGCCAAAAGTCGCTGCAAATAGTGCCCCGTGTGGCTGTGCGGGTTGGCGGCAATGTCCTCCGGCGTGCCCACTCCCAGCACCGTGCCGCCGCCCGAGCCACCCTCCGGTCCCATGTCGATGATCCAGTCAGCGGTCTTGATGACATCAAGGTTGTGCTCGATCACCACGATGGTGTTGCCCGCATCGCGCAACTGGTGCAAGACTTTCAGCAGCAGGTCAATGTCGGCAAAGTGCAGCCCGGTGGTGGGTTCATCCAGGATATAGAGCGTGCGCCCCGTGTCGCGCTTAGAGAGTTCGAGCGCCAGTTTGACGCGCTGTGCTTCGCCGCCGGAGAGCGTGGTGGCGGCCTGCCCGAGCTTGATGTAAGACAGACCCACATCCAGCAGGGTTTGCAGTTTGCGCGCAATGTTCGGCACCGCCTGCAGGAACTCGAATGCGGCTTCCACCGTGAGGTCCAGAATCTGCGCAATGTTCTTGCCCTTGTACTGCACCTCGAGCGTCTCGCGGTTGTAGCGCTGGCCAGCGCAGACATCGCAGGGCACATAGACGTCGGGCAGGAAGTGCATCTCCACCTTGACCATGCCGTCACCCTGGCAGGCCTCGCAGCGGCCCCCTGCCACATTGAACGAAAAGCGGCCCGGGCCATAGCCACGTTCGCGGGCGGTCGGCACTTCGGCCATCAGTTCGCGAATCGGCGTGAACAGGCCGGTGTAGGTGGCCGGATTGGAGCGCGGCGTGCGACCGATCGGGCTCTGGTCCACATTGATGACTTTGTCGAAGTGCTCAATGCCTTCAATCGCCTCATGCGCTGCCGGCTCTTCATGGGCACGGTAAATGGTGCGGGCTACTGCGGCGTACAGCGTGTCATTCACCAGGGTCGATTTGCCCGAGCCGGAAACGCCGGTCACGCAGGTGAACAGCCCCAC
>JAIFLV010000079.1 GCA_020048895.1 Rhodoferax sp. | reverse complement strand
TTGGCTTGCAGGAAATCGGCATGATGGCCGCAGCTAAAACGGCTGGCAGCCAGGCCGCTGTGGGCTGGCTGTTCGCGGCCTACTCCGTACCATCTGCGATTGCCGGCTTGATATACGGCACGCGCCAGTTTTCTTGGCCGCTGAACCGCCAAATGGCGTTGGGGCATGTCTGGATCGCCGTGCTGAGTTTGTTATTGACCCAAGTTTCCTCGATGTGGGTGTTTGCGCTAGGCTGTGCGGTGTGTGGCATGGCGGTAGGGCCAGCGATTACAGCAAGCCAGATGCAGTTGGGCAAATTGACGACGGCCGAATACACGACCGAAGCGTTCACCTGGAGCATGACCCTGTTTATGGTGGCACTAGGCGCTGCATTTGCCTGCGGCGGCTGGCTCGTGGATACCTATGGCGTGGGTGCGCCCATGTTCTGCGCGGCTTGCACTGCCGGCCTGGGTGCACTGATGTGCCTGAGGGTGCCCGAAATATTTGCGCAACCAGCGGCAGCGACCTAGCGCATCGCTGCCGCATGTTGGGATTTTGTACACGAATTTTATCGATGGCCCACCCTGGGCCAGCCGCAACTGGAATTGCCCGCAATTTGCCACTGGCGCCTCATGCCCAGGCACCACCAACGCAATAGAACCGAGTAAACCTGCCGCGAAAAATCCGCTCGACTTTGAATGCAGAAATCCATCAGCTTCCCAAGTCGTCACTTCGGTCAACGATTTCCAGCATGAACTAAAAACCCTCGAAAGTCATCAGCATCCTCCCGAATTCTTTCCACGACAATTCGCGACCATCGATTACCAGCATGGGCATGCGCGATCCCCACAGATCCGCACTGTTCTTCCGCAAGGTATTTGGTGGCCAGCGTTCTATGGATTCTTTCTATCAGGCGACCTAACTGGACAAACCTGTCTTCATCAGGCTCGCCAATCAGTTGAAATTGGTAGCCCGACGGTTCGTCGTCTTTGAGTTCGTAAGCTTCCAGGGTCACGATGGCGCCCAGCAATCGCGTGCGCAAATGGAACTGATGGATAGCCCCGTCCGCCGCCGTAAGTGGGTGGTTGTCAAAGTCCTCTATTCCGGATCGCTGCGCAACATCCGCGTTAAGGCAAAGTGTGCACAGGTCAGAGGCACCAGCTTCCGTGGTGAAATGGGTCAAGTCGTGCTGCGGGACCAATGCGCCACAGCGATCGCAGGGTACCCGCGCATGAGTGACAGATTTACCGTCCTCTGCGCCGCTCGCCTCCCCTTGCCAGATCACTGCCTTCTTTCATGTAGGTAAACCAACCGAAATGCACACCAAAGCGCCAGGTCATGCGCAATCTTTAGCACCCCGCAGCAATCAAAGGTGCCGCGACCCAAAACCATGGTGTTGACGAGGCCAACGCATCGGGCAAGAATTTGGCGCTGAAGACTGTGAGACGGCTCCCAAAAAGCCTTAGCAAAAGAACAACGTTCCTGCTGCGGACAATGACAAATCAAACCGTTTAAACAGCCACAGTGCCAGCAGCGAATTGACCAACAGTCCGCCTATAACAAGCGTCATTGTGGTCGTTGATAACCAGACTCAACCCACGCTGTAGCGCTGGCAAAGTTCAGCTTGAAGATAGGTGAAACACGAACCTGAGCGAGTTCTTCACCGAATTCGCTTTCAGCCGTCAATGTTGCGGTAGCTCCCTCTTCGTCAGGCACGATAGCGAGTTCGACCTGGATGCGATTGCCTCCTACCGTTACGGCAATGTTCTTGTTAAGTTCAGCATGGAGCTGCTGCTCCGAGCGACGGATGAACTCCTTCGCAGTTTTGACCAGCGTATTGAAGGCTGCAGTGTCCAATGGCTTGGGATTCTTCTTGTCCCGCCCCATGGTCCATGGGCCCACTAGAGCCGGCTCAGATTCGTCAACCAAGTACATTGCAACGGCCCAGCCGCCATCGTCTTCATTTTTGACGACGCGCGCTGTCCACTGCGCATTGCCCCAGGCGCGGGCTTCCTGGACGAGTTCGGGTGTTGGCATAGCAAGTATTTGACAGGCGACCCTGCTTCAAGCCAAAGGCATGACCGTAACACCTGAGAACATAGGGAATCGGGAACGGATAAGCAAAAGCGATGGTACAGGCACATCGCATCGGTTATCTCATTTCAGGTTAATTGCACCGACCAGATTCGGCGCACAGAGCAGCCTTTGCCCCGTTACGCCAAACTTGCTCATCAGGCGGCAAGAGCCAATGTGACGGGTTAATATCGAGTTCGACACGAAGCAACTGCCCTACATTGAAATTCTCAATGGGAAGCTCCCAGCTCAGGAACACTTGAGTGCAATCCCGGTCGTGGGGGAAGTCGGCCAAGTTAAACCCACTGCTTGCAGGTTCGATGACAGCATGACGCTGGCACGCATCGAATACCACAACCATTCCCCGAGCCAGTGGGATTCGATGGGCCGTATGCGGGAAGTGCAAATCCAGTCCTCTGTCCTCACTCAGGAACAGATTCAAAAGGCCATGCCACCATAGCGTTCACCGTAATGGTGATCCTTGGCCCCGGCGACAGGCCATCAGTGCAATGTCGCTGGAGAGAAGAACTTCAGGAAGTCCACGCGGGTGCATCCAGTCGGCAACGGCCTTCACACAGTGCCTGAATTCTGGCCAACGTGCACGCGCTCGGGCCAGCGACAATTCGTCAACATCACCTAATTCCAGGCCTAAGCGCTGTGAAATATCTCTTCCCCAATCTGCTATCAACCGTGTTGGGGGCGCTGGAACATGGAGCGTGTCCGACAGCACGACTTCACTGACACTTCGGCTGCGGATGACATCATCGCTCCAGAAGTAGGAAGTCAGGCGGCCTCTCTCATGGTGCGATCGAATGGCGTTAGTCATCTTGAAACGTGTTGAAGAAGTCAATCCGCACAGGAATTCACTTGCCGAAACTTCCATGCCTCCCTGCACCTTGTGCGAAACGCGCTGCACCACCCTCGCCTTCTGCAAACACCAAACGGGGTACCACGCACTCCCTCTTGGCGCAGCGCTTGCTGCAAAGGTAGATCCCATTGAGCGTAAGCAGATGCGCGGTCTGTCAGCATGCATTGCTGCGGGAATTCCAAAATGGAAATGGCCAACTCCCTAGCAGCCGCCAAAGCACTCCCCTTTGGCACAACTCTATTCACGAGTCCCATCGTCGCAGCCTCCTGAGCTGATACTGCGCGACCGGTCAGAATCATGTCAAGTGCGCGTCCCATTCCCACAATGCGTGGCAATCGCACCGTGCCACCGTCAATCAACGGCACCCCCCAGCGGCGACAAAATACCCCAAAAACTGCGTCTTCATCTGCAACGCGCATGTCCGCAAGTAGTGCCAATTCCAATCCTCCGGCTACGGCGTAGCCATTCACCGCCGCAATCAAGGGCTCTGACAGTGCCATACGAGTTGGCCCCATCGGTCCGGATCCTCCACCTTCGGGATCGAGTTCATTGCGCAGATTCGGATCGCTGACGGAGGCGAGGTCTGCGCCTGCGCAAAAGTGGCCACCACTGCCGGTCAGAATGGCGACCCGAAGTGTGGAGTCGTCTTCGAATTTCTCAAAGGCCTGTTGCAGTTCCTTGGCCATGGGGCCGTGAACTGCATTGCGCTTCTCGGGCCTATCCAGCGTGATGGTGAAGATTGCACCATCTACAGAACATCGAACGAATTGCATGGTCATCTTCTCCGCTACTCTGATGGGTCATACTGCGAAAATCGCACTGAACAAGGTGGAAGAAGATGGTACTGCTTGAATTCTCCATGACCCCGTCGACCAAGGAAGAAAGCAAGAGTGCGTACATCGCACGCATTCTCGACATCATTGACAAAAGCGGCCTGCCCTACCAACTTACGCCCATGGGGACGATCATTGAAGGGGAGTGGTCAGAAGTCATGGCGGTTGTGACAGACTGTTTTCGATCGCTCGAGGTTGACTGCCCGCGAATCAGTTCACAGATCAAGATCGACTTTCGGGCTGGCACAAACACCCGCATGAAGTCCAAGGTCGAAAAGGTCGAATCTCTTCTGGGTCGCAAGTTGTCCACTTGATCGGATGGAGCATGACGTGCACATCCTTTACCTCCACGGCTTTCGATCATCTCCGAACTCGCACAAGGCACAAGCAACTGCCAAAGCTGTCATCGCTCGTGATCCGAACGGAACGTGGCTGTGTCCCGCCCTCCCCCCTTCGCCGCGTCAAGCAATGGCCGAAGTCCTTGATTCCACGAAAAACTGGCCGCGGCCTGCGATGGCTGTCATTGGTTCATCGCTGGGTGGTTTCTATGCCACCTGGTTGGCGGAGCGTCTGGCTTGCAAGGCTGTCGTGCTGAACCCTGCGGTACGCCCTGCACGCTACCTCGTTGATCACACTGGTGAACAAACCCAATGGCACGACCCTGAGCAGCACTTCTTCTTTGATCCGTCCTTCATTGACGAGTTGCGTGAACAGGAGGTCACCCAGATCACCCGGCCTGAGCGCTACTTTGGTGTAATCGCGAAAGGCGACGAGGTACTGGACTGGCGTGAAATGAGCGAACATTACCGGGGAGCTCGAATCAAGCTGCTTCCAGCGGGGGACCACGCTCTCAGTGACTACGCTGAGGAGCACCTGGACGATGTGCTGGACTTTCTCTTCCCAACTACAGGGCTGGAGAGAAAATAAGGCTTTCTTGCCGTCTGCATGCATGCTGGCACTCACGTTGCCACTTCGCCGGTGATCTATTTCACTGATTTGTCTTGCGCGGTTGTCCCGCCCTGAGCAGATTTCAGCAGCAGTTCCGGCGGAAAACTCCAGACTTCGATTCCTGAAGTACTTTCCAACTCTTCGCATCGTCCGTAAACGAATCCCGGGCTATTGAAGAAGACGTACCGATGGGTAACTCCAGCAGCATGTTGCGCCAGATGACGGATGTCTTGCCCCAATTTGTTATTCAACTTGGGATGCGTTGCGGAAAACACCTCCGCAGCCACGAAGTCGGATTCGACGCTCTCAATATCGAAACCTGACTGACTTGACACGCTCAGTTCGAGTCCTTTGGCCAGCAGTTCGGGGTGACGGGTCAAGACCCACCGTGCGGCCTCGAACTTTGCCAGGTAATTGAACGTCAATTGGGCTTGGTCCAGGATATTGATCTTGAGATCATCCGCAGGGTGGTGGCCGATGTCTTTGAACTTGATGAATCGAAGAATCTGCAACGCCTCTGGTTCGTTTGCCAAAAGCATGCGCAAGCCCTGCACCGAGCGCTCTGCGGGCAGTCGAACTTGCTGGACCTGTTTTTCTACGTCTTTGTGGGTTTTGATGAGCACGGTTATCTTGGTTTCAATGCGGCGTAATAGCGACTGTGGGCAACACGGATCAGCCATCCCGAGAAGAAGGTGATCCACAGGCCTCAACGCATCGCAAGCGCTGGCGGGACAAGAAGTTGGGCTGAGACCGGTTAGACGATCTTGTCTTGCGTCTTGGTGTCGAAGTCGCTGGCATCATGGCGCTCGTGCAATTGTTTAGCCGGATCACCAAACGCGCGATTCACCATGCGGCCACGCTGGATGGCTGGACGCTTTGCAAGCTCATTCGTCCAGCGTAAAACATGCGTATAACTCTGAACTTGCAGGAATTCACCGGCTTCATAGAGTTGCCCCATCGCAAGTGCTCCGTACCAAGGCCAAACCGCCATGTCCGCGATCGTGTACTCATTTCCCGTCAAGTAAGGACTTTGCGCTAGTCGCTGGTCCAGCACTTCCAATTGGCGCTTGACTTCCATTGCGTAACGGTCGATCGCGTATTCGATCTTGGTCGGTGCATATGCGTAAAAGTGACCAAAACCACCGCCAAGAAACGGCGCACTGCCCATTTGCCAGAATAGCCAAGACAGGCATTCCGCACGCTTGGCGACATCGGTTGGAAGGAAGGCGCCGAACTTCTCAGCCAGATAGATCAGGATTGCACCTGACTCGAACACTCTGATGGGTGTCGCTGCGCTGCGGTCCACCAATGCCGGGATCTTGGAGTTGGGGTTGACTGCGACGAAGCCGCTACCAAATTGCTCTCCTTCGTGGATTCGGATCAACCAAGCGTCATACTCCGCCCCAGTGTGTCCTGCGGCGAGCAGTTCTTCAAGCAGGACCGTCACTTTGACGCCGTTTGGCGTGCCCAGTGAATAGAGCTGAAGCGGATGGATGCCGACCGGAAGCTCTTTTTCGTGCGTCGCTCCTGCTGTCGGGCGGTTGATGCTGGCAAAGCGACCTCCATTTTCCTTGTTGGCAGACCAGATTTTGGGTGGTGTGTAAGTGGTTGAGTTGTCCATGGTGTTAGCAGGCTGTGCTGTTGAGGATGGTCTGGCAGAGTGTCTGCCATGGTACCGGGTCGCGCGCAACCTCGTATTTGCAACCCCAATTTACTATCAGTGCGGATTGCGACATGACATACTCACATGGCATCTACTGCAATCCAGCGCTACCTTTTCCGTTAAAGGTTTGTGGCGTGACAAACGCGGCTGCGACACCCGCTTAGGCAAGCTTAGGCGGACTTGAACTGATTGCGACGCATTGACCGTAGGTCCAACGATGACTTTCACTCGCACATGCAGCACAGCAAGGGCTGACGCCATCATGCAATGTTCAGCGCGGTAGCAATGTCAACGGCATGTGTCGGACGAACCAGGCGAGATATCTCTCTTCCGTCCTGAAGCAGCACCAGCGTCGGCCATAGTTTGATGTGGTAGCTGCGGCCAAGCGGACGTCCTGGGCCGTCTTCGATCGTGAAGTGGGTCCATTGCGGGTTTTGTAACAGCACCTCGGCCAGTGCAGACTGGGCAGCACGGCAATGGCTGCACCAGTCTGTGCCGAACTCGAGAAGTGTTAGACCATGCAGTGCATCAACCTCTGCGCGGGTTGGAGCTTCCGTTTCGTTAAGGTAGGGCTGGAATGTGCTCATTCCTGCATTGTGGCTCAGGTGCTCCTTAGTGGCACACAATGACGTCATGCCTAGCGACCTCTTCGTCTTTACCTCTTCGGACTCGGTCACTGCATGGTCATCTGTCGATGACCGGGTGATGGGCGGATGTTCAACCAGCAGTCTGCGGTATGACCCAACGGGCCACGCTGTTTTTGAAGGCGTGGTCAAAGCCGATAACAACGGTGGTTTTGCATCGGTGCGAACGCACGCAATGGATCTAGGCGTAAAGCGCGCCAACGCCTATGTGTTGAGCGTCAACGGCGATGGCAAGCGCTACAAATTCAATCTACGCATGGGTAACAGCTTCGATGGCGTCGTCTATCAGGTCGCCTTTGTCACACCAACTGGTGTTTGGACCTCCAAGCACCTGCCGGTGTCGCAGTTCATTGCAACTGTCCGAGGACGCCCCGTACCTGATGCACCCGGCCTGGATCCTGCCCTCGTTCGACAAATTGGCTTGATGATCTCGGACCGACAGATGGGAGATTTTTCTTTGAAAGTGCGATCTATCGGCATAGTGTGAACTGCGAGTGAGTTTCTAGGTAAGCTTTTGACCTTTCTGCGCAAATCAGCCCATCGCGTATTGGCGATATCTCGCGCCCTATCCACAGCGTCATTCATCAGGAAGTAGTATGAGTTTTCTGGATCTCCTTAAAAATTGCTGGCCATTCATGGCCTTGGGTCTTTGGTTTGCCTACAAGTGGTGGAATTCAAAACGAGTCATTGGCTTGCTGCCACAACTCAAAAAGGACGGCGCAATGTTTGTCGACGTCAGATCGGCCGCAGAGTTTGCAAGTGGGAATGCTCTCGGAACAATCAATATTCCACTCCAGGAATTGGGAAGCAGGCTCGGTGAGATACCCAAATCTGCCCCCGTTGTGCTTTGCTGTGCAAGCGGAACACGCAGTGGAATGGCCAAACTGGTGCTAATGAAGAATGGCTACGGAGCGGTTCACAACGTTGGTGCCTGGAGCAAGTTGCTTGACTAGCTGTGCGCCGCCGTGATGGGCAGTTGGCTTTAAGGAAAACACGATGCCAGAGACTTGGTACGAACGCCACATTCTTCCTTACTTGTTGGACCTGGCCTGTAGCGTCTCGCCTATACGTAGGCAGCGCATGAAAGTGATTCCGCAAGCCGAAGGCAAAGTGCTCGAAGTTGGTATCGGCACAGGTTTGAACATGCCTTTCTACGACCGATCACGCGTCAAATTGATCGTTGGTGTCGATCCCGGATTGCGAATGCACAGACTTGCCCGGAAACGAAGTTTTCAAGCTGGGCTGGACATCGAACTTATTGGGCTCTCAGCGGAACGCATTCCAGTGGAAGATGCCAGTTTTGATACTGTCGTCTGCACCTATACTTTATGCTCGATTCCTGACCCCATGGCAGCCCTCAAAGAAATGAGAAGGGCGATGAAACCAGGAGGAAAGTTGCTGTTTTCCGAGCATGGTAAGTCACCGGATGCCAATGTCCTGAAGTGGCAAACCCGTCTGCAACCCTATTGGAGACAAGTCGCCGGCGGATGCTTGCTGGACCGGGACATACCTGCTCTGCTTGAAGAAGCCGGATTCCAACCGGATGTGCAGTCACTGTATTTGCCAGGTCCGAAGATTCTGTCCTATCACTACTGGGGCAAAGCCATTGCGAATTGAGTACTTGTGTTAACCGAATGCCCACGCGTTCGAATCCAGCAACATTGATTGTTGTCTGTCAGTGCGGAATGGGCGCCGGTCTGCTGTAGGCAGGCACCCTGCACCTGATTGACCGTGGCAACCTGGACTTCGCAATCGGAATAAAAGTATCGGATGCTGCCTGATCTGGTGAATGTCGAGGCTCTGTCACGCTACCCGGACTCACCCATATGTGCGCATGCGGCCACTTTCGAGATCGCGTATGACCTGACCAAGGCGATGCTGGTCGAAGTCAACGTCATGCTGATGGAGCGTGGACTGCTGATGACCAAGGGTACGCTGGTTGACGCCACCCTGATAGCAGCACCCAGTTCGACCAAGAACAAGGAACATGGACGCGATCCGGAAATGCATCAGGCAAAGAAGGGCAACCAGTGGCACTTCGGCATGAAAGCGCATATCGGAGTGGATAAGGATTCAGGTCTGGTGCATACACTGACGACCACGGCGGCCAACGTGAGCGACATCAGCCAGACACCGGCGCTGTTGCACGGACAAGAGAGCGGCGTCTGGGCTGATG
>JAIFLV010000035.1 GCA_020048895.1 Rhodoferax sp. | reverse complement strand
GAGAATGCAAAATGTCTATGACGCATTACATGGAGTTGCTGGCGCAAAACCAGCCCTGGAACCTGATCTTGTTTATGGCGATACCGGTGATTCTGGCCGAAACAGTGGCCATCACCGAGTTGTTCATCCTGTTTTCACGCCGGTTTGATGGCCCCCTGAAAAGCATCAACCGAAGCGCCAGCATTGCAGGCGGCCTGTATTTTTGCGGTGTATTTGTCTATCTGATGCTGACAGCCGTGATTCCGCTGACCAGCAGCGGCGGCTGGCGTGGTCCGGCCGATGTCATCGCGGTCGGCTTCTACCTCTCGGGCATCGTGCCGCTGTTGGGTATGGCACTTCTGGACATGGGTCTGATCGGAAAGGCGCGCAGTCAAGAGAGCAAGCTCAAATTGCACGCCAGCTTTGTGGCCTTGTTTCTGGTGGTGGCACACATCGCGATGATCTTCGGGATGCTTGATCCGGCGTTATTGATGAGCGATGCAGCAGCGGCCATGCCGGGAATGGAGGCGATGCCTGGCATGAAGCACTAAGCGCATGACCACGCACACAAGGAAGTGCACGTGTTCATTGAGGCTGGAGCCGAACCGGTGAATGGGAAGGCGACTGCGCCGATGTGCAGCGCCGCCTTGTCCATCTGCGCCGCCCCAGGGCTACACGATTGCAGGCTTTTGGCACTTCACTGCAGCCGCCTGAGGACCCATTCACTCCTGAATTCATAGCTGCTTGCGCTTATTCCACG
Source organism: Rhodoferax sp. (assembly GCA_020048895.1). GTDB lineage: Bacteria > Pseudomonadota > Gammaproteobacteria > Burkholderiales > Burkholderiaceae_C > Allorhodoferax. Next base: position 26,013 of record JAIFLV010000035.1, on the reverse strand, counting down.
GGCGCTACAGACCGTTTCACCATCAAAAAAGCCCTGCAACGCAAATCGCAGGGCTTGGTGGCTTTGGCTTTGTATCTGACGCTGATGGGCGGCTTGCGCCGCTCCTGCAGGCTGTCGGGTTACTTCACAGTCGCCGCAGCGTCCGTGTAGTCGCTGATCTTGTCGAAGTTCAGGTACTGGTACACCTTGTCGCTGGCGGCTGTCAACACGCCCATGTCAGCCAGGTACTCTTCCTTGGTCGGAATGCGACCGAGCTTGGAGCAGATAGCGGCCAGCTCGGCGGAGCCCAGGTACACATTGCTGTCCTTGCCCAGGCGATTGGGGAAGTTGCGCGTCGACGTGGAGAACACAGTCGCGCCCTGCTTCACCTGCGCCTGGTTGCCCATGCACAAGCTGCAACCCGGCATTTCCATGCGGGCACCGGCACCGCCGAGCACGCCATAGTGGCCTTCATCGCTCAACTGCTTTGCATCCATCTTGGTCGGCGGTGCAATCCACAGCTTGACCGGAATGTCGCGCTTGCCTTCCATCAGCTTGGACGCTGCGCGGAAGTGGCCGATGTTGGTCATGCAGGAGCCAATAAACACTTCGTCGATCTTGGTGCCAGCGACTTCGGCCAATGTCTTCACATCGTCCGGGTCGTTGGGGCATGCCAGGATGGGCTCGTGGATGTCTGCCAAGTCGATTTCGATGATGGCCGCGTAGTCTGCATCGGCATCGCCCTTGAGCAACTGGGGATTCTTCAACCACGCTTCCTGGGCTGCAATACGGCGCGCCAGGGTGCGGGCATCGGCGTAACCATTGGCAATCATCCACTTCATCATGGTGATGTTGCTGTTGATGTACTCAATGATGGGTTCTTTGTTCAGGTGCACCGTGCAACCGGCTGCAGAACGTTCGGCGGATGCGTCAGACAACTCGAACGCTTGCTCTACCTTCAGGTCTGGCAGACCTTCAATTTCGAGAATGCGGCCGGAGAAGATGTTCTTCTTGCCCTTCTTCTCGACCGTCAGCAGGCCAGCCTTGATGGCGTACAGCGGGATCGCATTGACCAAATCACGTAAGGTCACACCGTTTTGCATCTTGCCTTTGAAACGCACCAGCACCGACTCGGGCATATCCAGCGGCATCACACCCGTAGCGGCAGCAAAGGCCACCAGGCCGGAACCAGCCGGGAAGCTGATGCCGATGGGGAAGCGGGTGTGGCTGTCGCCACCGGTGCCCACGGTGTCGGGCAACAACAGGCGATTGAGCCAGGAGTGGATCACGCCGTCACCCGGGCGCAGTGCCACGCCGCCACGAGTGCTGATGAAGTCAGGCAGCTCGTGGTGCATCTTCACATCCACGGGCTTGGGGTAGGCCGCCGTGTGGCAGAACGATTGCATGACCAGGTCAGCGCTGAAGCCCAGGCAAGCCAGGTCTTTCAGTTCGTCACGGGTCATCGGGCCGGTGGTGTCTTGCGAGCCGACGGATGTCATCTTGGGTTCGCAGTAGGTACCGGGGCGAACACCCTGGCCTTCGGGCAAACCGCAAGCGCGGCCAACCATCTTTTGCGCCAGGCTGAAACCCTTCTTGGTGTCCGCAGGGTTCTGGGGCAAACGGAACAGTGTGGAAGGCTTGAGGCCCAGAGCCTCACGGGCTTTGGCGGTCAGGCCACGGCCGATGATCAGGGGGATACGGCCACCGGCGCGCACTTCGTCGAACAGCACGTCGCTCTTGACCTGGAACGAAGCGATTTCCTTGCCGTCCTTGAACGCTTTGCCGTCATAGGGACGCAGTTCCACCACGTCGCCCATGTTCATATGGTTCACATCGAGTTCAATCGGCAGTGCACCCGCATCTTCCATGGTGTTGTAGAAGATCGGTGCGATCTTGGTCCCCAGACACACGCCACCGAATCGCTTATTGGGCACGTAGGGAATGTCTTCACCGGTGAACCACAGCACGGAGTTGGTGGCGGACTTGCGGGAAGAACCCGTACCGACCACGTCGCCCACGTAGGCCACCAGGTTGCCACGGGCGCGCAGGTCTTCGATGAACTTGACCGGGCCGCGCTTGCCATCTTCCTCAGGGGTGATGCCGTCGCGCTTGTTCTTCAGCATGGCCAAGGCGTGCAACGGGATGTCCGGGCGGCTCCATGCGTCAGGCGCTGGAGACAGGTCGTCCGTATTGGTTTCGCCAGTCACCTTCAGGATGGTGACGGTGATGCTCTTGGGCACTTCGGGGCGGCTGGTGAACCACTCGGCATCGGCCCAGCTTTGCAGCACAGCCTTGGCAAAGGCATTGCCCTTGTCGGCTTTTTCCTTGACGTCGTGGAATTGGTCGAACATCAGCAGGGTCTTCTTCAAGCCTTCAGCGGCCTCTTTGGCAACTGCAGCGTCATCCAGCAGATCTACCATCGGGCTGATGTTGTAACCGCCCAGCATGGTGCCAAGCAGTTCGGTGGCGCGTGCGCGGCTAATCAAGGCACACTTTTCGGTACCGTGGGCTACAGCAGCCAGATAGCTGGCTTTGACCTTGGCGGCATCGTCTACGCCGGCGGGGACGCGGTGGGTAATCAGGTCGACCAACATCGCCTCTTCGCCAGCCGGTGGACTTTTCAGCAGTTCAATCAACTCTGAAGTCTGCTGGGCAGACAGAGGCAGCGGGGGAATACCCAGTGCAGCGCGTTCGGCCACATGGTCACGGTAAGTTTTCAGCATCAATTCACTCCTTCGTTAACAATAAAAGACGCACTGCGCCCTTATGGGGATTGCGTAAAAAGCTATCTATTTGGTAGCGCTCACCACAGTCGCTGGCGTCGCCGGGTTAGGCTCGACGGGATCCAGTATGCTGGGTGCCGGGGTCTTTTCCAAAGCCTGCGCCACCAGGACCTGCTCTGCATTCATACACACGTCCGCCAGCCGGCGCCCCTGCTTCTGGTCCATCAGCATGGACTTGTTGCCCAACTGCAACCAGACTGCTCCGCCCCCCACATCCTCCAGGCGAATGGCACCCGTCGCAGTCACGACCGGCACCATGTGAAACTTCTGGCGACCATGTTCCAAAACGAACTTCCCAGGAACGGCGTGGTGTGCAGCAATCGAAACGTGCGCGCCCAGTTCGCAAGGTACTTTTCCGGTCACGACACGTTGGGCCAGCGCAAGATGCTCCGCACTGAGTTCTGGCTCGGGAACCGCCGCAACATTGGCCGGTACTGCCGCCGCAGCATTGGATACGCGCTTGGCAACATTCACAGGCTTGGGTTTGGTTTTGGTCGGTACATTGGCCCAGGTCAAACCAGCCCCACTCAACAAAACTACCGCAATGGCGAACTTATTCATGTGGATGTCCTCAGTGTATGACCGAAGTTGCGAAATAGCGCAGGGCCGATGATGGCATGCTCCGTGCCGTTTGGTGTGCTCGCTCCAGCACTTGCCAGTAGTAGCGAAAACTTGCACGGTCGTGCAGCGTTCCGTCCATGGAAATCGGCGCCCAATTCTGCAATCGAGCTGCCTCAATAATTCCTGCCGCCAGCAACACCTCTTCGTCATCCGGCGCGAAGGCCTGCAGAATCGGGCGAATCTGATCGGGATGAATGCTCCACATCCGGGTATAGCCAAACGCCTGCGCAGCCGTTGTAGCCGCGTGCAGCAAGTTTGATGCATCCTTGAATTCGGTAACCACACAGTGGGAGGGCACCTTCCCGGCAGCGTGGCAGGCACTTGCAATCTCGGTCTTGGCGCGTACCACCAGCGGATGGTGGAACTGGTCCAGTGTCGCAACATCTCCTGCGCGACATAAGCCCATGGCCGAGGCTGGTATGGCACCCCCATGGCTCGACACAAAATCCATCAAACCAAAGCTGATGGACTGAACCCTTGGATGGGCAGCGATGTCAAATGCACGATGCACTGCGCCCGGTGACTCAAGCAGCACATGCAATGGCAGCCTGGGGCCATCCGGGGCTACCGCATCCACCGCGGCCGCAGCGCGATTGACATCGGCGGGCGACTCCACCTTGGGCACCATGACATAACTCAGATGCGCTCCAGCGGCGCCAACCACCGTGGCTACGTCTGACACAAATGCCGGATGGTCGACCGCATGTACCCGCACACCGACCCTGCGGCACAGACCATTCGCTATCAAATCAGGAGCTGTATACGCACTCTGGACAAGCTCCAGAACCATTCTTGCGTGCTCAATTTCCCTGCCAATGGGAGCGCCATCCTCGCAGTCGAGGGTGACATCGAAGACACAAGCCCCGAACTCCAGCATCATGTCAGCCTGCAACTGCAAGCTTTTCACCATGCGCGCTTCGACCCCGCTGTAATGGTCGCAAACCGGCAACATCGCTGCCGCGGCCTGCGCGCCAAGAAGCACCTCCCGTGGGTGGGAGTCTTTAACCCCCATGCTTGCCATAGCCTGCGCTGCGCACGGTGTTGGCTCTGATTACAGCAGGTGGGCCACGCCCGCTTGCTCTTCCTGCAGTTCTTTGAGTGTCTTATTGATGCATTCCTGGCTAAATGCGTCCACCGGCAGACCCTCGACCACCTTGTATTCGCCGCCTTCGCAGGTCACGGCATAACCAAACATGGTGTCTTTCGGAATTCCGTATTGGCCGTCAGAAGGTATACCCATGGTCACCCACTTGCCGTTGGTTCCAAGGGCCCAGTCGTGCATATGGTCAATCGCGGCATTGGCAGCCGATGCAGCCGAAGAAACACCCCGCGCAGCAATGATGGCCGCACCGCGCTTACCAACCGTCGGCAAGAACGTATTCACGTTCCAGTCGTGGTCGTTGATCATGTCCTTGACGCTGGCGCCGCCAATGGTAGCGAAGCGGTAATCGGCATACATCGACGGGGAATGATTGCCCCAGACCGCCATTTTTTCAATGTCTGCAACGGCCTTGCCGGTCTTGGCGGCGAGTTGGCTCAAGGCACGGTTATGGTCCAGGCGCAACATGGCAGTGAAGTTCTTGCGTGGCAGGTCGGGCGCGCTCTTCATCGCGATATAGGCATTGGTGTTGGCTGGGTTACCTACCACCAACACCTTGACATTGCGGCTGGCAACGGCATTGAGGGCCTTGCCCTGAGCCGTAAAGATTTCAGCATTGGCCGCCAGCAGGTCAGCACGCTCCATGCCGGGGCCGCGGGGACGGGCACCCACCAACAAGGCGTAGTCGATGTCTTTAAACGCCGTCATCGGGTCACTGTGGGCTTCCATGCCCGCCAGCAAGGGGAAAGCGCAGTCTTGCAATTCCATCATGACGCCTTGCAGGGCCTGTTGCGCCTTCTCTACCGGCACTTCCAGCAGACTCAGAACGACTGGCTGGTCCTTGCCCAGCATTTCGCCCGAGGCAATACGAAACAGTAGTGCGTATCCAATTTGGCCAGCAGCGCCAGTAACGGCGACGCGAACGGGTTTCTTGCTCATGGTCAGTACTCCAGGAAGTGAAAAAAAAGTGTTCCCGCCTGGCAGTTCTTGTAACCAGAGGTGCCCGGCAGAATGCCCGCGAGTGTACCCCTGAATCATCGTCCCGGTCAACTTGTCTTATGTCTTATATAAGATATGATTCACCCATAATTCGAGACTGACTTGAAGCTGACTTGCAAGGCCACCCCATGAGTGCATCATCGACCGCTTTAACCGAGATCGCAACGCCCAGCGCAGCCGACCCGCAGGGCGCTGCCACGGCGCTGCAAACTCCGGCATTCAGCCCGCTGTACCAGCAAATCAAGGTGCTGATCCTGCAGAGTCTGCAAAATGGTGAATGGAAGCCCAGCGCCGCCATTCCCAGCGAAATAGAACTGGCAACGCGCTACCGTGTGAGCCAGGGCACGGTGCGAAAAGCGGTTGACGAACTAGCCGCGGAAAACCTGCTGGTACGCAGGCAGGGTAAGGGAACGTTTGTGGCCACCCATGCTGAACGCCAGGTGCAATACCGGTTTCTGAACCTGGTTCCCGACAGCGGCGATCTGCGCAGTGAAGGCCCGGCGCAACGTCGGATCGTGGACTGCAAACGCACCCGGGCATCGGCAGAAGTCGCAAGAGCATTGGCCATCCGGGCCGGTGACGCCGTGCTCCAGGTGCGCCGCGTGCTTTCATTTGCCTCTGTACCAACCATTCTCGAAGACCTTTGGCTCCCGGCCACCCCCTTCAAGGGACTGACAGCGGAGCGCTTGACCGGCTACGATGGCCCCATGTACGCCCTTTTTGAGACCGAGTTTGGCGTGCGCATGGTGCGGGCCGAAGAGAAAATTCGGGCCGTATTGCCCGATCCGGAGCAGTGCGCACTCTTGCAAACCCCATCCAACACGCCACTCTTAAGTGTTGAGCGCATTGCTTACACCTACAACGACGCCCCTATGGAAGTGCGCCGCGGTCTGTACTTGACCGATAGGCATTACTATCGGAATGCGCTGAATTGATGCTTTTGCTGCTGCAAGTCAATTGTCAGGCACTGGCAGTGAAATAGAATTTTGGATTGCTCCATAAACAATTACAACTTAGTTACCTCTACGAAAGCCGACTCATGACCGAAGTTAGTTCTCACTCCAAACCCGCGCGCCCAGAGTTTCGAAACATTGATTTCGCCAGTCTGCAAAGCTATCGCTGGCCAATGGCTTCGCTAGCTTCGGGTATGCACCGTGTGAGCGGTGCCATCATGTTTTTCCTGATGCCGTTCATCATCTGGATGTTTGACAACTCGATTTCTTCGGAAATTTCATTTGCCAAATTTAAAGCGGTGTTCAATGTGGGAGTGCTTGGGATCCCCGGTTTTCTCTGGAAGTTGGCGCTTCTGGGACTCATCTGGGCCGGTTTGCACCACTTCATCGCGGGCATGCGCCACCTCTGGATGGACACCCACCATCACCATGTGACCAAGGACTTTGGCCGTCAGACGGCCTTGGTTGTGATGGCGATGTCTTTTGGCCTGACTGCCATTCTTGGCGCCAAGCTGTTCGGTCTGTACTGATTCTGGAGTTCCCTATGTCTTCCGTCAATTTTGGTTCCCATCGTCTGGTTGTTGGTGCGCACTACGGTATGCGCGACTGGTTGATGCAGCGTGTGACAGCTGTGTTGATGGCCGTCTTCACCATCATCGTCATTGCCCAACTGGTGTTTAGCAAAGGTCCTGTCAGCTACGAGTTATGGGCTGGCATCTTTGCCGCGCAATGGATGAAGTCACTTACTTTCGCAGTCATTCTTGCGATGCTGTGGCACGTCTGGGTCGGTATGCGCAATGTCTTCCAGGACTATGTGAAACCTTACGCCGTGCGATTTGTCATGCACGTTTTTGCCATCGTCTGGTTAACCGCATGTGGCGGATGGGCCATTCAGGTTTTGTGGCGTCTGTAGACCATCAACCCATTAGCAAGACAAAGCAGTCCCGTGCCAATCACCCCAGGCTGCTTCTGTCGTTAACCGAAACCCATTACATATCATGACTGCAACCTCAAAACTTACTACGCGCAAATTTGACGTCGTCATCGTCGGCGCTGGCGGTGCCGGTATGAGCGCTTCGCTGCAACTTGCCAACGCCGGACTGAATGTCGCTGTGTTGTCGAAAGTCTTCCCGACCCGCTCCCATACCGTTGCTGCACAGGGCGGCATCGGTGCCAGCTTGGGTAACATGGCTGAAGACAACTGGCATTTCCACTTTTATGACACCATCAAGGGCTCGGACTGGCTGGGCGACCAGGATGCCATTGAGTTCATGTGCCGCGAAGCTAACAAGGTGGTTTACGAACTGGAACACTGGGGTATGCCCTTTGACCGCAACCCGGATGGCACCATCTACCAGCGGCCGTTTGGCGGACACTCCAGTAACTATGGCGAAAAGCCGGTGCAACGGGCTTGCGCCGCGGCCGACCGCACCGGGCACGCCATGCTGCATACGCTGTACCAGCAAAACGTGAAGGCACGTACCAACTTCTTTGTAGAGTGGATGGCACTGGATCTGATTCGCGATGCAGATGGTGACGTGGTCGGCGTGACGGCTCTGGAAATGGAGACCGGTGAAATTCACGTATTGCGATCCAAGAGTGTGATGCTGGCAACGGGTGGCGCTGGTCGCATCTTCGCTGCCTCCACCAACGCCTATATCAATACCGGCGACGGCTTGGGTATGGCTGCACGTGCCAACATCCCCTTGCAAGACATGGAGTTCTGGCAGTTCCACCCGACCGGCGTTGCCGGCGCCGGCGTGTTGCTCACCGAGGGTTGCCGCGGCGAAGGTGCCATTTTGCGCAATAGCAATGGCGAGCGGTTCATGGAACGTTACGCGCCCACCATGAAAGACCTGGCACCACGCGACTTCGTATCGCGTTGCATGGACCAGGAGATCAAGGAAGGTCGCGGTTGCGGGCCCAACAAGAGCTATATCAATCTGGACATGACCCACCTCGGGGCTGAAACCATCGCACTGCGCTTGCCCAGCGTGCACGAGATTGGTCATAACTTCGCCAACGTGGACATCACCAAAGAACCGATTCCGGTGATCCCCACCATCCATTACCAGATGGGCGGCATTCCGACCAACATATACGGTCAGGTACTGGCACCCAAGGGTGACAATCCCAGCGCCATCGTCAACGGTTTGTATGCCGTTGGCGAATGTGCCTGTGTCAGCGTGCACGGCGCCAACCGGCTGGGCACCAACTCACTGCTGGACATCGTGGTGTTTGGCCGCGCTGCCGGCAAGCACATGGTCAAGTTCAATGACGAGAACGACAACCACAAGCCCGTGCCCGAGAACGGCGCAGACATTTCACTGGAACGCGTCAACCGGCTCGACACCACGAAATCGGGCGAGTACTCGCAGAAAGTGGCAGACGACATGCGTGACACCATGCAGGCCCATGCCAGCGTGTTCCGCACCCAGGCCACCATGGACGAGGGCGTGATCAAGATCGCGGCCATGCGCGAGCGCGTCAACAATATCTCGCTGGCCGACAAATCCAAGATATTCAACACCGCCCGCATCGAAGCCCTCGAAGTGGACAACATGATGGAAGCTGCGCAAGCGACAATGGTGTCGGCGGCAGCCAGAAAAGAATGCCGTGGCGCCCATACCGTGCTGGATTACGACCGCCCGGCCGACGATCCCAAGTGCCCACTGGGCCGCGATGATGCCAACTGGCTCAAGCACACTTTGTGGGACCGCGCCACCAACAGCCTGAGCTACAAACCCGTCAACCTCAAGCCCTTGACTGTTGAGTCGGTGCCGCCGAAGGTTCGCACATTCTGATTCCGCAGATCTCGCTTTAGAAAGTCCATCATGGCAAAAAGAACCTTCAAAATCTACCGCTACAACCCGGACACCGACGCCAAGCCGTATATGCAGACCCTCGAGCTCGAGCTCGACGGTACAGAGCGTATGCTGCTCGATACGCTGGGCAAACTCAAACAGCTCGACCCGACTCTCTCGTACCGCCGCTCGTGCCGTGAAGGCATTTGTGGTTCGGACGCCATGAACATCAATGGCAAGAACGGCCTGGCCTGTCTGGTAAACATGCGTACGCTTCCAGACACCATCGTCCTCAAACCCCTGCCTGGCCTGCCGGTGGTGCGCGATCTGATTGTGGACATGACACTGTTCTTCAAGCAGTACCACTCGATCAAGCCCTATCTGATCAATGACAGCATGCCGCCTGAAAAAGAGCGCCTGCAAAGCCCCGAAGAGCGCGAAGTACTCAATGGTCTGTATGAGTGCATTCTGTGCGCCAGTTGCTCCACCAGCTGCCCGGTGTTCTGGTGGAATCCGGACAAGTTTGTAGGGCCAGCAGGCTTGCTGCAGGCCTACCGCTTCATTGCAGATAGCCGTGATGAGGCGACCAGTGAACGTCTGGACAACCTGGAAGACCCCTATCGGCTATTCCGCTGCACCACCATCATGAATTGCGTGGACGTTTGCCCCAAGAGTCTCAACCCGACGGCGGCCATCGGCAAGATCAAGGAATTGATGGTCCGCCGCGCCATCTAAAGTGATGAGCCCCACCGTGCTAGCTGATCCCGACGCATTGATCGGTGAGCGGGAAATGAGCAAGCTTAAGTGGCGTTGTCGGCGCGGTTTGCTGGAAAACGATCTTTTCATTGACCGTTTTTTCCGGCGGTACAGCGGTTCTTTGACAAACCGCCAAGCCGACGCTCTGGGTGTGCTGATGGACCTGAGTGATAACGAGTTGCTTGATCTACATCTAGATCGCAAGAATATTTCTCAAGTACAACCGCGGCTTGATTATGAAGATGTGCATGTTGTGTTAAGTATGTTGAAAGAAAAACCTTGAAAGGCGAAAAATGAAGCTAGCTGATAACAAAGCCACCCTGTCGTTCAGTAACGGCAGCCCCAGCGTCGAATTGCCGGTGTACCAAGGCAATGTGGGTCCGGATGTTGTGGACATCCGAAAGCTTTATGCGCAGACGGGCATGTTCACCTATGACCCGGGTTTTCTCTCAACGGCCTCATGCCAGTCCGCCATTACCTACATTGATGGCGACAAGGGTGAGTTGCTGTACCGTGGCTACCCCATTGAGCAATTGGCCACCAATTGTGACTTCATGGAAACCTGCCACCTGCTGCTGTACGGCAACCTGCCCAACGCCGCTGGCAAAGCCGCATTTAACAAACTTGTCATTCGCCACACCATGGTGAACGAACAGATGCAGTTTTTCATGCGTGGCTTTCGCCGTGATGCGCACCCGATGGCCGTACTCACGGGCCTGGTTGGCGCGTTGTCGGCCTTCTACCATGACAGCACGGACATCAACAACCCTGAGCACCGCAATATTGCCGCAATCCGGCTGATCGCCAAAATGCCCACTCTGGTGGCCATGGCCTACAAATACAGTGCTGGCCAGCCCTACATGTATCCACGCAATGATCTGAGCTACGCCGGCAACTTCATGCACATGATGTTTGCAACGCCGTGCGAACCTTACGTGGTGAACCCGGTCATCGAGCGCGCTCTGGATCGTATTTTCACGCTGCATGCAGACCATGAACAGAACGCTTCCACGTCCACTGTTCGACTGTGCGGCTCATCGGGAACCAACCCGTTTGCGGCAATCGCTGCCGGTGTAGCCTGCCTGTGGGGGCCCGCACACGGTGGTGCCAATGAGGCCTGCCTGAACATGCTCGAAGACATCCAGAGAATGGGCGGCGTGGCCAAAGTCGGTCAGTTCATGGAACAGGTGAAAGACAAGAACTCCAACGTCAAGTTGATGGGCTTTGGTCACCGCGTTTACAAGAACTACGACCCGCGCGCCAAACTCATGCAAGAGACTTGCAAGGAAGTGCTTGGTGAATTGGGGCTGGAAAACGACCCGCTATTCAAGTTGGCCATGGCGCTGGAAAAGATCGCCCTCGAAGACGACTACTTCGTCTCGCGCAAGCTCTATCCGAACGTGGACTTCTATTCGGGAATCGTCCAACGCGCCATTGGCATTCCAGTGCCCATGTTTACCGGCATCTTTGCGCTCGCGCGCACGGTCGGCTGGATTGCCCAACTCAATGAAATGATTGGCGACCCCGAGTATAAGATTGGCCGCCCGCGCCAGTTGTTCACCGGTTCGATTCGGCGCGATGTGCTGTCGATCGATAAACGCTAATCTAAGCTGATTCCCGATGCCCGCCTGTGGCAACACCGGCGGGTTTTTTGTTGAGATTGCCAAGGAAGTATTTTTATGGGACGCACGCTCTACGACAAGCTTTGGGACGACCACGTCGTTCATACCGAAGAGGATGGCACTGCGGTGCTCTACATCGACCGCCACCTGGTCCATGAAGTGACAAGCCCCCAGGCGTTTGAAGGTCTGCGCGTGGCCGGCCGCAAAGTGTGGCGCGTCAGTTCCATCGTTGCGACCGCCGATCACAATACCCCCACCACCGGTTGGGAGCGTGGCATGGATAGCATTACCGACCCCACCAGCAGAGAACAAGTGACCACACTAGACGCCAATATCCGCGAGTTTGGTTCGGCGGCGTATTTTCCGTTCCTTTCCAAACGTCAGGGAATTGTGCATGTCATGGGCCCGGAAAATGGTGCCACACTGCCCGGCATGACCGTGGTTTGCGGCGATTCGCACACCTCTACCCACGGCGCCTTTGGTGCTTTGGCGCATGGAATCGGTACCAGCGAAGTCGAGCACGTGATGGCAACACAGACCCTATTGGCCAAAAAGGCGAAAAACCTGCTGGTCAAAGTCGAGGGCGTGGCCGCACGCGGCGTGACCGCCAAGGACATCGTGCTGGCCGTCATCGGAAAAATCGGCACGGCGGGTGGCACAGGCTACACGATAGAGTTCGCGGGTTCGGCCATTCGGTCTCTGAGCATGGAAGGGCGTATGACCGTGTGCAATATGGCGATTGAAGCCGGGGCTCGCGCAGGCCTGGTAGCGGTCGACGAAAAGACCATCGAATATGTGCGAGGTCGCCCACTGGCTCCGGGGCAGGTGCACGGCAATGACGCCGCAGCAGCGGCGGTCGAGTGGGATCAGGCGGTGCACTATTGGAAGACTTTGCACTCCGACGCTGATGCACAGTTCGACGCGGTAGTGGAGCTGGATGCAACCATGATCGTGCCCCAAGTGACATGGGGCACATCTCCCGAAATGGTTTTGGGCATCGACGGCAGTGTGCCGGACCCCGACAAGGAACGCGACAGCAACAAGCGCAGTGCCATTGAGCGGGCGTTGGTCTATATGGGACTGGAGCCTGGCAAAGCACTGAACGACCTGTTTGTGGACAAGATATTCATCGGATCCTGCACCAATAGCCGCATTGAAGACATGCGCGAAGCCGCCGCAGTTGTCAAGAAACTGGGACGAAAAATCGCCTCTAACGTCAAGTTGGCCCTGGTGGTCCCGGGCTCCGGCTTGGTCAAGGAACAGGCTGAGCGTGAGGGTCTGCATACCATCTTCACTGGCGCAGGTTTCGAATGGCGTGAGCCCGGATGCTCGATGTGCCTGGCCATGAATGCCGACCGCCTCGAGCCCGGAGAACGCTGCGCCTCCACCAGCAATCGCAACTTTGAAGGTCGTCAGGGCACCGGTGGGCGCACCCATCTGGTCAGTCCTGCCATGGCAGCCGCAGCAGCTATCCATGGCCACTTCGTCGACGTTCGAAAATTCAGCTAACCCCCGGAGATCACACGATGAAGACTCTCACAATCTTGATGGCTTTGACCGGCCTGCTTGTGCTTGGCGGGTGCAACACGGTCAAAGGTGTGGGCCAGGACTTGCAAAAGGCTGGCGAAAAAATCGAAGACGCGGCGAAAAAGAAATGAACAAGTTCACTACGCACCAGGGACTCGTAGCTCCCATGGACCGGGAAAACGTGGATACGGACGCCATCATTCCCAAGCAATTCCTCAAGTCCATCCACAAGACCGGCTTTGGTCCCAATTTGTTTGATGAGTGGCGTTACCTGGACGAGGGCTTTCCGGGTCAAGACCCGGCCAGTCGCAGACCCAATCCGGACTTCGTTCTGAACCAGCCGCGCTACCAGGGTGCATCGATTCTCCTGGCGCGGAAAAATTTTGGCTGCGGCTCCTCGCGTGAACACGCCCCGTGGGCACTGGAGCAGTTTGGCTTTCGCGCCATCATTGCACCGAGTTACGCCGACATCTTTTTCAACAACAGCTTCAAGAACGGCCTGCTGCCCATTGTGCTCAGCGAACCCCAGGTCGACAAACTGTTTCATGAAGCACTGGCCTTTCCGGGTTACCAACTCACGGTTGATCTGGAGCGCCAGTTGGTCGTGTTACCGCAAGGCGAAGAAATGCCCTTCGAGGTCCAGGCCTTTCGCAAGTACTGCCTCATGAACGGACTCGATGACATCGGCCTAACCTTGCGTTACGCCGACAAGATCAAGGCGTTCGAGACCGAAAGACTCGCACAAAAACCCTGGCTAGCGCGCACCATGCTTGCGTAAGCAGCTATAAAATCGATAGCTTTGTGGGACAGACCTTTATGAAAATTGCAGTGTTGCCGGGCGACGGCATTGGTACCGAAATTGTGGCCGAGGCCGTTCGGGTGTTGCAGACGCTGGATCTGAAGTTGGAGATGGAAACTGCCTTGGTGGGTGGCGCTGCCTATGCGGCCTACGGGCACCCACTGCCGGACTCCACGCTCACATTGGCCAAGCAAGCCGATGCCATTTTGTTCGGCGCAGTCGGCGACTGGAAATACGATACCCTGGACCGCCCCCTGCGCCCTGAGCAGGCCATTTTGGGTTTGCGCAAGAACCTGGGGCTGTTTGCCAACTTTCGTCCGGCCATTTGTTACGAACAGTTGGTGGGGGCCTCCAGCCTCAAACCCGAACTGATTGCAGGCCTGGATATCCTGATTATTCGGGAATTGACCGGAGACATCTACTTTGGCCAACCCCGGGGGCGCCGCACCGCGACCGATGGTCACTTCCCGGGTGCCGAGGAAGCCTTTGACACCATGCGCTACAGCAGGCCCGAAATCGAGCGCATTGCCCATGTGGCGTTTCAGGCGGCACGCAAGCGCAACAAAAAGGTCACGAGTGTCGACAAAGCCAATGTGCTCGAAACTTTTCAGTTCTGGCGGGATGTAGTCACCCAGGTTCACGCCGAGTACCCCGACGTGGAACTGCAGCACATGTATGTGGACAACGCGGCCATGCAACTGGTCAAGGCGCCCAAGGCGTTTGATGTAGTCGTCACGGGCAATATGTTTGGCGACATCCTCTCTGATGAAGCGTCGATGCTCACCGGCTCCATTGGCATGCTGCCGTCCGCAAGCCTGAATTCCACCAACCAGGGACTGTACGAACCCAGCCACGGCAGTGCGCCCGACATTGCCGGCAAAGGCATTGCCAACCCCCTGGCCACCATTTTGAGCGCCGCCATGATGCTTCGCTTCAGCCTGAACCAGGAAGAAGCCGCACAGCGCATAGAGGCAGCGGTTCAAAAGGTATTGCAGCAGGGGCTGCGTACCGCCGACATCTACAGTGCGGGCACGACCCGTGTCAGCACCCGCGAGATGGGGGATGCGGTTGTCAAGGCCCTGTAAGCACCTCGCTTACAATCCGCGGATGCAAAACAATCGCCCCGCCAACCCAACACAGCCCTTCTGCGGCGGTACTGGCGCGTGGGCTGGTGCGTCGTCGGCATTGCCGTCGACTACCAAGACGACAACCATTAAGGGCTAAAGAGTCCGGTTCGTCGTGCCCCTCCCGGCCAGACGAGCCGGGCAGATCAAATTCTCGTTTGTTGAATTTTCTGAAAGGGCAATGTCATGAAGGTAGGCAATCTTGTAGGCCTCGTCGGTTGGCGCGGTATGGTCGGCTCCGTTCTGATGGACCGCATGGAAACCGAGGGCGACTTTGCACTCATCGAGCCGGTGTTTTTCTCGACGTCCAACGCTGGTGCAAAGGCACCTTCGCAGGCCAAAAACGAGACTATCTTGCAGGACGCCTTCAACATCGACGCCCTCAAACGCTGCGACATCATCATCAGCGCCCAGGGTGGCGACTACACCACCGAAGTGTTCCCCAAACTGCGCTCTGCGGGCTGGAGTGGCCACTGGATTGACGCAGCCTCAACCCTACGGATGAAAGACGATGCCGTCATTATTCTGGACCCGGTCAACATGCCGGTCATCAAAAATGCGCTCGTCAAGGGCGGCAATAACTGGATTGGTGGCAACTGCACGGTCAGTTGCATGCTGATGGGCGTGGGCGCACTGTACAAGGCCGGGCTGGTGGAGTGGATGAGCACCCAGACCTACCAGGCAGCCTCCGGCGGCGGTGCCCAGCACATGCGCGAACTGCTGACGCAATACGGCACCCTCAACGCCGAAGTTAAAGCACTGCTGGACGACCCCAAGAGTGCGATTCTGGAAATTGACCGCAAAGTCATCGCCAAACAGCGCTCGCTCAGTGGTGCCGAGACCGCCAATTTTGGCGTACCCCTGGGGGGCTCGTTGATCCCCTGGATTGACAAAGATCTGGGCAACGGCATGTCCAAGGAAGAATGGAAGGGAATGGCCGAGACCAACAAGATCCTGGGCCAGGGGGACGGTTTCGGATCCGCTGCGGTACCGGTCGATGGTTTTTGCGTGCGCGTTGGCACCATGCGCTGCCACAGCCAGGCGCTGACCTTTAAATTGAAGAAAAACGTCCCGTCCAGCGACATTGAAGCCATGATTGCCGCCGACAACCCGTGGGTCAAATTGGTGCCAAACACCCGTGAGGCCACCATTCGGGACCTGACACCCGTAGCCGTTACCGGCACCATGACGATTCCCGTAGGCCGGGTCCGCAAGCTCGCGATGGGCCCGGAGTATGTGGGTGCGTTCACCATCGGCGACCAACTGCTCTGGGGTGCGGCGGAGCCACTGCGCCGCATGTTGCGCATTCTTTTGGACGCTTAAGGCAGCGCTGCGTCGGGCGCTATGCGCCCCTCCCCGCGCTGCCGGTCGTTGTCGACAGGCAACAACTCAGGCCAGCGATAATGCCCGGAAACCAATGCTTACAAAGTTAAAAGCTTTCTTAGCTTGTCAGGCTAACACATTGATGTTATGGTACTTTTTACTTTTTGAGAGTCGGGCTCGTTGGCCGCAGAGTGCGAAGAATCTACTGTCTGCCAGGGACAGTGCTGGAGGCATATAAATTGATCGCTCAGTCCTATCGTCGTCGGAAAACCGCCATTGCCGCGGCGGCTCTTGCCGTATTGGCTTTGTCCACCCCCAGTGCCTGGTCGTTGTCACTGGGGCGGGTCACCGTCCAGTCGGCGCTTGGGGAACCTCTGCGCGCTGAAATCGATGTGCCCGAAATCAATGCAGAAGAAGCTGCATCGCTGCGTACCGCGATCGCGTCACCAGATGCCTTTGTCGCTGCCGGGCTGGAATACAACCCGGCCATGCCAGGATTGCAATTAAGCTTGCAGCGCCGTGCCGACGGGCGCGCCTATATCCGGCTGATCAGCGACCGCGCTATCAATGACCCCTTCATTGACATGATTTTGGAGGCCAGTTGGTCTTCTGGCCGCATTGTGCGTGATTACACCCTGCTGTTTGATCCGCCTGCCGTACGTCCATCCAGCACACCAAACCCCACCTTATCGCAAACGTCTCCTGCGCCCACAGCACCCCTGCGCAGTGTTGCAACTCCACCGGTTGCTGCGACGGCACCAGATCCTGTGCGCAGCCCGCCCGCCACCAAGCCCGCCCCAACGCCCACTGCCGCTGCCAAGCCAGCGGCAGAAGCGGACCCAGCTACCGGGAAGCAGGTTCTGGTCAAGCCTGGCGATACTGCAGGCAGGATCGCTGCCAACCACAAAAGCACCAGCGTGTCCCTGGACCAGATGCTGGTGGCCTTGCTACGGTCCAGCCCCGATGCCTTTATAGACGGCAACGTCAACCGCATTCGCGCAGGGGCAGTGGTTCAGATCCCCAGCAGCGAGCAGGCGTTATCGGTGTCCACCACCGAAGCCACCCGCGTGCTGGCCACCCAGAGCAAAGACTTCAACACCTTCCGCAGCACGCTGGCCACCAATGCACCTGCCGCCGCGGTGGGTGCTGCAGACCGTACTGCAAGCGGCAAGGTGCAGGCCAAAGTTGAGGACAAAAAACCCTCCGCTGCAACCCCTGACAAGTTGACGCTGTCCAAGGGTGGCGCAATGGCCAAGGAAGCGGAGGCCAAGATCGCCCGCGAGCGCGCCGACAAGGAAGCAGCGGCTCGTGCGGCGGAACTGGCGAAAAACATCAGCGATCTGAAGAAAGCCTCCGCCGCCATCGCTCCTGCATCCACCCCCGCAGCGACGGCCCCCAGCGCAGCTCCAATCGCAGCGGCATCCAAACCAGGCATCGCAGTGGCTGCTTCGGCGAGTGTGCCGTCCGCCGCTGTCGCATCGGCGCCAAAGCCAACTGCGCCCGCTGCGTCCAGCCCTGCTCCTGCAGCGGCACCCATGCCGGTGGAGGAGCCCGGGTTCCTGGACGATTTGTTTGAAGACCCGCTGATCCCCGCAGCTGGTGCTGGCCTGCTGGCATTGCTGGGTGGCGGCCTGTTCTATTACCGCAAACGTCAGAAAAAGCCATCAAACCAGGTTGACAGTTCCTTCATTGAAAGCCGCTTGCAGCCGGATTCCTTTTTTGGCGCCAGTGGCGGGCAACGGGTGGATACCAGCAGCGATAGTGCTGTCGGCGGCTCATCCATGGTGTACTCACCGAGTCAACTCGACGCGGCCGACGATGTCGACCCTGTCGCCGAGGCCGACGTCTACATGGCCTACGGCCGTGATCTGCAAGCTGAAGAGATTCTCAAGGAAGCGGTGCGGACCAACCCTGGCAGGCTGGCCATTCACACCAAGCTGATGGAGATTTTCGCCAAACGCCGCGATACCAGAAGCTTCGAGGCCAGCGCAACGCAGGCGTTCAAGCTGACCAGCAACAACAGCGCCGACTGGACCCGCATTTGCGAATTGGGCCTGAGCATCGATCCCACCAATCCGCTGTACCAACCCGGCGGTAGTCCTGCCAACATGGATGGTCCCGGGGTGGCCAGTGCCGCGACCGCTTCACAGTTTGGCGCTACGGTTGCACAAAGTGCCCATCCCGAGTTGACTGCGGCAGCACCCGGATCGGTGGATCTGGACCTCGATCTGGACTTCTCCCTCGACGAAGAACCCGTCAGTGCGATCAGCGACCTCACAGGAAGCACACTACCGGCAACCGCCGCGGAACCCACCGTGAAGATGCAAGCCCCGGCACTTGCGGCGGCTCCTGGCTCCGACGACAACTCCCTGGACTTCGATTTGTCTGGCGCTGGCGAGCTCACGCCGTCTCTTGCGCCGGATCTACCAGACCTTCCGGATGTTCCTTTATCCATGGACGGCTTGAGCATGCCCGCAGTGGGTGACATGCAACTGCCCGACCTGGATCCGCCTGCGATACTGGCAACGGCACCCGCTGCGGAGCCCGCCAAGAAAGACGAGGGCATGCTCGAATTCGACATGGGTTCCCTGTCGCTGGATCTGGATCCCCCTTCACCTGCACCTTCGGCTCCCGTAGAGCCCGCATTGCTGCCGGAAATCGATGAGTCAACGCAGGCACCCGATAGCACTGGTGAAGACCCCCTGGAAACCAAGCTGGCACTGGCCGACGAGTTTGTTTCGATTGGTGACGAGGATGGCGCGCGTGCCCTGATCGAAGAAGTCATGGCCGAAGCCACGGGCGAGATGCGTGCCAAGGCGCAACGCGCATTGGCCAATCTGGGCTGATTCGCACCGATCTTGACGCCGCCCGATATTGTCCGAGGCCGCTGGTGCGTGTAGCCCTGGGCCTTAGCTACAACGGCAGTGCCTATCAAGGCTGGCAAAGCCAGTTGTCGGGCCAGACGGTGCAGGACAAGCTGGAAGCGGCCCTGCGCAAATTCACCACCCAACGGGTCTCCACACTCTGCGCCGGGCGCACGGATGCCGGTGTGCACGGCATCATGCAGGTCGTGCACTTTGACACCGAACTGGACCGGGACACCTACTCCTGGGTGCGCGGCACCAATGCCAACCTGCCGCGCGATATTGCTGTGCAGTGGGCCGTGCACACCACAGCAGCCTTCCATTGCCGCGCGTGTGCTACGTCCCGTCGCTATGCCTATGTGCTCTATGAGTCCCCCGTACGGCCGAGTGTGGACCATGGACGGGTGGGCTGGACGTTCCACAAACTCGACGCGAACGCCATGCAGCAGGCGGCGAACGTGCTTCTGGGCGAACACGATTTCACGTCCTTTCGCGCGTCGCAGTGTCAGGCGCTCTCGCCGGTCAAGACGCTGATGGAAGTGAGCATGAGCCAACGTGGTGCCTACTGGCGCATCGAGTTTGAAGCCAATGCTTTTTTGCACCACATGATCCGCAACATCATGGGCTGTCTGGTCCAGATCGGGCAAGGAAGAAAACCGGTGGCCTGGATGGCCGATGTTCTGGCTGCACGCGACCGCCGTGCCGCAGCGCCCACGTTTTCGCCAGACGGCCTGTATTTTCTGGGGCCGCGCTATGACCCCCACTGGGGCATCCCCGATCGCACTGCTGCGTATGATGGGCTGCCATGACTCCAAACAACAATGCCCCCACGCTCACCCGCACCCGTATCAAGATTTGCGGATTCACCAGGGAAGAGGATGTTGACGCGGCGGTCAGCGCGGGGGCAGACGCGATCGGCCTGAACCTTTACCCTAAAAGCCCGCGTTACGTCAGCGTGGCGCGCGCATCCGAATTGGCCAGACGCCTGCCGCCCTACATCACCCCGGTGCTGTTGTTTGTCAATGCATCTGCTACTGAAATAATAGCTGCTTGCGCAAGTGTCGCAGGCGCTGCAGTCCAATTTCATGGTGATGAATCGGCACAGGACTGTGCGGCAGCAACACTGAACAATAGCCGGCCATGGGTACGCGCCGCCCGCATCCCGCTGGGCGACGATGCACCGCACTTTGACCTCGTACAATTTGCCTCTCTTTATGCAAATGCCCAGGCCATTCTGCTCGACGCCCATGTCGACGGTTATGGCGGTGGCGGGAAAACATTCAATTGGTCACGGCTTCCTCCAAACGTCGACGCTCACCTCGTCTTGAGTGGTGGACTCACACCTGCAAACGTGGGCGATGGAATTCGTCAGGTACGGCCACGATGTAAGTCGCTGGCTGTGGATGTGAGCTCCGGTGTTGAAGCCGTGAATGCTCAGGGGATGCCGCTTAAAGGCATCAAGGATGCTGAGAAGATTTTGCAGTTTGTGGCGGCGGTTCGGGCTGCGGATGCTTTGTTTAACACCCCACTCTCTCCCCCCGCCCTCTTTCGCCCCGCTGGGCGAGAGAGGGGGCTTTAACAGCCCATTTTGTTATCTCGCTTCGGCTACGCCCTTACTGGGCAACGTTTTTATTTTCTTTCTATATGTACGACTATCACCAACCTGATGTTTCTGGGCACTTTGGCAAGTATGGGGGCAGCTTTGTTTCTGAGACGTTGACGCATGCCATCAATGAGCTGAAAGACGCTTACGCGAAGTACCAGCATGATCCGGAGTTTCTTGCCGAGTTTCGGTCGGAACTGGCGCACTTTGTCGGGCGCCCTTCCCCTGTGTACCACGCGGCGCGCATGAGCCGGGAGATGGGGGGGGCTCAGATTTTTCTTAAACGCGAAGACCTCAACCATACCGGCGCGCACAAGATCAACAACACCATTGGCCAGGCCATGCTGGCCAAGCGCATGGGTAAGCCGCGGGTGATTGCCGAAACCGGTGCTGGCCAGCACGGCGTGGCTACCGCCACCATTTGCGCCCGCTATGGGCTGGAGTGCGTGGTCTACATGGGCAGCGAGGACGTGAAGCGCCAAAGCCCCAACGTCTACCGCATGAAGCTGCTGGGTGCCACCGTGGTGCCAGTGACTAGCGGCAGCAAGACCCTTAAAGACGCGCTCAATGAGGCCATGCGCGACTGGGTTGCCAATGTGGACAACACGTTTTACATCATCGGTACTGTGGCCGGCCCCCATCCCTACCCGATGATGGTGCGCGACTTCCAGAGTGTGATTGGCAACGAGTGCCTGGTGCAGATGCCCGAGATGCTCCAAGCCGCAGGTTGCACCAGCGAGCAGCCCGACGCAGTCATTGCCTGCGTGGGCGGTGGGTCCAACGCCATGGGCATTTTCCACCCGTATATCCCGCATGAAAAAACCCGTTTGATCGGCGTGGAAGCGGCGGGTGAAGGCATGGACAGCGGCAAGCACTCTGCATCGATCCAACGCGGCTCTCCGGGCGTGCTGCATGGCAACCGCACCTATGTACTGCAGGACGACAACGGCCAAGTGACTGAGACACACAGCATCAGCGCTGGACTGGACTACCCTGGCGTCGGCCCCGAACACGCGTTTTTGAACGACATTGGCCGCGCTGAGTACGTGGGCGTGACCGACAAGGAAGCGCTGGAGGCGTTTCATTACCTGTGCCGCACCGAAGGCATCATCCCGGCGCTCGAGTCCAGCCATGCCGTGGCCTACGCTATGCAACTTGCCAGGACCATGCGGCCTGAGCAGAGCATTCTGGTGAACCTGTCCGGACGTGGCGACAAGGACATTGGCACCGTAGCCGATCTGAGCAACGGAGAATTCTTCTGTCGCCCCAGCTGTACCGGCCAGTCTGTCAAGGGAAATATCGTTGCAGCGCCCGTCAAACGTGCGTGAGCAGCTACGAAAGCAATAGCATGAGCAGAATCGAAACCACCTTTCAAGCACTCGCCGCACAGGGCCGCAAGGCGCTGATTCCCTTTGTTACCGCGGGCTACCCGTATGCCGACATCACGCCCGAGCTGATGCACGGCATGGTCGCCGGGGGCGCCGACGTGATTGAGCTCGGCGTGCCCTTCTCCGACCCCAGCGCCGATGGCCCGGTGATCCAGAAGGCTGGCGACAAAGCCCTGGCGTTTGGCATTGGCCTGGTACAGGTGCTGGCGATGGTGGCGGAGTTTCGCAAGACCGACTCCGCTACACCCGTGGTGTTGATGGGCTACGCCAACCCGGTGGAACGCTACGACCAGAAGCACGCCAAAGCCGGTGTTTCCAGCGCGTTTGTGCAGGACGCTTCAAACGCAGGGGTCGACGGCGTGCTGATCGTCGACTACCCGCCCGAAGAGTGCGAGGCCTTTGCCGCCGAATTGCGGGCACACCACATGGACCTGATCTTCCTTCTGGCCCCCACCAGCACCGAGGCACGCATGCAACAGGTGGCACGGGTTGCGAGCGGTTATGTGTACTACGTTTCGCTCAAGGGCGTCACCGGCTCTGGCGCGTTGGATACCGATGCCGTAGAGGCCATGCTGCCGCGCATAAGGGCGCACATCCACATCCCGCTGGGCGTGGGCTTTGGCATTCGTGATGCAGCCACCGCCAAAATCATAGGCAACGTCGCCGACGCGGTGGTCATTGGCAGCAAGATCATCCAGTTGCTGGAAACTCAGCCGCGTGACAAGGTCAGCGCTACTGCGCAACAATTCCTGCAGGAAATACGCAACGCATTGGATTCCTGAGCTCGAAAATGCTTGCAGCGCCCGGACAGACTGCGTAGCCCGCTATTAATTTGAAAGCAAACAGCATGACGGACAAAACCATTTTGGTCACCGGGATCTCAGGGTTCATCGCCAAACACTGCGCTCTGGACCTGCTGCAACACGGCTACCGCGTGCGTGGCACGGTGCGTAGCCTCAAGAAAGCGGACGAAGTCAAGGCCGCGCTGCGCCCGCACTGCGATATCACTCGCTTGGAGTTTGTCGATGCCGACCTGCTGGCAGACGCAGGCTGGGCCAAAGCCACCGAGGGAGTTCATGGCGTGCAGCACCTGGCCTCGCCGTTCATTCTGAATGAGCCCAAGGACCCGAATGAGTTGATTCGCCCCGCTGTCGAGGGCACGCTGCGCGTGCTCAATGCGGCAACCGCCTCGGGGGTCAAGCGCTTTGTGCAAACGTCGTCCATGGCCGCCGTCATGTACGGGCACCCCAAGGATCGTACCAAGCCATTCACCGAGGATGACTGGACCGTGCTTGATGGCCCGGGCGTGACCAGCTACACCCGATCCAAGACACTGTCGGAGCGGGCTGCGCGCGACTTCATGGCCCAGAACAGGCCCGCCATGCACTACGCCAGCATCAACCCGGGCCTGGTGTTCGGACCATTGCTCGATCGCGACATGGGCGGCTCTGCCGAAGTGATCCAGATGTTTCTGCGCGGCAAGTATCCGGGCTGCCCCAAGCTGTCGTTTGGTGTGGTGGACGTGCGCGACGTTGCCAAAATGCACCGACTGGCCCTGGAGACTGCCGAGCCCAGCGGCGGACGCTACCTTGGCGTGTCGGAGGCGGCGTGGTTCCTGGATATGATGCGCCCGATCAAGGCGCGCCTGGGCAGGCAGGCGAAGAAAGTGCCCAGTTTTGAGTTGCCCAATTTCATGATCCGCCTGGTGGCGCTGGTAGACCCCGCCGCGCGCGGCATCCTGCCGGATCTGGGCGTTGCATTGCACATTGACAACCGCCGCACCCGCCAGACCTTGGGTATGGACTTTATCGGGGTGGAAGAGTCGGCCCCCGCCATGGCACAAAGCCTGGTGGAGCTGGGGCTGGTGTAAGCCATGTTGTTTGACCCCTCGCGCCACGAGCCGCTTCAGGACATCCCCTGGAACGAAGATCGGGTTCGGACCAGCATCCGCCAGATCGTGGCCGATACCGAGTCACGGTTCACACCCAAGGGTTGGTGGCCACCGCACCCACGTGACCTCAATCCGGGCGAAGACGCAAAGCAACCCGCAACCCCTTTGTACCACGGCCCCCGTATTGCATTGCGGAGGCCCCCCCAATGACGACAACTTCTGCCTTACGGATACATTCTCAGGAGCAGTGCTGCTAGGCTAGGCTTCGTTTGTATGTTCTTTACCCCAGTGCATTCGCTAGCACACGCACAGATTCCTTCAACTCGGCGCTACCGGTCTCATTGCATAGGTATAAGGGGTTTGACGACATAAAGCATATTGCGATCGATCGCGCCGTCGTAAAGCTTTTTTTGCACCACACCGCCGGAGCCGTCGGGTGCGATGGTGAAGTCATCGTCATTCAGGATCGCCAGATTGTTAACGTCGATGACCCAAAGGCCTTCCATTTTGTCATGTGGATATTTTTGTGAGGCTATGCCATCGTAAGCCAAGGACTTCGTCACTGGCTTGATGCCCACATTGGACAGCTGGACCCAGCCTGCGGCAAAGTTGTCGGTAGTTCCACCGTCCTTGATGACCTGCTCAAGCGTTTTGCTGGATACCTGCAGACCATTGGCTGGGTTGAAACTAAGCGACGCATTTCCGGCGATCAAGTTACTGTTGGTTTTGTCGACATTGGTCGCACCGGTAAGGTCGATCTTGTACACATTCTTCCGAACTGTGCCTGTAGAGATCCCGAAAAAGTTGGTATCGCGCTCTATCACTAGAAACGTGGTGGCACTCAGCGCCACAATTTCTGAATTGGCCAACCCTGCCGCGTCCTGGCGGTAAAGATACTGTGCCGTGATGCCGGTTTCGATATTGATCGTGACGATTCGTGCCAAGTTGATCGAACCAATCGCGCTCGTCGGGTTGTACAGATTGGATTGCATGATGCCTACGAGGGTCTTGCCGTCGAGTGTGATTGCAAGGCCTTCCATGCCGCGGTTGGGCCAGCGCTTGGCTAACTCGGCCGGAAGTACACGTCCAGCCTTGTTGCGTATGTCGGATGCAAATGGATTGATGCGCTCGATTTCCTTGCCCGTGGCATCGAAATGGACCATGTGCGGGCCGTACTCGTCACTGACCCAGAAACTACCATCCTTCATGGCTACTAGACCCTCCGGGTCCAACCCGCTTTCGTCATAGCCCTTGATGCCGTCACCGTCCGGATCCAACGCGACGACGTTTCCGTCCAGCATGTAAGGCGTCTCGCCGGTTGAGCCAAAGTCCTTGTTGGGCAGGCCGGTGATATTGCGACCCTTGGGGTCCTTCAACAAAACGGCGCTGACCAGTTCTGCACCGCCAGTGCTGTTGAGTTTGTAGAGGTGGATGCGTGGGGTGTAGTCGGGTTTAAGAAAGATAATTCCGGATGGGGTCTTGCCGGGGGCGGTGGCTGCGTTTGGGCCGCGGTCACTCATGGCGTAGAAGTAGCCTGCCTCGGTTGGATGGGGCGATAACGCCGAACCTACACCGCCCAAGCGAATCTCAGTACCCTCAGCGTTCGCAACCTTGTCGAAGACCACAAATGGAAGCGCGCTACCGGTGCTATCCGGGTATTTGAAGTCGTCGGAGGAGCCGCCGCACGCGACAAGGCCGACAGCAAGTGCCAGGGTAGAAATACCGAAGGAGGGAAATTTTTTCATCTTGTACCTGTTGGTGTTACGAGGAGAGGAGACGAAAGATACGTAATGATTCGGTGAACCCGTCTTGCTATTTGCACAGAAGTGCGGAGAAGTTTTTGCGCAGCGGGTAAAGCCAGATATCTTTGGCCGGAAT
>JAIFLV010000074.1 GCA_020048895.1 Rhodoferax sp. | reverse complement strand
ATGCCACCCCACAACGGCGAAAGAACTCAGCGAGGCGATGGCTTTTAAACCAACCAGGAGATCACCACCATGACAGCAGCAAACCAAACAAATCCCACTAACGGCTCTGAATCTTGCAACACGATGGGTAAGGAGTGAAGACCATGCAACTCCTCATTCTCATCCTCTGTGCCATTCCTGCCATTGGCTTTGTCGTCGGCCTGCGCCGCATCAGGAAGTGAACACCGAGCAGTCTTGCACTAACAACAGGAACCAATCCATGACGCAAGAAACAAGTGCAGTTGAACCAAGTATTCCCGCTGGAATGGTGGAGGTTACGTGGGGTGAGTTCTACGAACTCTTGAAACGAGACCAGCGCGACATCATGCCCAAGAACACCCGGCGGGAATTCACCACTTGGGAAACACCAAACCGCTATGCATGGGGATGGTCACTTCCGGGATGGGCATACCCCGGAGGCAGACAAGTCTA
Source organism: Rhodoferax sp. (assembly GCA_020048895.1). Lineage (GTDB taxonomy): Bacteria > Pseudomonadota > Gammaproteobacteria > Burkholderiales > Burkholderiaceae_C > Allorhodoferax. The sequence goes on along the minus strand of JAIFLV010000074.1, from coordinate 26,378 downwards.
CGCAGTGTCCATTGCGCTTGCGAAGCACCAAACGGCGATAGAAATTTAACCAGCCAGGAAGCACCATGACAACAGCAAACCAAACAACACCGAATACCGCCAATTCAAACGGCTCTGAATCCTGCAACACGATGGATGGGAAACGCAATCAGAAACTGCAGACCGCCCAAGCCATTCTGACCGTCAAACCCTATCTCTCACGGCTGCAAATGCTCACCATGGTCGATGCGTGCCGAGGCGAGGAGGGGGACTTCTTTCGGCAGATGTTTATCGACATGGCCCAACTGATTGAGTCCATGCCCGCGACCTACGAACAGGATGGAATGGGGGAACAGGCCGTTGTGCACCTGCATTACTTCCTGGGAGGGAGTGACTGGTACATCCTGGAGAAAGACATGGAAGGTGGCGTACAGCAGGCATTTGGTTATGCGGTCCTCAATGGCGATGAGGAGTGCGCGGAGCTGGGCTACATCTCCATTGCGGAAATCACCCGTTATGGCGCCGAACTCAATCTGTATTTCCAACCCTGCACCCTGGCAGAAATCAAGGCCAAACGGCAGCACTGAGCGCAACACCAATCAAAAGATTTATCAACCAAAGCGAGGAAATCAACATGGCATCTATCAACAAAGTGATCCTGATCGGCAACCTGGGAGCTGACCCCGAAATTCGTTATGTACCCGACGGCACCCCGGTGGCCACCTTCAGCATGGCAACTTCCGACAGTTGGAGAGATTCCAACGGAGTCAAGCAAGAACGAACAGAGTGGCACCGCATCGTGCTGCGACGCAGTCTGGCCGAATTGGCTGGTAAATACCTGCGCAAAGGAACTGCCCTTTACCTGGAGGGAAGACTACGCACGCGCAAATGGCAGGACCGAAACGGAGCCGACCATTTCACGACCGAGATCGTTGGATTGGATCTACAAATGTTGGGCAAGAAAGATACGGATGCGCCGCATGGCAAATCCATGCCGGTGGAGGCCGGATCAAGTGGAGAGGTCGGGGAGGGTGCGCAAAGTGGGGCAGCGCTCAGCGACGATGATTTGCCCTGGTAGGGGAAACGGGCCGCAGGTGGCAGCGGCCCATTTTTTGGGCGAGGCAATGTGTGCTGCTTGCGCGAGCCCCCATTGCCGCTTATGAATTCACGCTGGCGGCTGCTCCTGTACTGATTCCGTGTGGCCGCGTCAGTCGGATCAAGGCCTGAACTACCAACCCCGCCGAGCCCAGAACGGTTTTGATCGGGCTGACCGATGGCCGATGCGCAGCGAATTGCGTCAGTGGCACCAGCGCATAGTGCGCTGACGCCAGATCCGTTGTCCCCGGATGCCGATCACTTTGGATCAGCACCTGGTTCTCGTGAAGTTCAATGGACGTTCCTGCGACCAGGAAGCGGTCTACCGAGTCTCCCAGTCGGGTCAGCCAAAGGCAGCCACTGCGCACTTCCAAGCGAAAACCCTCGCTTGCATTGATCATGCGGGCCTGCTGGGGCAAGAGTGTCAAGGCGGTTGGAAGTTGCTGCATGGTGGATCTCCTGATGGTGAGACCCTACTGTCGAAGATTGCTGCCTTCTTGCCCAGACACAAAGTTATGCCATGTGGAACCACGCAATACTGGTTAGCGACCCATCTGTACTGGTCGTCATAGACTTAATCTGTGCTGCTTTATTGCGATGAATCGGTGCGCAAAGGTCGATGCATGCCTTAGCATGGAACTCATGACGACCCAGGACTCAAGACCTCCGCCCGCCTCTTTGCTGTACCTGCAGATTGCATTGCGCCTGGCACAAATGATCGCCGGCGGTTCGCTCAAATCTGGGCAACGACTGCCGTCGGTGCGTGACACTGCCGCACAGGACGGCGTTTCTGTCTCTACCGTGGTTCAGGCGTTTCGATACCTTGAAGAACATGGCTTGGTGCAACCCAGGCCCAAGTCGGGCTACTTTGTCGCTCCTGGGAGTAAAGCCAAGGCAGCCGACCTGGTTCGCAAAATCCAACGCCAACCCGCTGTACCCAAAGCCACTGCTCCGTTGATTTCTGCCGAGTCGGCAAAGCAGGTGACAAGCTTTGCAGGGTATTTCCCCAAGGACGCGGACTACTTTGATCAGGACCGTATCCGGGTGGCCGTGAGTCGTGCGGCCCGCATGAAGCGCAACACCTTGACCGAGTACACCAGTTCAGCGGGAACCTTGGCTTTGCGCAATGCCGTTGCCCTGCGGGCACTGCACCTGGGGTGTTCTTTGCAGGGTGACAACATTGTGATTACTTCCGGTTGCATCAATGCCGTCGCCCTGTGTCTGGCGGCAGTGACCAAGCCCGGCGATATGGTGGCGGTGGAAAGCCCGACCTTCTTTGGATTTTTAGACCTGTTGGAGTCCATGAATCTCAAAGCGCTGTCCCTGCCGACCGATCCGAAGACCGGCATTTCCTTGGCTGCCCTGCAATTGGGACTGGAAACACAGCCCATCAAAGCCATACTGCTGGTGCCAACGCTGTCGAACCCATTAGGCTCGGTCATGCCGGTTGCGCAAAAGCGGGCTTTGGCCCAGCTTGTGGCACAACACCAGGTTCCCCTAATTGAAGATGTGGTGTTTAACGATCTCTTGGCCACCGATGCCCGGCGCAAGGCGGTCAAGGCCTTTGACACCGACGGCTGGGTGATGACTTGCGGCTCGTTTGCCAAGACCGTGGCACCCGGTATCCGCTTGGGTTGGGTGGAAGGGGGCCGATGGAGCAAGGCGGTTGCAACGCTCAAACGGGTTCAGGGGGCATCGACCAATGCCTTGCTCGAATATGCATTGGCCGATCTTTTAACGCAAGGTAGCTATGAGGCCCACTTGCGTCGCCTGTGCTCCATGATGCAGCAGCGCCTGGGGCAGGCCCGTAAGGTAATACAGGGAAGTTTTCCGAAAGGGACCAAGGTGTTTGACCCACCGGCGGGATACACCTTGTGGGTAGAACTACCCAGGCATCTGAACACGATGGAGCTGTTCTATCTATGCAAAGAGCGGGGCATTGTGGTTGGACCGGGGCAACTGTTTTGTGCCAGTCAGAAGTACCGGTACTGTTTGCGCCTGAGTTTTGCGGGAGCTTGGGGGGAGGCACAAGAGGCCGCCTTGGTGGAAGTGGGCAGGTTAGCTGGAACCCTAAGAGTTGATGCCCAGGACGAGGAATTGCCCGGTGTGGGCGATGCCAAACGGACGGACTTTATGTGTGAGAACGATGTGACTGCGCATGACTTGTGGTGATGCGAGGCATTGGAGTGATCGATTCAGGCGCTAGTCTTGAGCCAATAATATTGTCCGTTGCAAGAACGCGCGATTGAGCGCAGGAGCAGCCTTCGGTGCAGACAACAATGCATCTGCGAAGTATTTTTGGTCCAGCGCAGTGAATCGGATCGATTTGTTCCGGCCCCTGGTTTTCGTGATTTGCGCTGAGGAAGCTGCTGGTTTCTTGTTTGTCACAGTGATTTACCAACTTTGGTTAGTGCATCCTGAAGCAGTGCGTAGGGCATGAGTAGCGAAAGGGGCACATCCAGCAAGGCGACCGCACCAAAGAGCTTGTACCAATCTGCGGCTTTCGCATCCTTGGCATCAATCATCAAGGCGGTGCCGCCCACTTGTTCGGATGCGCGCATGCAGCGCCTGGCGGCCGCCACCAGCAACTGTCCGCCAAGACCCTGACCTTGCCAGTTTGTGCCGACTGCGAGACGACCCAGTCGGAACCCTCCCACATCGTGGCGCCCCAAATTGTGTCGCGCCAGTTCAGGCACCCGCTCAAAATTAACCTGTGCTGGGCTCAGTGTGTAATACCCAAGAATGCTGTGACCGTCATGATCGGCTACCGCCAAATAGGTTTTTGATGCGCCGCTTTCATGACTTTGCCTGGCGTGCGCTTGCAGGTACAAATTTAGGGCGCTGTGACCACAATCGAAGTCTTTTCGGTTGTGACGCTTGTCGATGGGCTCTTCGTGCCAAGCGGGCAAACCCGTCATGGCGTTTGCGGCAGCGCCTTGGCTGCAGCAATCAGGCGCGCGTTCGCCTTGGGCGGATTGTCCAGAAGATCGAGCCACAACCGGGTGTCACGCTTGGACAGCTCGATGCGCTCGGCTTGGTCAATGACGTCATCGGCTGCTCGCAGTGCGTTTCGAAGAATGAAATCGGTCATGTCGGTGTGCTCCAGCGCCACTGCTCGCATCAACTTAGCCTTGTCCGCCGGAAGTATCCGAAGCGCTAAGCGACTGTTATCCTTGACTGCAACCCCGGGCATGGTGTTCTCCTATGTACGTCTTCAAATTGTACAAGATGATTCAATCATTGCCAAAACGTTCGCATACGTTCTTGGCTTTCGATTCAATGAACTGGGTCCCTTATGGCTATCGCTTGAGATACTCTTGGTGAAATACCGGTCTTCAATTCGAATCAGGAATTTGTCCGTCAACGGTCAATGCATTGCATTCTTTACCGAGATCCCTTGTGACCACCATCCCCATCCGCTACATCAGCCCGGTCTTTCGCCCACCCAGCGAAGCCGATTCCCTGATCCTGCCCGTGACAAACGGCTGTTCGTGGAACAAGTGCACCTACTGCGAGATGTACACCGCACCGCAAAAGAAGTTTGCCGTTCGCGATGAACCGGAGATCCTGGAGTCAATCCGCCAGATCGGTAAACAGTATCCCGATCAGGTCCAGCGCGTGTTTTTGGGCGATGGCGATGCCATGGCGCTATCCACCCGGCGCCTCATGACCCTGTTGCAATCAATCAACGAACATTTACCGCGGGTTCGCCGGATTTCCAGCTACTGCCTGCCCCGCAATGTTCGCAACAAAACGGTCGATGAACTGAAAGAGTTGCGATATGCAGGTTTGACCCTTGCCTACATCGGTGCAGAGTCTGGCGATGACGAGGTCTTACTGAAAGTGAACAAGGGTGAAACCTTTGAAACCACCCGGGATGCATTGGACAAACTGGGCCAAGCGGGTATCACACGTTCGGTCATGCTGCTCAACGGACTCGGTGGTCGCTTGCACTCCCGCCAACACGCCCAGAACTCTGCGCATCTTGCGAACTTGACGCAACCCGAGTTTCTGGCAACTCTGGTAGTTAGCTTTCCCCAGGGGGAAGATAGGTTCAGAAAAAACTACCCCGAATGGGAGCCCTTGAACCAAATGGGACTGTTTGCGGAAATGGAGCAGGTCTTGCAAACGCTGGAGCTCAAGCGCACGGTGTTTCGCAGCGACCACGCGTCCAACTGGCTGGTTCTCAAAGGCGTCCTTGGTGCAGAAAAGCATCGACTCCTGCAGGAAGTAGCCCATGCCATCAATCACCCGGCGGCTACCAAACTTCGTGCCGAGTGGCAACGCGGTCTTTAGTGCACGTTCAAAAAACTCGACAAATACCTAATCAACGCCCTTTGCCTGATTCAAACCTAAAAGTTTCCTGATCTCAGGAAGCGCCTTGGTCCAGTTTTCGACAGAAACCTGATCGAGTTTCTCCGACTTCATCAGGTCAAACACTGCCTTTTGGCAGCGTTCGCGTTCCTTGCGCTGCAACTCCTTTTGCTTGTCCTGGAGTTTGCGCAGCTTGTCTGCGGTTTTGGCAATTTCCTCTTCGATGGTCATTGTCTTGTTGGAGGGCTTTTCTGGTAAATCGGGCTTAGTCATAGATACAGCTAGTTCTGAGAAATGAGAGGTTTATAAAATTCGAGTATTCACAAGTTTAGCGTCAATCTCGGAAATTGCTGTAGTTCGAATTATTCTAAAAATCAGCAATTTCTACTGAATGGATCGATTTACTGATTTCGCAAGTCTGCGTTGATCGTTGATTTATAAAGATTTCCCAATTCTTCAGATTCTTCAGAATTTGATCGATTGCTGAAATTACCCAATCTGGGAGAAAATGGAGCCTTTTGCATCATTGAACGCTGGGACTTCAACATCCCGGTTGCTTTCATTCCTGACCCCCTCTGCAGTGGTTGTGCTCCAAACCCTTGCAGGTTTCCACCGTCCACTTGCCCTTCACCGGAACTCGGTGTTTGGGCGTGTCCCGTGGGAGCTGCACTTCAAAATCGGTTTTACCGACCCCTCAAACTGTCATGACAGTCGGAGTGTTCCGGTAAAACAACGGGGCGTCCCCGTACCCCCCTAAATTTGTCACACAAGACGCAACGGGGTTGAAGTCCGTAGAACCTTTGGCGCTCAGAAGTTTTAGCGTGTTAACACCGAAGATTGCAGTTTCTACACCGAAGGCAAATACCCAACAACAGGGGAACCCTCCTGGCTATAGTTTCCTTGGGGAATCACTGCAAATTGCTTGATAACACCGAAAGCAGTTATCTGTTAACAGTGACCCCCATTTGTTAACAAACTTGTCCCTGAATTGCGTGCTTCAAGGCGGTGTTTCGGGGCGTCAGACACGGGGAGTGAATCAACCATGCCCAGACCCAAAGGAGCTGGAAAAGGTGCAACCGAAGTCATCGGACTGCGCCTGGAGAAAGAGGTAGTCGCCTACTACCGGACCAAGGCGAACGAAGCCGGACTGAGTCTGTCCCAGTTCCTCAAGCAAACGCTGATGGTTGGACTTGCCGCTGAGTCTTTTGAAAAGATTGAGGAGCGGCTCCAGGCAATCGCATCCAGCGTGCCTAGCGCTGAAATGGGAAAGTCCACTTTGCCCGAAGAAGCCTGGAAGTCGATGTTCCTGACCGAGGCGCTGGTAACCCGGATTGTCGAATCGCGCAATCCCCAGGATCTCTACGATGCACAACTTGAGGCAAACAAGAAGGTGCAGGCGCTTAAAGGTTTGTAGAAGAACTCCTGCAAGGATCTATTGCCATGGCCCAGCGCGAACCCAGAACCTCGATGGGCAACTTTGCCCGGGGGTCCGAACTTTGGACCCACCAGGCATCTCTGGTCCTGGTCGCGTTGCGCAATCTGTTTCTGGTTTCCTTGGTTTTCACCCTGGTGGTGGGATCGGGTTATTTCTACGTCATGGCCAGTGGTGTGCGGATGTACGCCTTGGAGCGCAACATCGCAGCCAGACTGGTGGTCATGCTGATGTTCAAGAACTCCACTGTTGAGCTGGAGATCGCTCACCGTAAGACCGTTACGGATGCCAAGGAGGCGATTGCGCTGACCGATCCCCTTGCAAGCGATGCGGTGCGAATTGCCAAGAATGGCTTTCTGATCGGTGGCTTGGTTTCCCTGATTTTTGCCATCTTTGCCAGCTACTACCTGTTCTTCTATGGTCGCAAGAAGATGACCGATGACTTCTTGCGGGGATCAAGCCTGGTCAGCGGAGAGGAGTTGAAATCGCTTTTAACGGCCAGGAACGATTGCAGTCCGTATTTGCTGGCTGGCGTTCCCATGCGGGCCAAATCGGAAACGCTGCATACCCTGATTGGCGGAGCTCAGGGTACTGGCAAGTCCCAGCAGTTCTTTGCGCTGATGAAGCAATTGCGTGCACGGGGCAAGCGCGCCATTGTCTATGACCCCACCGGCGAATTCACCCAGGCGTTCTTTCGGGAGGGCAAGGACATTCTGATGAATCCGCTCGATGCCCGAAGTCCGAACTGGAATGTCTGGAACGAAATCCAGAAGGACTACCACTTTGACAATATGGCCAATGGTTTGATTCCGGATCCGGCCGAAACAGATCCTTTCTGGGCCCAGGCCGGTCGTATGGTGCTCAAGGACGTGTACCGGGTATTAGGCCGTGAAGAGCGCAAGACCAACCGGGACTTGTACAACGCCATTGCCAAGAGCAATCTGGAATCCCTCTATGCGCTACTGGTCGGAACGGCGGGGGCGACCTATGTCGATCCCAAAACCGAGCGTACCGGCATGAGTTTGAAGATGACGGTGCAGAACCAGTTGGAGTCATTCCGCTTCTTGCCTGATACCGGCGAGCCTTTCTCGATCCGGCGCTGGGTGCATGAGGACTCGGATGCCTGGATGTTCATCACGGCACGCGAATCCATGCGCGAAGCCTTGAAGCCGGTTTTGTCCTTGTGGATTGACACCGCGATCAAGGCGGTGCTGGACCTGGAGCCGATCCACCGGGAGCGCTTGTGGTTCTTTATCGATGAGCTGCCAACCCTGCAAAAGCTCGACATTCTCAAGTTAGCACTTACCAACACCCGCAAATATGGCTTGTGTGTAGTGCTGGGGGTGCAGGACTTCTCCCAGTTGTACGAGACCTATGGGCATGACCTGGCCAAGACCATCATCTCAGGCTGCCAGACCAAACTGCTATTGCGGGTGACCGATGGCGCCGCTGCCAAATTGCTGGCCGATCTCATGGGCCAGGCCGAAGTAGATGAAAAAGAAGAGACGCTCAGCTACGGTTTGAACGCGCAGCGCGACGGCGTGAGTGTGTCGGCCAGGCGCTCTCTGCGCGACATTGTGCTGACCTCGGAAATCCTCAAACTACCCGACATGCACGGCTACCTGGTGATACCGGGGGACTACCCGATTGCCCGGGTGTCCTATAACTTTGTGCCCAGCCTGAAGTTGGCAGAGGGATTTGTAGAGCGGGATGGGTTCTCGGTGAAGTTTCCACGTACCCCGTTGGAATCGCCTGCCAGTGTGGGCCCAACGGATGACGTTCCCATGGATACGGATCCGATAGCTACGGCATCCACCGAGGTGAATGGGCTGCCAGAAGTTGAGGGTGAAATGGAAGCAGCCTGTGAAACCGGCGGGGTCCAAGAACCCGCTTTGCTGCCCGTGGTTGTTCCCAAGCGATCTCCTTCTCCCTATTCGGACCTGTAGCCAGCAATCCATTCCGATCTTTAACGCCATTTCAATTCCACGCCATGATCAGTCTTTCCAATGTCGGTAGTGCAGGCAGTGCCATGCACTATTTCAGCCAGGACAACTACTACACCCAGGAGCAGGGTCTAGAAGAATCGGCCTGGTTCGGGCAGGGTGCGCAGGCGCTGGGACTTTCCGGAAAAGTGGACAAACACCAGTTTGCGCAGCTACTCCAAGGCCATGTGGCTGGACAGGAACTGGGCAAACTCACCCGTAATGAGAAATCCGGCGCTTCCGAGCGGGACCACCGCCCGGGCACCGACATGACTTTCTCGGCACCCAAGAGCGTTTCCTTGCTGGCCGAAGTGGCCGGGAAGAAGAAGGTGCGCGATGCCCATGAGGCCGCCGTGCTCAAGGCGTTAACGTATGTGGAGCGGGAGCTCTCCGGGACGCGGTACACCGTTGGTTCTCAAACCGAGCATGTGCGTACTGGCAATCTTTCGGTGGCCATGTTTCGGCACAACACCTCCCGGGAGCTTGATCCCCAGACCCACACCCATGCTGTCATCCTGAATGTGACACAACGGGGGGATGGGAAGTGGCGGTCTCTGGACAACACCCCCATCTTTGAAGACAAGGGACTGATCTCGGCCATCTACACCGCAGAGTTAGCCAGCCGCTTGCAGGCGCTGGGGTATGAATTGACCCGCACCGACGACAAAGGTAACTTTGAGATTGCCGGAATTACCCGAGAGCAGATCGAGCACTTTAGCCAGCGCCGCGCAGAGATTGAAGCGGCTCTGAAGTCGCGCGGCATTGATATCAACACCGCCACGCGCGAACAGCGCGAAGAAGCCACGCTGCTGACACGGGGACGCAAGACCGAAGTCAACCACACGCAACTGATTACCGACTGGAAGCAGCAAGCAGAGAAACTGGGGATTGACTTCGCTGCCATTAGTCAGCGCGCGCAGGAGCACCAGGACAAAGGTGGGTTTGTGCCACAAGACCGCCTTAGCGGACGCGAGGCCATGGTGTTTGCCGCCGGTCACTTGTTTGAGCGTGAAGCCGTTGTGGATAAATCACTTCTCTTGGCCACGGCCATCGCCCATGGCGCTGGGCGCCTGGGACCCGATCAGGTCCAGCTGGCCTTTGACAAGCTCGAGCGCGATGGTGATTTGGTGAGACTCCCGGGTGGGCAGTACACCAGCCGCAAGATGATCAGTTCGGAGACCTGGTCCCTTGAGCAGGTCAGGGCACAGAAGGGACAAACCGCTCCCGTCATGACAGTTCAGGAGGTGGGAGAGCGGATTGCCCAGGAAGCGATGCGGCGCAATGCGGAGGCTAAGAATTCCCGTAGTGACAAGCGCTTTGCCTATACCGACGGTCAGAAAGATGCCTTGACACTGGCCTTAACGACTCGGGACCGGTATATCGAAGTGCAGGGCTTGGCCGGAACGGGCAAAACCACCATGCTCAAAGCCTTGAACTCCATGGCACAGGAACGAGGCATGGTGGTGCGCGGCATGGCTCCCACCGGTGCGGCATCACAGACTCTAAGCCGGGAGGCCGGAATTGCGAGTGACACGGTTTCCATGTTTGTGGTCAAAGAGCGCAAGCTGCAGGGGGACATTGCCTTTGCCAAGCGGTATGCCGACGGATTCGAGCGAAAGGCAGAGATGTGGGTGGTGGACGAGTCCTCGTTTCTGTCGCAAAAGCAGAAGTCGGTGATCGATGCCATGGCGCAAACCGCCGGGGCCAAGGTGGTGTACCTGGGCGACAAGCTTCAGTTACAAGGGGTGGAGGCTGGTAAACCCTTTGAGTTGGCGCAAAAGCACGGAATCAGCACGGCGTACATGACCGAGATCAGTCGCCAGAAGACGCCTGAGATGCAGCAAGCGGTTGCGATCCTGACAGGTCACGACCGACTCGAATCGGGTGAGCGCTTGAATGAGATAGAACTTGCCAGCAATGCCAGGGCATTTTCCTACATGGACAAGGCAGGCATGGTTCGGGAGATCAAGGAGTCAAAACTTCAGCGCCGTGATGGCGCTCAGACGCAAAGTACCCTGGTTAACGCGGTAGTGGCAGATATGCTTGCCATGACCGCAGGTGAGCGTGCCAACACCCTGGTCATTACGCCGTTCAACAAGGACCGGCATGCCATCAACGCTGGGGTTCGCGATGGAATGCGAAAGTCCGGTGAGTTGCAGGGACCTGACCACCATCGAGAAGTTCTGGTGCGTCCTGACTCGGGGGGTAAGACCCGGGCGCAAATCAAGGAGGCAAAGTATTACAAGGTGGGCGATGTGGTTCGCTCCGGCAAGACATACAAAGCCATTGATTTGGTTCAGGGCGAGTACACGCGGGTCGTGGAAGTGCACGCGCAGCAGGGCAGGGTGGTCTTGCAAAAGGACAATGGTCAGCAGATCGACTGGAGTCCGCTCAAGCACAATAAGGTCGAGGTGTACCAGAGCGAGCAGCGCGATATTGCGGTGGGGGATCTGATTCGGCTTACGCGCAATGCGGGCGATCTGACCAACGGGACGGTTGCGCGCATTGTGGCAATCAAGGATGGCGTAGCCTCGCTGGAGGTGAACCGGGGCAATGCAGTGGAATCGCACAGCATCGATCTTGACAGGAACAAGCACTGGGACCATGCCTATGCGTCCACCGTCCATGCCTCTCAGGGTTCAACGCAGCAGCAAGTCGTGTTTCTGATTCGTACCCCGGAGCATGAGAACACTGCTGTGCAGGAGCGGCAACTGCAGCAGATGGCCAAGGTGTTTGCGGACCGCAGCTTTTACGTGGGGGTTACTCGGGCTAGCCATGCCACTCGGATCTATACCAACAGTACGGAAACAGCTGCACGGGCGGCGGGAATCAAACAGGACAAGACTAGTGCTGTGGAGACGTTGGAACAAGCGCATGATCGCACTCAGCATGATGACAATGATCGCCAAAGCCAGATGCGCACACCAAAACAGTTGACGCATTAGGCAAGGCGCAATTTTTTAGAAACTGTGTTACACACGTCAATGGAATTGCTCGCGAACTCCGCACATGTCGCATGGCATCGGTGTCGCTTCGAAGGCTGTAAATTCAAATGGCTACCGCGGATGTAGTGTCATTTGGTCCTTGCCGATCGTTACGTCGAATTTGGACAGAAATGATTGGCCCAGAAGGGCCTCGTCCTCATCGCGCATGCGAAGTCCCACGCCCACTTTGACGTTGTTGACTGTAATTGGTCCGATTGACACCCCGACGTTTCCAACAACCCGCCCAGGCTGTTCACCATTGGCTGTTTGGAAAGTCGTGGGTACACCTCTAACAATGCGAGCCTTTTGCGCAAACTTTTCACTCACGCTAACCAGAGAAGCTCCCGTATCCACCAGGAACTTGACATCCACGTCATTAATCTTACCGGGGGTGTAAAAGTGACCATTTTGTGAACGGTTGATGATGAGATTGCCATTTGCTATTACTTGGGCTTGCTTGAGGTAGTGCGTCATCAGTACATACAGCACCCCCATGACAGCGCACCAAATGACCAGCATTGGAATGAATCCCGTTATTGCCGGTGATGTTTTCTTTGCTCTCAGATGTTTATCGGTGAACGCAGAAAATTTAGAGCGCGTTTCGTCAATTCTGCGCTGCTTCTCTCGCTCACGCAGAGCTTCGCGATACCAGTCCCGATCATCCAGACCCACTTGCGCCTCCCCAATTGCACAGAGTGTAAGACAAGACCGGTGGTCGGTCCGATGTCGAGCAGGTCTGGACCAACTGCGGTCACTGGCGAAGGTCAGGTCTCTGGCCGTCAATCGTGGTTTGAGATGCTGCATCAGCTCTGCCAGCGTTAGGACTTGAATGCAGCGAAAGTCGAAGGACAATTGGCAAAACAATGACCTTAACTATCCACTGCACCAAGAAGTTGCTCGACCGGGTGAAACCGCCCGTGAACGCTGAACAAATCGCGCCAACGACCTACCTTAGAAATTGGTATGCCACTACGCTGTTCTGGAAGCCGCAGGTCGCATTATTGGTCAATGAACTGACACTGCTGCCGGTCTTGATGCCACTGGCCCCAGCAGCAAAACTGGCGCAGCGGTTTTCCGAACATCTTGCGTCTGTCCTTTTCGTATACGGTGCACCTCACTCACTGATCGAGCATGAATTGACAGCCATGCTCGATTTCCAATACGCAAAGACGGCCAACCGCAGTTTGATAGGAATATTGAACCAGTTCACCTATCTGGCCGAGGGCTAACGTGATTACAACCAGACCACCGATTTGCGCTGGCTGTCGATTAAGCTGTCCGAGACGCCCTGCAGTCCGCTGTATAAAAAAGCGATCTCGCCGGACCGGGAGTTGCGGCGATTGATCGAAACTACGTGGACAATCACCGCAGCGAACGGCCAACGATACTGAAGGCATAGGGAGAGGTTGATGGCTCGGAAGAAGAAAAGCAGTCCTCTTGAGGACATGATGGATTTGGTTGCGTTGCTTCCGTGGTGGGGCGGCGTTGCAATTGCAATCGTCGGTTATCTGGTGCTGCACCGCATGGCTGCGCCAGTCAAGGTCGGTGCGATACAGCCAGGACAAGTGAGCCAGTTGATGACTTCCTCCATCATTGCTGGACTGGCAACCGTTGGACAGTACCTCGTGCCGCTAGTCGGCCTGGCGGGTGCGGCCATGTCATTTATCTGGCGCAAGCAGCGCAAAGCATTGATCACCGGTGTCGCTCAGTCGAAAAGTGCCAACGCACTCGATGGCATGTCATGGCGCGAATTTGAGATGCTGGTGGGAGAAGCGTACGCCCTGCAAGGCTACTTCGTGACGGAAACAGGTGGCGGCGGTGCGGATGGCGGTATCGATCTGGTGCTTGCAAAGGGCGGCGAGAAGTTCTTTGTACAGTGCAAACAATGGAAAGCCTACAAAGTCGGCGTGGATGTAGTGCGAGAACTCTATGGCGTGATGGCCGCCAAGGGTGCTACTGGCGGTTTCGTTGTCACATCCGGTCGGTTCACTGACGACGCCAAAGCATTTGCAGATGGACGCAATGTGCAACTTGTGGACGGCACCAAGCTTTTTGCCATGATCAAACAGGTCAAGCAGTCGCAAGCCACCCGGCAAGCTGCATCCACCGCACCGGTCATAGTGAAAGAGCCAGTTACGGCGGAACCGAGTTGCCCTCAATGCAGCTCAAGCATGGTCAAGCGCACCGCACGCAAAGGTGGCAATGCTGGTGGCGAGTTTTGGGGTTGCTCGAAATTTCCAACATGCCGTGGGGTGCGGCCCATCGAGTGAGTTGGAAATTTTTTCAAAGCCACCACAGTTTTGCGCAGATGAGGTGCTTGAAAAGTAGTTTGCTGCGTTGGTAAGTGGTGCACCGATGGTGAGTGTCAGCAATGGGGCAGCGATTCATCACCTACCGAATCCGCTTTGGGTCGCCCCTAGCAGGAAAACGATTGAAACGGGCCTGATGCCGACTACGGTGAACGACCGCATTCTGGGGGTCTATCGTTCTCGTTGAGTAATCTTGTAGATGATAGGTGTGAGACTCACATTGAGGCGGTTGCTGCGATAGTTCGAATCCGAAAGCCTCGCTCGTAGTTGTCCCAAAAAGAGATGCTAGTTCAATTATGTGGCACAGTGCGGTGATGCATGAATTGTCATTCGGGCGATCAGCCATTGCCCAATGGCTTACCCGTGCTCGAGTGCGCCATTGCGGAACTTTCGAACGAGCGGATTGCTGACAAGCCAGAAGCAGTAAAGGAAAAAGCAAAGATTCTGGTAACCCTTGCCACGGTACGTTCCCGTCTACGACACGATTCTTCCCAAGATGACTTTGACAGCATCACAGGCAATCTTGCCGACGTATCCCGAAATGTGGCATTGGCTGCGCATAACAACAAAGCCAGCATGCTATGGGAGCAAGGCTACAAGGAGCTTGCAATTGCTGAGTTGCAAAACGCGCTGGATAAGGTTGATCCGCCGTCCGCGCACAGTGATGCAGAGCATTGGGCACAGTGGGCGCTTTGCAAGCGAAATTTAGGCGTCAAACTTGGAGAAGTTGGCGTGTTAGATGCAGCGGATCAGGCACTGGGCGAGGCGAAGGAGATATTCACTCAGCTTGCCCAACGACAGTCGCAACGATTCTTGGGTGAACTGGTGAAAACCGAACACGCAATGGCCAGCTACCTGATACAGAGTGATCGACTTGAAGATGCCATTCTGGAACTGGGCGAGCTTTGGCATCGCGTCAACAAAAGCGTTATCCACTCTGACCATGACAAGGTGCACTTCCTTGCTGGCTGTGCGAAGAACATGGGCTTGGCTGCGACGCTCCTTGGTAAGGCGAGTCACGCCAGACGATATCAGGCACTGTCGTTGCAGTATTTCTTGAAGCTGCAACGCGTCGCCCCCGATGAATCTGACTCTGAAGTATTGGAAACTCGATTGACAACTGGCGATTTACTCAAACGCCAAGGCAAATACACCGACGCTGTGGTGCAGTTTGAAGCTGCCGTTGCGGGCTTTGAGGCAATGCGCAAGAAAGGGCGCGACGGATTTCTGCTTGAGGAAGCGGTCGCCAGGGAGACGCTTGCGCTGGGCTATCTGGCAACCGGGGTGGAGAGTGATTTGCCGAGGGCATCGCAACTTTTGCGGGCTGCTCTGAGCATTCATGCTGAACTCGACACATCACGATACCCGGAAGCGCCATTGGCGTGTGTATTTACAGCGACAGCCTTGGCTCGAATGGCTGAATCAAGATGGTTTGATTTTTTGGAGGGGCCAGACCTTAACTTCATCGGATCTGTCCAAATGGAATGCAAGCGCGACCTAGTCGATGCATTCGACGCATTGTGCCGAATTCCAGCGCAACGCCCACATAAGAACACATTTCGCGCGTTGTCCATGGTGCAAGTGTTACTTGCACATCTGGTTCATCGATGGCCCGCATTTATGGGCATGCAACTTGGTATGCCCCCGGAGAAAATCGATGCTGTGTCAGTATGGCTGCTCCGGCAAGTTGGTGAAATGCTCACCCACGGTCATCCTGCCAAGCTGATCGCTGAATATGACCATCAGATCAAACCGATTTTGCAGATTGTTTATGTTGCCCAAAAGTACATTGGTGGAGCCACCAGCCTTGCCAAGTTCTTTCTGTATACCCAGGGCTTACGCGCACAAAGGCAGGCTCTTGATATGTGGAGACACAGCACGGATGAAGAGCTGCAGGCGCTGTCAGGATTGTTTGACAAGTTGGAAAAGCTCGACATTGAGCTTTTGGGCGACAGGGGGGCCGAGAGCGCCAACCTGTCCATCGCATCATCCAGAGATTTTCTGAATGCCGCTCACTCTAGCGCCCGGCGGCAAGTGGTAACCGCCGAGCGCGATCTGTTGTGGATCAATCAAATTGCCCCACGCATCCAAGCGCTGGAACGCGCCGGGAGGTTGCCCGTTCACCACGCATTGACGTTGGGGGAAATCAACAAGCGGTTGCAGTGGCTCGACGCAGGTACTCAAGTCGCCACCAAAACATCTGCAGTATCGACAAGTACCGCGCGCGGGTGCGCTCCACAGGCAAGACCGAAGCACGTTTGGAAAGCTGCCAAACTGCCTTCTCACAAACACGGTCTGATCTTTCTTTTGCCGTGCCCCGAAGACGAAGGTAAATCGGTTACCGTGATTACTGTCACAGCAAGCTCGGGAGGCGGCAGCCCCGAGATTAAGGCTCAAGAAATACCCACCAGTTTCACCGAATCCAGCCTTCGTGATTGGGTCGATCAAATGGCCGTTGAATCTGGTAGCGACGGGCGCACGTTCCGGGGTGAAGTCACCATTGGATCTTCCATGGCAGCGAGCCAGCACGGTAGTGCCAAGAAAAGCTGGTTGGGCGTACCCAACATGCTTACTGGCGTATTGACTAAGCTCTCAAGCGAAGGAATCACCCATATCTATTTGGTATCCGGCGGTGAGCTTCATCTCGCACCGTGGGCAGCCGAGTTGGACGGGTTTGCCGGTTTGAGAATCAGTCAATACCCAACTGTTGCCAGTTGGTGGCGTGTGACAAACGATGTGACAGATCCGGTGCCAGTTGAAAGTCGCTGGGCAACCTTGGCATGGGATGCACGAGGAAGCACTGCCGCAGTTCTCGCTTGGGTTGGCCCTGAAGCTCGGGCACTGGCCGCCATCTGGAATCCGCAGGATGCTACAGCCAACAATCAATCTCTTGAGGACGATGGCGCTCAATCGCAAAGATTCGTCACCGTCGACAATCGCAAGTTGTGTTGGCCATTGGGTGATGCGAGCGATGGAAATGTGACTGGTTTGATTGGCATTGGCCATGGCGCTGCGCCTGCGGCCAACTGGGCGGGCGCTGGGTTGGTGGTAGGGCAACAAGGGGTATCGCCTGCATCACCTACCAAGATGCTGGATGACCTCTGTATGAAATGGCGTTACTTTTCTGCGGGAGATCTGCACCGAATCCGGCATGTCGAGCGATTGGTAATGAGTTGCTGTACCTTGGGACGCATGCTTGATGCATTTGGCGAACCCGTGGGTATGACCGCTTTGGCGTTCAGTTTCAAGACCCGTTTTGCCGTAGGAGCCATCACGCCGATACCGGATTTTGAAGGAGCAATATTTTCAATGTGCATGCATTGGACTTGGGAGCAAGCTGAGCGCGAAGCGTTGGCAGAAGGCAAGTTCATGGACTGGAGTGGCGTGTTCCATGCGACCCGACGCGAGGTGATGGCTGGACGCTGGCCACAGCGGTTTGGAACGTGGTTGGAGAGGAATTTGTTGAAACTGTGTGATTGTGATGACTTAAAGGGTCAACGGAGGCAGTTTTTGGACGCAGAAGCCGGCCGCGCTGGCTTGAAGCTTGGCGACAAGGCAGGGTTACTGCACCAACTGAGTATGGCTGTGTCGCCCACAGTTCAGCATGTCGCCAGCGTGTTTACATGCTTGGGCTAAATCCGTATTTAACTCTCGACCAGTATGAACCACGAACGCTTCCTGATGCACACATCTATTGTAAAAACCCTGATTAATCAAGCCCTGTCCAATTTCAATAATGGCATGGTTGCCTACAGTGCAAAGCGCTTTCGCGACGCTCAGGCTGCTTTTTGTGACGCTTTGGATATTTACCAGAAGTTGACAGAGATAGACCCACCAAATCATTTGTTGAAAGTCGCAATGTCTTCATTGCATCTTGGCAACGCCTATGCAAAATCAGGGATGTTGACCGAGGCCATTTCGAGGTTTCGAGATGCACTGAAGTTCTTCAACCAAACCGAAGTGGTGTCACCCGACCTTGCTAACGTGCACATGAACCTAGCAAATGCATTGTCGCAAAGTGGCGAGTTAGAGGAAGCTATTCAGCACTACGAAGGTGCGCTCAATGCCTATCAGGGACTGATAGATGAAGTGGGTCATGATTACTGTGCACAAACCGCGCTGACGCGCACCAACTTGGCCAATACCTTGGCTGAAATTGGAAGCATAGCGGAGGCACTCCGGCAGTATGAACGTGCATGGGATGCCTATGCGCGACTGATATACGACGGTCAACTTGAATACAGGGCGCATGCATTCAACGTTCAAATGAATCGGGCTAATGTCTTGTCCGACAATGGTCAAATAGCGGAGGCAATTGAGCAATATCAAATCGCCCTCGCAGGCTACACCGTTTTAGTCAAAGAAGGGCAGCAAGAATACCGACGCCATATTGCGTTGACTCAGATGAATCTGGCTACCGCTTTCCTGGACAGCCACCAGCTGCCGGTTGCCATCGGCAGTTACCGCGCCGCATTGTCTACTTATGATGACTTGTTGGCGGAAGGTTTGAAGGAACACCTTCCTGGCGCGGCGTTAGCGCGTATGAATCTTGCCAACGCACTTGCTGAACAGGGCCAACTGGCATTGGCAGTTGCCGAATATCAACATGCCCTTGAGATATACCATCAATTGATTGAACTGGGGCAGGTGCAGTTTCGTGGCGACGAGGCGTTGACCCGGATGAACTTGGCCAACGCCATGGGGGACAACGGTCAGTTGATCCAGTCTGTGGAACAATATCGATTTGCGCTGACCATCTTCGGAGATTTGGTGAGTGTGGGGCAGGCACACCACGTTCCAAACCTTGCTCGAGTGCATATGAATCTAGGCACTGTTGAGGCTGAACAACGTCAATTTTGGTCGGCAATAGCGTCTTACAGCATGGCTCAGCAGATTTATCAAACGTTGGTTGAACGAGGGTCAGTTCAATTCTTGCCAAGTTTGGCGAGAACCCTCATGAATCGCGGTACCGCTTACGCACAGGAGGATCAACTCACCGAGGCTACTATTGATTTTGAAGCCGCGCTGGCGTGCTATGAGCAATTGCAGTCGCTTGGACAAGATCACTACCAACCGAGCGCCGTCCTTACACGCCTCAACTATGCAAACGTCTTGTCCCGGCAGGACAGGTTTGCCGAAAGTCTGGGAATTTATGGTCAGGTCATCGAGGCGTATGGAAGTCTGATTGCGGAAGGTCGTCGCCAGTTTACGCCTGAGTTGGCGCACACCTATTTGAATTTAGGTAACGCGCTCTTGCGAAAAGGCGATTTGGGTACCGCCATCGCCCAATATCAACTTGCACTTGAACAATATGGCCAATTGGTTCAGGACGGGCATCGTCAACATCTGGCACAGCACATTGCCGCTGCCGATCAAATTCTTCAAACTAGTCTTGTAGCGCTAATGGATACTGATATCAATTCATCTGTTGTAGACAGTATTCTCTCAGCGATGCGTAAAGCATTCCTCGTACTGATCCCACTGCCACAGATTTCTGAGGATTCAACCCGGTTGCATTCCCTGCGGGGCGTTATGACTACAGCCATCAAGTGCTGGCAAGCAAGCCAAGAAATAGAGCATCAATTTCCCAACCTGAAAAAGAACGTCGTTTCGCTATGCTTGGGATGGCTAGATCAAGCGGCTGAACTGTTGGCGATGGGGCGACCAGCTTATTTGAATGATCAATATGCCCACACGATTCTTCCCCTGCTCAACAGTGTGTTAAGAATATTTTTGGAATATGGGCAGTCCGCGCCATTGGCCATTTGGCACCTGCGTACCCAAGGGCTACGCGCGCAGCGACAAGTGATTGCCGCAAGCGCAGAAAGGGATCCAGAGATTGCTGAGTTGAATAAGCTGTATGCACGGCTTGAAGCCTTAGACAGGGAAATCCATGGTCGCTTTCTAGCGCAGACCGATGCGAATACTCCGAATTTCGTTGGTGGTATATCACCCAACTGTTCGCGCACGACAAGCCAAGTCGATGGGAGTATGCTGCACTTTGGTGATGCGAAGCTGTCGCGGCGCGACCGCTTGTATTTTGATGAATTGGTGCCATTGGAACAACGCCTACAAGGTCTTGGGAAGTTGCCAGGAGTCCGGCGTGTGGAGTTGGATGCCATTCGCCTATCCCTGCGCACTTGGCAAAGCATGGGGCGACCATCGCTGGCCTTGTTACTTCTCATTGCAGAATCTTTATCTGGACAAGTGCAGATGCTGGTCGCTGTTTGCATACGTGCAACGGCCGTGGGTAGTGATGTCACTCACTTTCGCTATCCCCTGCCAACTGGGGAAGCAGAGTTACGTCAGTTGATCGGCGGGTTAACCGATGATGCCGCTTCCAGCA
Source organism: Rhodoferax sp. (assembly GCA_020048895.1). GTDB lineage: Bacteria > Pseudomonadota > Gammaproteobacteria > Burkholderiales > Burkholderiaceae_C > Allorhodoferax. The sequence continues at coordinate 5,937 of JAIFLV010000074.1, read as the reverse complement.
GTCGAAGTATGAGATGTCATGTTAGACACATTGGCGAAGGCGGTGTCTTGATGACTGATGCTGAGCGCGATGTGGCACTGACTCAATGGCTGAGTGCTCCTTACGTTCTAAATGATGCCCTTGTTGATCTAAAGCAACAAGGTGTCAGCGAGGTACATATTGTGCCCGGTGGCGACTTGCACGTGGCACCATGGGCTGCGACCCTGAGCGAAAGCGTTTCGAACTTGCGGATTCGGCAATTTCCAAGCGCAGCCAGTTGGTTGCGGATTGTTAGCGACACCAACACACTCAATACGAATTCCGGTTGGGCATGCTTGACATGCGACATGCCTAACGAGCAGTCTCGTGCACTGACATGGGCAGCAGTCGAGGCACGGGCATTGACAGCACTGTGGAGCAGAGATTTCATGCAGCACTTGGCGCCGACTTGCCCACATTGGGGCGGGATTGAAGGGCAACAGTCTGTCAATGGGTTGATCGCCATTGGTCATGGAGATGCACCAAACAACAACTGGGCCATGTCCGGATTAGTCACAGGGCTGCAATCAATTGACGCTGACGGAACACCAAATTATTCATACTTGACTAGTGTACAACTCCATCAGATTCACCATGCAAGGCATCTGATACTGAGTTGCTGCGTTCTTGGGCGGGTGCGTGATAGCCAGGGTGAACCGCTCGGGATGGCGGCGCAGGCCTTTAACTTCAATACTCAACTTGCGGTGGGTGCGATGGTACCTATTCCCGATTTCGAAGGTGCATTGTTTTCAATGGCTCTGCATTGGGCCTGGGTTCTGGCAAATGAGAAAGCCCTGACGCACTGCAAACCCATGGAGTGGAGCGATGTGTTTCATATCACCCGGCGTGAAATTATGGACGGGCACTGGCCACTGGGTTTCGGGGAGTGGTTGGCACGGAGTTTACTGACCATGTGTGACGGCGAAGCCCAAAAAGGGCAGCGTCGGCAGTTTCTGGATGCTGAAGCGGGCCGTGCTGGCTTGGCTCTGGGCGACAAATCAGGGCTGCTACGACAACTGGGTGCCACTGTGCCACCTGCGGTTCGGCATGTCGCAAGTGTTTTCACGTGCCTAGGTTGAGAAAGGTTGTGTCGGCTAGACTTTGGACTCACACCCTTGGGTGATTAATGGGACAAAGAGGACATTTGAATGCGCAAAACTTGGTGGATCATGGAAACGCTCAGCGATGCCATAAGAAAATACCTCTATGCTGTGCCAAAGCCTGATACTGAGTGCTTTTATGGCAACCCATCTCGTGCGCCAGTGAGATGCCAAGGGCACGAACGTTTTTGCTGCATTGATGACATACCTAGTGGTTTGTGGACAGGACTTGCAAAGTTGGACAAAAAGTCTGAGGTTTCCCTACGTTTTCTTGATTGCAGAAAAACCCTTTCCGCCGCAGATAAGACACATGAATACACGATTGCGGCCATTTTGGAGTGGCTTTGGGCAGAGCACTGCACAAACACAAAGACCCATGCCCGACTTGATTGCTTTGAGGAAACAGGAACCCAGCTCATGAAAGGTTACAGCCTGATCATGTACCGGGTGTTGAGTATGCTTGGAATGTCAGTTAATGACATTCTCGACGAGACAGCTTACAGAACAAGCTACTTTCCGAGGATGCGTATCAACCAAATACGGAACGATCCCAATCCGATAATTGAAAACCCAATCACTGCCGCTGCGTCAGCAGGTGACAACTGGTACGAGTTCGGTTGGCGATACAACAAGAGTAATCCAAAACGTGAACCTGGTTTATCGGTAGCCTTTTTAGATGTTAGCCCAAGTGCGGCATTGGTTGTCCTCAAGGTTCTGCAACGGACGCAAGGCGATAGCACTGATCGCAAGTCACGAGGCAACAAGACAGCAGCGCGATTGAGGAGTGAATGGAAAAGTGGTGCCACGGTTGAAACGCCCCCGATTGCCTTTGGAAACCTGTCATGGGGTCTCAAGTCCAGAACGACAAGCCACACATCCGAATTCTTGGTTGCGGCCGCCATTGAAAGCTGGCTCAGCGATTCCCAAAAAGCAGATACATACCGTGATGCACTGCGCGCCAAGTTGAAAGCACATCAATGAAAACAGAGCCATTCAACCCAATCAGCGCCGAGGGATCGGCAGAGCATCTGGCTAGGCTATTGAATCTGGGCGATTTTTTCCCCTTTGAAGCACCGCCCAAGTCAAATCGGCTGGCCGGAGGTGAACCCGTACTCATCATGACAAGTGAAGCGAGCATTGACCCAGAAAGACGCTACCGTGATCGCCCCATATTGAACCTTCGTGTCGCCATCCCTGAGTGGTTGACAGCAGACTTTCTGGACGTTCCCGCTGTCATCCATACAAGTGCGCTGGTGGCGGAAAAGGTGGTTCGTGAAAACCATGCTGCCAGTGTCATCACAGCAGACGACTACGCCACCGGCGGAAGTCATGCTGATTTATGCGTGGCACCCATTCATGGTGACGCACCTCTATTGTCACGATGGACTGAATGCGCCGATTTAGAAGATGTGGCTGTCAAGGGCGTACTGTCCCAAAAGCTGATTGGGGGGCACTTGTGCCCGGTGTTGGGTTTGGCTGTGTACTTGGGCCGCTTGAACGACCCGGCGGGTTAGGAAAGGCATTCACCCCAACTTGATCGACACGTACCATGGAAAGCCTGAAATTCTTTGACCCGCGCGAAGGGTCCAGCGGTTTTCTGAGCAACTTCCACCGGGCTGCTTTTGAACTTGATGGCGTGCGGTGGCCGACCGTAGAGCACGCCTACCAAGCTGCGAAGTTCACCGATGCTGTTTACGCCGAAAGCATTCGCAACGCCAACACGCCGCGCGCTGCCAAAACCATGGGGCAAACGCGTGAACATGCCTTGCATGCGGATTGGGAGACGCGAAAACAGCAAGTCATGCTGCGCCTGGTGGCTGCCAAACCATGTCCGCAGCGGACCAGTTCTACAGCCTTGCTGTTTGAAAACAGCGGCCAACGAAGCGGTCTTTCTCGGCCATACTCCACTACCGCAACACAACCGCGGAATTTGTCAATGACTATGATGCGCACCAGTAGGCGGCGCCAAATCATCGGGCTGATTTGACGAATCCACACGTGGAACTGGTAGATTTCAACCTCGACGGTCTTGCTCGTGCCCATGGTCGAGCCAGTTTAGCAAAATGGCGGCAAACGCAGGCTGAATTGCTCAGCCCCCGGTTTGCCCCGCTCTTCCAGCGCAACGAACATATTCGAGAGATCGCGCGGCATGGACGAATGGCCTGGCAAAAGAAGAACAGCTATGGCTTGCGCATTTACGCTGAGCTTGGCATTCAGCGCTACAAACGCATCTTTGGCGGTAGCATGAAGGCCCGCGCGGTGCCGCGGCAAAAGTCCGAAGCTTGGTCAGCGCATCGGCGCTGAATACTATGACCAATCTTGGCATGCCGGTATCTGCGAAAATTTGAAGCGAGGCGAGAAATGAGTTCGCCTCAACCCAATTTCGATTTATTCAACAACGCCCCGGTTTGTACCACTCTCCGATTAGTGAAATAAAACTTTTCCGCGAATCAAGATCATTTTCGCCTTGCCGTTATGTGCTTTTCCCGCTTTATCATAGGTAACTTCATTGAAGGTATCTGGACTTTCGCTACAAACAGACATGAATTTCCTAAGTTTGTATCCGCCATGAAGGTTAGCCTTGCGATGCTCACCTTCTATTTCTACCAAAACAACGTCGCCCTGCGAAGGCTGATAGCCTTCAGCCACAGTCGCTGCTTCATATGCCACAAAGGATTCGTCTAGTACACCTTCAGGCTCCATGGATGTACCGTACACATGTGCCCATTGCAGGCCTTTATCCATTCCAAACAACCCAAGTGATCGGAATTTGTCGTACAAAGGTTTGCCATCGCGAGCAACTTCAATGTCATTGGATTGACGCGCGACATCACCTGCCACAACTCGGACAGCATCCGTAACAACACTGAAGTTCCACTTCACCATTTGTAATCTCTCAAAGCAAAATATTTCAGGGGCAAACAAGCAATCAATGAAAGGAAAAACCCGTTCACACTGTCGCTTGCCGCATCAAAAACAACCAGAACAATGCTGACCAAAACAACGATCCCTAAAGTTCGCCATGCAAATGAATGATTGATCTTACTGTCTTGGATGTCAATAAAAACATCAATAGCGATAGTAGTGAGTAGTAAATACCCTATTGCAGAATGGGGCATCCAAGCCAAAAAAGCAGCTTTAACCCCACTATCTTCACCACCAACAACCGTTCCCGAAGAGCCAAAAAAGAGATGATGCAAAAAAGCAACAGTTGCCGTCAATAACACCCAGCAAAGCACAGCAATGACAAATCCGCTGCGAGCGTCTGCTTGTATTGGTGCTCTTTGTTGACTTTGATCGTCGGACATAAAATCAGAAGGTTTGGCTTGCAAAACCTAGCATTATAAGATGAAGGTTCTGTCGCGTTAAGCATAAACGACAATTCGGCCACAAACGACCTTGAGTGAAACCGGTCAACTTGCGATCTCACTTGACCAACCTATGGCCGTCCACAGTGGCAAATCGTTTCGGGGCGGACATTGATTTGTCCGAACCGCAGACTTGAACGTGACTCCTAAGCAGTGCACCTATCTTCAATGCCAGTTGGCGGTAATCACGGGTGAGAGGGTTGGCGAGTAGCTTGCTGGCAGCGTAGTCTGTGGTTTTGTCGCATTAGTGGAGTCTGGCCGAAAAGAGTTGTTCGATTGGGCCGGTGATCAAGCGGCGAGGCTGTAGAACTGGTTGGCGGCGGACATGGTTTGGCCGTCGGGGCAGTTCATCTGCCCCTTCTTGATCATGTGCACGGTTTCGATGCCTGCGTTGACATCCTGATGCGCCAAAACAAATACCTGAACAACATCGTTGAACAGGACCACCGCGCCGTCAAAAGAGTCACCCAACCAATGCTCGGGTTCAAGTCATTTTGGAGTGCTCGAATCCTCATTGGAGGCATCGAGACAATGCACATGATTCGCAAGGCCCTGATGGCCACCCAAATTCCCCCACTTGTGGCCACCTCAAATTCCCCCACCCTGAGCGCGGTGAGATGACGGGTTAATGCCGGCTTTTTCACCGCCTCGGTCAGTACCAGGCAGGACGTTACCTTCACCCCCTCATTACCAGAGGGGAAACCGGATTGAACGTCTTGAAACCACATCTACAAACAACCATCGCAACACTGCTGGAGTCAAACACCAGCCACCGACATATTGAGCGCGTCACCGGAATTGATCGCAAGACCATTCGCTCCTATGCCAAACGCATAGAGGCGCTCAGGGCAAATTCCCCCGGGGTGGCCACCGGCGCACCAGAGTCCGAGTCCGATCAAATTCCTCCACCCTGGCCACCGGCTCCAGTCAGGGTAACGACCTCCAACTGCGAACCCCACCGCGCGTTCATCGAAGCCCAACTGCGCTTCAAGCGAAACTACATGGCCATCTACCAAGACTTGGTGGACAACCATGGTTTTGCCGGCGCTTACAACAGCGTCAAACGTTTTGCTGGTGGGCTGTGCAAACGCGAACCCGAGCAATTTGACCGTTTGGAGTTTGCCCCCGGCGAAGAGGCCCAGGTCGATTACGGCGAGGGCGCACTCACGCGTGTTGCTGGTACTGATCGGTTTCGCAAGCCGCGCCTGTTTGTAATGACCTTGCGCTACTCCCGGCGCAGCTTTCGCCGGGTCGTGTGGAAGTCGAGCCAGGAGACCTGGGCACGCCTGCACGAAGAGGCGTGGCGCTACTTCGGCGGGGCCTGCCGCTACGTGGTGTTGGACAACCTCAAGGAGGGTGTCATCAAGCCCGACCTGTACGAGCCACAGCTCAATGCGGTCTTTGCTGCCACCCTGAAACATTACGGTGTGGTGGCTGACCCGGCGCGCGTA
>JAIFLV010000126.1 GCA_020048895.1 Rhodoferax sp. | reverse complement strand
GCTGCCAGTTGGCTGGCGCATCGCCATGGCCCGAGAGTCGCAATGAGGGTCCGCTTTGGCGCTTGCGCGTCATCTCATTAACCCATGCCACTTGCCCGACACCCGGCGAAGCGGTGTGGGGGTCGCCCTTGATTTGATTTGCCATATTGCTTCCTGTTGCAGTGGTTAAATATGTTTTGCAATAGAATTTTGAACTCAATCATTGAGAATAAACTCGCTAATTTAAGTGCCATTCAATCAAATAATGGCAAACGATTTCTCAAACAACAATTTGCGAGGTGTTTTGTGCCTTTAGATATTCAAAAATTGGACGGGGTGGATAAAAAGCTGCTGAGCGCGTTGCAAAGCAACGCGCGCACCACGGTGGGGGAGCTTGCAGAATTGGTGTCACTCTCCCAGTCGCCCTGCTGGCGACGCGTAAAACAGCTGGAAGAATCTGGCTTGATCGAAGGCTATTGCGCGCGTCTGAACCGGCAGAAGTTGGGCTACGGGGTCACCGGCTTCGTGCAATTGCAAATGGACAACCACACCCCACAGGCGGCAGAGTCGTTCGAGCGCGCCGTGGTGGCGCTGCCGCAGGTGCTGTCCTGCCACAATTTATCGGGTCGCTATGACTACCAACTTGAAGTGGTCGGGACCGATCTGGAATTGGTCGGGACCGATCTGGAATCGTTCTCGGAGTTCGTGCGCACCCACATCCGGGCGCTGCCGGGGGTGCGGGAAATTTCGACTAGCTTTTCATTGAAAGAAGTCAAACGGGCGGGTGCGTTTCCCATTGTTTAGAATTTCAGCGCTTGTGCGACGCATCTTCTCGTTGATCTGTAAGCGCCGCATTGCCCGTTCGAATATTTTTTGAATTGCTACCGTGGGCTTCATGCGAAACGCGTGGTCGGTACCATGCTTGGACGCGACTGTAGGTTTTTCATGTACGACAAGCTAATCACAATTTGTGATCAAGGCGATAAGCACGCTCAACTTGAAGCTGAAATGTCGTTTTTCCACCTAGCGCATGCTCAGCGATGCGTTGTCACGAGGTGGGAGCGAATGTTGGGGTTGGCGAGTTTCTTGCCTTTCACTCCGGGGTACTCGCTCTCCGCGCGAGCGAGGCGGTGTGCGGCCATGGCCGTAACACCTCAATCTGTGCTGCCAATTCGAGCAAAGCTTGTTCGCTACCCAACGGACCCATGACCTGAACCCCAATGGGAAGCCCCCCGGCAGACATGCCGAACGGGATACCTATGCACGGCATTCCGGTCAGATTGGCCAACGGCGCAAACGGCGAGTAATGAATCAATCCGTCGCGACCTAGCCTGTAATCGAGGTAGTCCTTGTTTGTCATTGGGTAGCGCCCGATTCGTGCTGGCGTAACTGCTAGAACCGGACTCAAAAAGAAATCGAAGCCGACGTTCGTGCCGGGATTCAGGAACGAGGCCACTTTTCGTCGAATTTGGTTGCCTGCTTCGAGGCTGGCGACATAAGCGGTTCCTGAAATGGAGCGAGCGTAGGTCGCCGCTGCGGCCGTCGTGGCTTGCAGTTCGTCTGGCCGCGGCGGGCGACCCAATTTGCTGGAATGGAGGTCAATGGCGTGGGTCGCGTGACAGGCGATCAAGGGCAGTATCGCTTGCATCACTTCGATCGTGCTAACCGGTGGCGCCACCTGCTCCAGGTGGTGTCCCTGCGCTATGAGAAACCGGGCACATGCAGTCACCGCCGCAGCCACCTCCGGGTCTATTGGAGCGCCTTCGTAGGTGCTGGAAACAAAGGCAATCCGGCGGCGTTTGACTGTGGCGGGGTCCGCTGTGACCCGCTGCACAGCGTCGCGGCACGAGACGGAATGAGGCGGGGCCGCATAGGGCGCGCCAATGTCGGAGCCTGCGGTGAAGTCGAGCGCGGTAGCGCAGTCGCGCACTGTCATAGTGATGAGATGATCAGTGACCAGCCCGCCCCAGCCTTCAGCTTTTTGTGGCCCGCTGGGCTGTAAGCCGCGCGACGTTTTCAATCCCACTAGGCCGCAGCAGGACGCCGGGATGCGGATCGATCCAGCGCCATCGCCCGCATGCGCCAAGGCGACCATGCCGCTGCTGACCGCTGCTGCTGCACCGCCGCTCGATCCGCCAGCGCTGTATCCATGCGCCCAGGGGTTCTGCGTCGGCTCACCATAAACAGGGGCTTCCGTCGTTGGTGCTAGGCCGAGCTCGCTGCTGGCCGTGCGGCCAAACAAAACCATGCCTGAGCGCCGCAGACGGGTCACCAACTCGCAGTCCTGCGCCCAATCAACGTGGCCGAAGAACTTGGACCCCATCGAACTGGGCAAACCTTGAGCCGCTGTTCCTAAATCCTTTAGCAGGCTGGGTACACCAAGAAATGGCTGCGTGTGCTGTACTGTTCGGCGCTTGACCTCTGACAGTTGCCCCAGCCAAGCGTCAATCCGCTCGGCCTGCTCAAAACCGATATCTTGCTGCAGATTGCAGACCGCATGAAACCTACGGTCAAGACACCTTACCCGTTCAACCGTCTCCCACATGACTTGAACCGCCGTCGTTTCACCACTGAAAATGTGGGAAGCGATCTCCAGGGCGTCGGACACTATTTGCTCCCCGCTCCTTGTGCTAGCCCCAGTTTTTTGATCATCACTCCTTCTTGAGTGTAGGTCTCCTTGACGTAGCTTCCATAGGCTTTGGTGTCCATGTAACGGTCAGTCTGGTCAAACTTTTCAAGTGTCTTGCCAAACGCCGGATCCTTGAGTCCCTGTTTGAAAGCGTCATGTAATTTCTTGACGATGGCAGGGTCCATTCCCTTGGGTCCGGCAAGACCATAAGGTGAGTCAAACACCAGACCGTAGCCAAGCTCCGTCAAATTGGGAACACTCGACCAGTTCTTGGTGCGCTGTGCGCCAAACGTAGCAAGCAGGCGCATCTTGCCTGATTCAATATGCGGCGCCCAACCGGTTGAGTCGGCAACCGCATCTATGTGCCCTCCGAGCAGTGAGATTAGAGCGTCACTCGATCCCTTGAAGGGAACGTGTGTCCACTCGAAACCCGCTTTGTCGCCAATGGACTGCATGGCGATATGCTGACTCGACCCCGTTCCCACTGATCCGTATGCAACTTTTCCCGGATTGGCCTTAACATGCGTTGCGAAATCTTGCCAAGTCTTCCAGGGGGAATCGGCGCGAACGACTACACCAAACGTGTAGCCTGATAAACCGATGATGTAGTCGAAGTCCTTCAACGCGTCGTAATTGACAACCTGCATGTGAGGCAACCGAAACAACGTAATCGCAATCTGCGAGATGGTGTAGCCGTCAGGTTTGGCCGTCTTGCTCATCACTGCGGGTCCTAGCGTACCGGCGGCGCCCGGCTTGTTGTCAATGACAATCGTCTGACCCAAGTACTTCGATGTGATCTGAGCCAAGTCACGCAGGACAACATCGGTTGCACCGCCTGCCGGCCACGGAACGATTAGCGTTACCGGCCGTTCCGGATACTCGCCCGCCAAAACATTCCAGGTCAACATGCTTCCTATCAAGGTCATCACGACCAGCGTGATCGCTTCTTTCCAATTTTTCATCATCAGGCGCTCCTATAAAAATGCTTTTGAGTAGTCCGATTCAAAAATATAGTATTACAATACAATACATAGTATTGAATAGAAAATTTTAGTATCAATTATAGAGAAATGTCAAACCTGCCTGTCGACACAAAAGTTACCAAAAAAAAGGGGTCACCCATGAAAACACACCAGAACCGCCGATCAGAAGCACAAAAGAGGGAAGTCAACCCTCTGTTTGTGCAGTCGCTGGAGAAGGGGTTTGCTGTGCTGGATGCAGTTGCCCAGAGCCCACAGCCCGCCAGTCTGGCCGACCTGATGTCGAGAACCGGTCTGGGTAAAAGCGCTGCCCAACGCTTTTCCCACACTTTGACGGCGTTGGGTTACCTTCACAAGGACACGGCGACCAGACGCTACTGCCTGTCAACCCGTGCACTTGACTACACATTTGCATACCTCAAGGCAAGTCCGCTGATCGCGGCTGCCGTGCCGCATCTGGTCGATGCCAGCGAATTGTGTCATGAGACCATCAATCTCGTCGTTCCAGACGGACTGGACATTGTCTACATCTTCAGAATACCGGTGCGCCGAACGATGTTGGTGGCAACCTTAGTTGGTCGGCGCAGGCCAATTCACTGTACCTCGGGCGGCCGCGCCATGCTTTCTTGTCTGGAGGACGGCGAAATTGCTGCCGTGCTTGCTGCCTGTCCAGTTCAGCAGCTCACGTCAAAAACCATTACCGACCGCGATAGCAACCAGATACTGATCAAACGGGCGCGTATCGACGGCTACTCGGTGGCCGTGGAAGAAGCCATGTTCGGCGAGATCGGCATCTCGGCGCCAGTGGTCAACATGGCCGGGCGCCCGGTAGCTGCAGTCCAGAGTTCGGTATCAACCACTAACTGGACCGAGAAAAGAGTCCGATCAGAACTCGCACCTTTGATTCTACAGACGGCACGCTTGATATCAACCCCATTGGCGCAGATACAGGTGGCCTGGCCGCCCGATGATCTATTGAAAATCTCGCGGTGACATAGCCTGTGGGTCTCAGCGCCACCGTGGCCACGCTGTCGGCGCTTCGCGTGGTGTGGGGACTGGCGACTAGACACCGGTTGACGCGAGTCAGCGTAGGGCGACATACATTGACTCGCAGCCGACTTGGGTGAAGTTGGCGACGATGCGGCAGGTTGCCATGTAACCATGGCATCGGTAGGTTGGGGTTGGTGGTTGCGAATATTTCGGATAATTTGGCTTTGAAATATCATTTGAATGGAATTAAACTTCTAACATTTTTAGAATACAAGGTCTTTCATGCCTTTACCAACTGTCAAATTAGATGCGGTAGACCGGAAGTTGCTCGTTGCTCGTTGCTCTGCAAAAGGATGGCCGCGCTACGGTGGGTGACTTGGCGGAGCTGGTTTCGCTGTCGCAATCACCTTGCTGGCGTCGGGTCCGCCAACTCGAAGATGTCGGCCTGATTGAGGGCTACAACGCTCGGTTGAGTCGACGTCTCTTGGGCTATGGCGTCACCGGCTTTGTGCACCTGCAAATGGACCAGCACACACCCGAGGTCATGGCCGCCTTTGAGCGTGAGGTGGTGGCCCTGCCCGAGGTGCTGTCGTGCCACAACCTGTCAGGCCGTTACGACTATCTGATCGAAGCCATTGCGCCCGATCTGGAGACCTTTTCGCTGCTGGTGCGCGCCAAGATCCGCAGCCTGCCCGGTGTGAAAGAAATCTCGACCAGTTTTTCGCTGAAAGAAGTCAAGCGGGCGGGTGCGTTGCCGATCGCATAAAGAAGTCTAACGCCGGTAGGCCCCGGGTGTGCTTCCGGTCCAGGACCGAAATGCGCGGTGAAAGGCCGGTGTGTTGTCAAAACCAACGAGGCTCGCAATTTGATCAATCGATTCATGGGTCTTGACCAAACGCTCAATAGCATGGTCGCGTCGAATCTCGTCCTTGATCTTCTGAAACGTCACGCCCTCCAAGGCCAGCTTTCTGGAGAGCGACCTGTCGGACATGAACAGCGCTGTAGCGGTGGCCGCCAGGGTGGGTGATGCCGTGGCTTTGTCGGATAGAAATTCCCGGACTTGCCTGCCCGTCGAGCCGTGATCAAAAGTGACAAAGATCCAATCATCGGGCGCACGCTTGACGAACCGGATGAGTTCGGCCTTAGTGCGGTGGAAGCGCTGGCGCAGCAAGGGCTCGGCAAAGGAGACCGACGAGTGGCCCTGATCAAAACGCACCGGGCCGGGAAACAGATGCGCATATTCCGCAAAATTTGCTGGCCGTGCAAAACCGAAGCCCACACTCTCTAGCGGCAATTCCCGACCAACCAACCAAGATGCCATGCCATGACTGAGTTTGATCATCAGTTCATGCCCAAAAATGGTGAGGGCTGTGGTGCCCGCCAAGGGCGTGAGTGCGAGGGTCACGAGCTGGTCTTTACGTGACAATTGCAAGACATAGTCGTCAAGCAACAGATTCCAGAAGCGGGTAAAGCGGTACAAGGCGACAAGCACGGATGGCGCGTCGAGAAGACAAAGGCCAAGGTACTTCAGCGTGCCTGCGCGAATCGGCCGGGACCAAAGCCCCAGCATTTCGTCGCCAATGGTCAGTGAAATCACCTCGTAGAGCCGGACAAACTGCTCACGCGTCACCCGGGCACCACGTTGCTCAAGCAGGGTCGGCGCAATACCAGCCGTCAAAACCAGTGCATCAACGTTCTGCGGCGCAAGCGAGCGCCTGGCACCCATCAGCATGTTTTGCACAAAAGACATCGGGATCGTGGGTTTCAGGGGGCGCATGTTTTTAGACGCTACTGCGTTTGCCAGTGAGGTTTGATGAAATTGGCGTGATGTGCAATAAATGGGGCGCAAGTTGCAACTGCAATAGGCACTCTGCTAATTATGATAGCTGGAGAAGTTGATGCTTCGCTGCGGCTGCGCTGGCGCAAACAGCAAGTCGTTCAGTTCGAGCGTTACGACTATTGTGATGAAAGGTAGGTGACTCCCATGAACGCCCCGGCATGGTTGCAACGCAACGTCTTCAAACTGCTGCCCACTGAAAGATCTGCGTCTAATGTGGTCGCAGCCCCCGTGGAAAATGCGCAAGCCGCTATCGAAATAGAAGCAGATGCCAACACCTCCAGGACGACCGTCAACCTGGTGTCAGGCAACTTTGTCGCGCCATCACAGCGCTTGCGCTCCACCCGCGAACGTCTGGCTGGCACCTTGCGCCGCAATGAGGAGGCCTTGTCGCCGCGCGTGTTGCGTCGCACCTTGGGCGCCTTGCAGGCGATCGTGGACAACCAGATCAGCGAGGTAGAGGGCGGGCGGCGCGCTGGTGACCTTGCGCTCTGGTACGACACCGCCACGCTGGCTCAGCGACGCGATTGCTGGTTGCTGATGAGTGAACAATTTGCCCCCGACCCCAAGAAGGTTCAGGCTGCGCGCGGGCAATATGACGATGCCCAAAACACGCCAGATGAGGGCGCTGCAGAGATCAGATTGCGCCGGGCCTTGGTGTCGCCACGCACCCGCTTGCTGCAGCGCTTCGCGGTGTCTTCGGGGGGCATGCAGTTTCTGGTACAGATGCGCTGCGACTTGCTGCCTCACCTGAAGACGGACAAGCGTTTGCTCGCGCTGGATGCCGAATTGGAGAACTTGTTTTCCACCTGGTTTGACATTGCCTTTTTGGAGCTGCGCCGCATCAGTTGGGACTCTCCTGCTTCGTTGATTGAAAAGCTGATCAAATACGAGGCGGTGCACGATATTCGCGACTGGAATGATGTCAAGAACCGACTCGATTCCGACCGCCGTTGCTATGGATTCTTTCACCCGCAACTACTCAATGAGCCACTGATTTTTGTCGAGGTGGCACTGCTGCACACATTGCCTCAAGCGATTTTGCCGCTGCTCGACGAATCCACCGCAGCAGAAGATATCTCCAAAGCCACCACCGCTATTTTCTATTCCATCAGCAACACGCAGCCGGGGCTGCGGGGCGTGAGTTTTGGTGATTCCCTGATCAAACGTGTGGTAGAAACCCTAAAGGCTGAGTTTCCCAGTCTCAAGACCTTTGCCACGCTCTCACCCATACCCGGCCTGCGCACCTGGCTCAGCAAGAGTGCGGGCGCCATGCTAGACAAGCTCGATGCCAAGGCGCGTACTGCGTTGGCGCAATCTGTAGGCATTGAGGCCATCATGGCACCCCAATTGCTGGCCGCATTCGATAAGCCGCTTGCGCTGGACGCCAAATCGCCGTTGGTCCATATGCTGATGCAATGTGCTGCCCACTACCTGACGTGTGAAATGGCGGATGGAAAACCGGTGGACCCTGTGGCGCGATTTCATCTGGGAAACGGTGCCCGCATTGAGCGACTAAACTGGGGCGGCGACCCCTCCGCCAAAGGCGTCAAGCAATCATTTGCGATGATGGTCAATTACGTTTATGACCTCCAAAGGCTGGACAAATACCGCATCGGGTTCGGCAAGGGAAAAATCGCCGCTTCCAGCGCTGTGTTGGCACTCAAGTTCTGATGGATGTATCTTGAGTTTGCGACCCAGCATCAGGTGAAGTTTGATGCGCACAGTCATGTGTCGAGCTTTTGCGATTGATTTTTTACAATGTCGTGCGTCAACCGCACATGTGCTTCCAGGGCCAGGGCGGCACGGGCTTCTTGGCGACCGATGGCGGCGCGAAATATGTCCTCGTGCTCACGGTGCACGTCGCGCCCGCTAGCGTGGGCCGCGGTGAGCCGCCAGTTGATGTTGCGGTATCGTTCGGCGTGGCGATACAAAATATTCAGAAAATACTTGCTCCACGGTGAGTTGAACCCTGCGTTCAGCGCCTCGTGGAACGCCTTGTTGCGTCGCTCCCAGAGTGCGGGCTCTGGCCCGGCGGGATCGCTTTCGGTTTGTGAAAGCAACTCGTAGCTGGCCACCAGCGCGGCTTCCCATTGCGCATCGCCGTGGCGAATTGACTGGCGTAGGGCTTCAGTCTCCAGCATAACGCGGGTATTGGTCACGTCTTCCAGGTCGGCCAGTGAGATGGCGGCGACCCGAAAGCCGCGCTGCCCCTCGGCGGTAACGAGTGCATCCGACACCAGCAGCGACAAGGCTTCGCGCAAGGTGCCTGCCCCTACTTGGTATTGGTCTTTGAGGTGCTCCACACGCAGGCGTTCGCCGGGGGCTAGTTTGCCGCACACCACGTCATGGCGCAGACTCAGGTAAGCACGCTCGGCCAGCGTGCGCGGAGCGATGGTGTCGGTGTCCGATGGGTTGCCTGTTAGCTGTTTGAGGGTGGACATCACCGGTCTCCTTGATGGCGTTGGGGGGCTGCTGGGGGCTCGCTTGTGTCACTCGCATGCTGACGCTTTTGCCGGTAGGCCAGCTGCGGTCGCGTCAGGCCCAGAAGCCGGGCGGCCTCAGACAGGTTGCCCCGCGCCCGCGCTACGGCATGGTCAAGCACGCGTGCCTCGATGTCTTCCAGCGAGCTGCCGCTGTCCAGAATGCGCGCACTCAGGTCGTCGTCCTGCGCACTGGGCAGACGCGTCAGCTGGCCGTGTGCGTCCACACTGGTTTGGGGCGACTCCGACAGGTTGGGAAACAGGTGTTCGATTTCGATCATTCCTCCCTGGCATGCAAGGATCACGCCACGCTCCACCAAGTTCTCCAGTTCGCGCACGTTGCCGGGCCAGTCGTGCTTGGTCAGCGCCTGCAAGGCGCGCTCCCCGAATCCCGTGATGCGCTTGCCATGCAGGGCGCCAAAGCGTGTCAGCATGCTGCGTGCCAGAGGCTCAATGTCGGCCCGGCGCTCGCGTAGGCCCGGAATACAAATCGGATAGACGTTGAGCCGGTACATGAGGTCGCTCCTGAAGCGACCTTCGCGCACCGCTTTTTCCAGATCCACATTGGTGGCCGCGACCAAGCGGACATTCACCTTGAGCGTGTTTTCGCCACCGACCCGCTCCACTTCACCCTCTTGGAGCACACGCAGCAGTTTGGCCTGGGCTGCCATGGGCAGTTCGCCGACTTCATCCAGCAACAGGGTGCCACCGTTGGCGCGCTCAAAACGCCCGGCGCGTGACGCATGGGCACCCGTGTAGGCGCCTTTCTCCACGCCAAACAGCTCGGCCTCGATCAACTCCGAGGGCAGTGCCGCGCAGTTGATGGCGACAAACGGTGCGTTGGCACGGCTGGACAGTTCGTGCAGGGCGCGGGCAAAGCGCTCCTTGCCGACGCCGGTCTCGCCGGTGAGTAGCACCGTTACCTGGGTTTGCGCCGCTTTCTCCATCAGGGCATAAGCCTTGCGAAAGTTGGGCGACACCCCAATCAGTTGGGCGCCCCGACTGGCAGGTTCGATTTCGGATTTCAGCGCCTCGACTTGAGATTGCAGGGCCTCCATTTTTTCCATCAGGGAGTCATCGGTGAAGTAAACCCTGTGCGCCTCGCCGTCGGGCCATTCTTCAATCGGGCGACCCACGATCTGGCAGTGATCGGCCCCGCAGGCAGCGCACAGGGTTTCTTTGTACAAAATCAGGCGCCCCATGTAGGCACTGGTGTAGCCGCTGGCGTAACCCAGCAGCGTCCAGCAGGCGGGGTCATCGACGAGTCCAAATTTCTGTTGGTGTGCGTAGGCCTCCCACGAATGGTCCCAGCGAAATTCGCCATAAAACTGCCCCGCAGGGATGTCAAACGTTAGTTTCACCGGCGTGACGCGGGCCGCTCCTTCGAGCATGTGCAGTTGGGGCCCGACCATGAAACTGCTTTGCAGCGATTCGCCGGGACGTGTCTTTTTGGCGTACTCAGCGTCGCATAAACCCGAGGCATAGCCCATGCGCGTCAGGATGCGCCGGGCGTGCTCCGGCCCCACCGAGTTGACCAGGTCCTGGCGCAGCGCGGCCAGCGCGGTGGTGTGCATCAGCACCATGCGCCGGTCGCCCAACCAGATGGCTCCGCTGTCGGGCTCAAAGCGAAGCAGGCGACGCAAATCGCCGTCCGGGGGGTATTTTAAGCTTGAGGTCATGTCATCTCCTGGAAAGACCTGATCGCCATTTTCTCGATATTTCGGCGGATGGACTTGATGATAGTTCTAATCTCTGGATTGTGAGTGAATTTGATCATTTGATCAAATCTCAGCATATTCTCTGCTTCAAATGCGCAGTTTTCCCGCTGTGGATCCGCACAATCAGCGATGGAAGATCATCGAACGCTATGTCAACAAGGCAAAAACGTCGAAAGTAGCAGCCGATTTGTAGGGGTTTTCCCTGCAAATCTCGAGAATATTACGGATGTGCCGAAGTTTGGCAAGCAATTTGCAAAGCCTTGCTCGTTACACCCGTTAAGTCATGAGCGATACACCCCAATTCAATACCAACCTCAAGTTCGTGCGAATCATTGAGACGCATGCCAACGGCCTGGTGGAATTTGAGTTTGCGGTCGGCGAGCCCGAGCTGTTCGTCGAATTGCTAATGGCGCAAGCGCCGTTTGACGAGTTCTGTGCCACGCACGGCGTTATCCCTAGTAAGGGGCGCCTGCAACCGGCACCGGGCATTCAAGAGCAGGAATGGGACTGGAGTCTGCGCGCCGCACGCGAGCAGCACTTGCGTCACGACAACAAAGCCTGAAACCAGAGCAATAACTAGAGGAGACCCTTTGATATGCATATAGATCTTCGCACCGTCAATATCGAGCCACTGCGGCAAACCTTTGACCACATCGCCGCGCGCATTGGTCCCAATAAACCGGCTTCGCGTTACCTGGAGGGGACGATGGATCTCCAGGCCGATGCCAACTTCCACTACCGCCCGACCTGGGATCCGGAGCACGAAATATTTGATGCGACGCGCACCGCCATCACCATGAAGGACTGGTATGCATTGAAAGATCCGCGCCAGTTCTACTACGGCGCATACACCGCCTCGCGGGCAAAAATGCAGGAAACAGCCGAGGCCGACTTTGACTTTGTGGAGTCCCGGGGCTTGGCCGATGTGTATGACGACGCTTCGAAGCGAATCGCCCTGGACTTCTATATTCCCTTGCGCCACGTGGCCTGGGGTGCCAATATGAACGGTGCCTCCATGTGCGCTTATGGCTTTGGTACCGCCATTACGCAGCCCTGTCTGTACCAGGGCATGGACCAGCTCGGCGTGGCGCAGTACCTCACCCGCATGGGCCTGGTTCTGGGCGATCAGGGCGAGGTGCAGGCCGCAAAGCTTGCCTGGATGGACCAGCCGCAGTGGCAAGAACTGCGTCGCTACGTCGAGGACACGCTGGTCATCAAGGACTGGTTCGAGATGTTTGTGGCGCAGCACGTTGCGCTGGATGGATTGCTGTTTGGTCTGGCATATACCGAGGTGGACCAGGCGCTCAATGCCAAGGCCGGCCCCACGGTGTCGCTGCTCACCCGGTTTCAGACCGAGTTGTTTGATGACAGCAGCAAGTGGGTGGATGCGAGCCTGCGTATTGCAGCCGCCGAAAACCCTGAAAACAAGGCGCAACTGCAAAAGTGGATTGCGCACTGGCGTGCCCGTGCCGCCGCAGCGCTGCAGCCGCTGGCCAGCATGGCGCTGGGCGGTGATGCCGACTCCGCACTGGCGCGCGTGTCTGCCCGGCTCGACGCCCGTCTGACCAAGGCCGGCGTTTCTGCCTAAACCCACGAAAGCAAACACCATGTCCAACGTATTCATTGCCTTTCAGAGAAACGAAGAGACCCGCTGCATCGTCGATGCGATCGTGGCCGACAACCCGAACGCCACGGTCAATTTCCAGCCGGCCATGGTCAGGATCGATGCCCCCGACACGATGGTCATTCGGCGCAGCACCGTGGCCGAGCAGATGGGGCGCGACTTTGATCTGCAGGAACTGCACATCAACCTGATCACGCTGACGGGACACATCGAAGAAACCGATGACGACTTCACGCTGAGCTGGAAGCACTAAAAGCACCCTGCATTACAGATTCCATTCAGAGCCAAAACAAGCCAACCGGAGACACACCATGGACATGAAAGTCAACAAAAAGCTCAACCTCAAAGATCGCTACAACCTGATGACGCGCGACCTTGATTGGGAGCCCAGCTACCAGAAGAAGACTGATATCTACCCTTACCTGGAGTACGAGGGAATCAAAATTCACGACTGGAGCAAGTTTGAAGACCCGTTTCGCCTGACGATGGACGCCTACTGGAAATACCAGTCGGAGAAAGAGAAAAAGCTCTACGCCATCATCGATGCTTTTAACCAGAATAACGGGCATTTGCAGGTCACCGATGCGCGTTACATCAATGCGCTCAAGCTGTTTTTGACGGGCGTGTCCCCGCTCGAATACATGGCGCACCGGGGCTTTGCCCACGTTGGGCGGCAGTTTGCCGGGGCTGGCCCGCGCGTGGCCTGCATGATGCAGTCGCTGGATGAAATCCGCCACTCGCAGACGCAGGTCCACTCGATGTCGAACTACAACAAGTTCTACAACGGATTCCAGAACTTCCGCCACCAGCACGACCGCGTCTGGTACCTGTCGGTGCCGAAGTCGTTCTTTGACGATGCCATCACGGCCGGACCGTTTGAGTACATGGTGTCGATTGGTTTTGCTTTTGAGTACGTTCTGACCAACCTGCTGTTTGTGCCGTTTGTGTCGGGCGCAGCCTATAACGGCGACATGGCCGCCATGGCCTTTGGCTTTTCGGCACAAAGCGACGAGGCCCGTCACATGACGCTGGGGCTGGAGATGATCAAGTTCATCCTGGAGCAAGACCCGGACAACCTGCCCATCGTGCAGCGCTGGATCGACAAGTGGTTCTGGCGCGGCTACCGCGTGCTCACCCTCGTGGCCATGATGATGGACTACATGCTGCCCAAGCGTGTGATGAGCTGGAAGGAAGCCTGGGAAACTTACGCTGAAGAAAACGGCGGCGCCTTGTTTGCGGATTTGGCGCGCTATGGCATCAAGGTGCCGGCCGGGTGGACACAGGCTTGCAAAGACAAAGACCATTTGTCGCACCAGGCCTGGGCCGTGTTCTACAACTACGGTGCAGCAGCCCCCTTTCATACCTGGACACCGTCCGAGTCCGAGATGCAATGGCTGTCGGAAAAATACCCCGACACCTTTGACAAGTACTACCGGCCCCGCTATGAGCATTGGGCCAAAGAGGCCGCCGAGGGCAAGCGTTTCTACAACACCACGCTGCCCATGCTGTGCCAGACCTGCCAGATTCCGATGTTCTTCACTGAGCCGGACGACCCCACCAAGATCGCTTACCGCGAGTCCGATTACAGCGGCATGAAGTACCACTTCTGCTCCGATGGATGCAAGAGCATTTTTGACCATGAGCCCGAAAAGTACATCCAGTCCTGGATGCCGGTACACCAGATCTACCAGGGCAACTGCTTCACGCCAGAGGCCGATCCGACGGCGGCAGACTTTAACCCCCTGGCCGAAGTGCTGAAGTGGTACCGCATGGAAATGGGTCGCGACAACCTTGACTTCGAAGGTTCGCAGGACCAGAAGAACTTCAAAGCCTGGCGTGATCTCGCCAAAGGCAACTAAAGCACGACCACCAGGAGACCCATTTATCATGGCTATTACTTCCGTCCGTCCCTACCCCTTCATCCAGAAGGACACTGTGGACAAGTTCCCGGCGCCTTTGCTCTACATCGGGTGGGAAGACCACCTGATGTTTTGCGCGCCCTTTTGCATTCCGCTGCCGCCAACCATGAAGTTTGGTGACCTGCTGGCGGGGCCACTGCCCGGCGTATTTGGTGCACACCCTGACTTTGCCAAGATCGACTGGAACGCCGCTGAGTGGTTTAAGTCCGGAAAGCCCTGGTCGCCGGATGCCACGAAGTCGCTGGCTGAAAACGGTCTGGGTCACAAGGATGTGATCCGCTTTCGTACACCGGGCTTGCATGGCTTGAACGGTTCGTGCAACTAAAGGGACGAAGCGCTGATGGGTTATCAACTCACTTTTGAATCGACGGGGCAGGTGCTGGAGGTTGAGGACGGGCAAACCATTCTCGATGCTGCCTTGCGTGCCGGCATTTACTTGCCGCACGCATGCTGCCACGGTCTGTGCGCCACCTGCAAAATCGACATCACCGACGGTGAGGTGGACCATGGGGCTGCTTCCAACTTCGCGCTGATGGACTATGAGCGTGAAGAGGGCAAGACCTTGGCCTGCTGTGCCACGCTGCAATCAGACGTGACGACGAATGCCGAAATCGAAGACGAGCCCGATGCCCTGAACCTGCCGGTGCAAGACTACTGCGGAACGGTGTCGCGCATGGAGGATTTGACGCCCACCGTGAAGGGCGTCTGGATCACGCTGGACGCGCCGCAGCAGATCGTGTTTCAGGCCGGGCAGTACATCAATCTGGTGGTGCCCGGGGAGGAGCAGGCGCGTGCATTTTCCGTCGCGAGCGCACCCTCAATGGGGGGCGAGATCGAGCTCAATATTCGACGCGTCCCTGGCGGGGCCGCAACCGGCTGGGTTCATGACGTGCTGAAGCTGGGCGACGCGGTGCGCTTTAGTGGCCCTTATGGGCGCTTTTTTGTGCGCCAGACCGAGCATGTGGCACAGCATCTGCCCTACCTATTTTTTGCCGGTGGCTCCGGCCTTTCGAGTCCGCGCTCGATGATCCTGGACTTGCTGGCACAAGGCATCACCCGGCCGATAACGCTGGTCAATGGCGCGCGGTGCCAAGCCGAGCTTTACCACCATGACGAATTCAAGGCACTGGCAGCGCAGCACCCAAACTTTGACTACCTGGCCGTGCTCTCCAATGAGCCCACCGAGTCGGTGTGGGAGGGCGCTCGCGGTTTTGCGCATGACGCTGCAAAAGTGCATTTTGAAAACGATTTTCGCGGCCGCAAAGCCTACCTGTGCGGCCCGCCGCTGATGATTGAAGCCTGCATCAGCACGCTCATGCAGGGGCGGCTCTTTGAGCGCGACATCTATACCGAAAAGTTCATCTCGGCGGCTGACGCGCAACAGGTGCGCAGTCCGCTGTTCCGCAAAATTTGACGGCAAGCCTTGATGCCATGACCGTCCACACCGTGACCATTGAAGACGACGGCAGCAGCTACCGCTGCTCTGACGCCCTGAGCCTGCTCGAAGGCATGGAGTCGCTAGGCAAAAAGGGAATTCCGGCGGGTTGCCGCGGGGGTGGCTGCGGCGTCTGCAAGGTGCAGGTTCTCAGTGGCTCGTACACCAAGCGGGTCATGAGCCGCGAGCACGTCAGCGAGCAGGAGGAAGCACAAGGCTGCGTCCTGGCGTGTCGCGTGCGCCCGAGCAGCGCCATTGCGCTGCGGGTGATTGGAAAAATGAAAAAAAACGTCTGTCGGGTGGTTGAGCCGAAAGACGTTCTCTCGCCCTCTCAACTTGAAATCAAACAGGAGACTACAAAATGGCAATGACAGGTGTTTTGCGTCCGGGCCACGCCCAGATACGCGTGCTCGATATGGACGAGTCGGTCCAGTTCTATACCGATGTGATGGGTCTGGTGGAAACCGGGCGGGACGCATCGGGCCGCGTCTATTTCAAGACCCGTGCCGAGCGCGACCACAACAGCATCGTGCTGCGCAAAGCTGACCGCGCCGGGTTGGACTTCTTTGGCTACAAAGTGCTCAACAAGGCCACTCTGGAAGAGCTGGATGGCAAACTCAAGGCGTACGGCGTAAAAACCGAGCGCATGCCGGCAGGAGACATGCTGGAAACCGGTGAACGCGTGCGTTTCACGATTCCGACGGGACACACCATCGAACTGTTCGCCGAGAAGACCGATGTGGGCAGTGTCACCGGCTGCAACGACCCCGAAGTGGATGTCATCGATGGCAAGGGCATTCGACCGATCCGCATGGATCACGCGTTGCTGTACGGTGGTGACATTGATGGTTCGCGCAAGCTGTTTGAAGAGGTACTGGGTTTCAACCTGGTCGAGCGCGTCAAGCTCGAAGACGGTGCGACCGACCTGGCTGTCTGGTTGACTTGCAGTGCCAAGGCCCACGACCTGGCCATGGTGCGCCACGCCGAGGACGGCAAACTCCACCATGTGGCGTTCCAGATGGGGAGCTGGGAGCAGGTGCTGCGCGCCGCCGACATCATGAGCATTAACCGGGTCTCGATCGACATCGGCCCAACCCGCCACGGCATCACGCAAGGCACCACGATCTACTTCTTTGACCCCTCCGGCAACCGCCTGGAAACCTTCTGCGGCGGCTACGACCACTACCCGGACATGCAGCCGGTCACCTGGAGTTGGGAGCACGTTGGGCGGGGTATTTTCTACCACGACCGCAAGCTCAACGATGCATTCCTGAGCGTGGTGACCTGATGCAAATTGCGCATTCCCAATCGGTGATTGACTGGGAGGCTGCTGCCGTCGCTGTGCGGGAAGCGGCGGCGCACGCCCAGACCATGGGTATTCGCATCAACGTGGCGGTGGTTGACGCGGGCGGCACCCTGGCGGCTTTTTTGCGCATGCCGGGTGCACCCCTGCACTCGGTCGATATTGCCATTGACAAGGCCTACACCGCCGTCAGCTTCGGCCTGGCAACCAGCCAATGGCATGCGGCTTTGCAGCAACACTCCAGCGCCGTACGCGAGGGCATAGTGCTGCGGCCGCGTTTCGTTGCCTTTGGCGGCGGGGTTCCGATACTTGCAAGTGGCCAGCGCATTGGCGGCATTGGCGTCTCCGGCGGTTCCGAGCATGAGGATGAAGTCTGTGCCCACGCCGGGCTGGCAGCACTTGGATTGCCGTCCTAGGTCTGCCCGTCCCGATTCCACATTTGAGAGAGAAATATGAGAGATATCAAGAACTTCATCAACGGCGAGTACGTCACCAACCTCAGCGGCAAGACCTACGAAAAGCGTAACCCGGTCGACAACTCGCTGATCGGTAACGTGTTTGAGGCCGGCAAGCCCGAAGTCGACGCCGCTGTGGCCGCTGCACGCGCTGCCTTGCGCGGTCCGTGGGGGCAGTTGTCAGTGGTCGAGCGTTGCGCCATGCTGGACGGCGTCGTGGCCGAGATCAACCATCGCTTTGATGATTTCTTGCAGGCCGAAGTGGCGGACACGGGCAAGCCTGCGCATCTGGCCTCGCACATCGACATCCCGCGCGGCGCTGCCAACTTCAAGATTTTTACCGACACCATCAAAAATGTGTCCACCGAATCCTTCGAGATGCGAACGCCTGACGGCAAGACGGCGCGCAGCTATGGCGTGCGCACCCCGCGTGGTGTCATCGCCATCATCTGCCCGTGGAATCTGCCGCTGCTGCTGATGACCTGGAAATGCGGCCCGGCGCTGGCCTGCGGCAACACCGTGGTGGTCAAACCATCCGAATGCACCCCCAGCACCGCCACGCTCTTGGGCGAAGTGATGAACAAGGTCGGCGTGCCGCCCGGCGTGTACAACGTGGTCAACGGCTTTGGCGTGGACTCGGCGGGCGCCTTTCTCACGGCCCATCAGGGCGTCAACGGCATTACCTTTACCGGGGAAACCAAAACCGGAACCGCCATCATGAAAGCCGGTGCCGACGGCATCCGCCCGGTGTCGCTGGAACTCGGTGGCAAGAACGCAGCGGTGGTGTTTGCCGACTGCGACTTTGAGAACGCCGTCAACACCGTGACCCGCTCGGTGTTTGAGAACGCCGGCCAGGTCTGTCTGGGCACCGAGCGTGTCTATGTCGAGCGCCCCATTTTCGACAAGTTTGTGGCAGCCCTCAAGGTCAAGGCTGAAACCATGAAGCCGGGTCGCCCGTTTGACCATGACACCAAAATAGGGCCGTTGGTTAGCAAAATTCACCAGAAAAAAGTGCTGTCCTACTATGCCCGCGCAAAGGAAGAAGGCGCCAACATCGTGTTCGGCGGCGGCGTTCCCGAGATGCCTGATGCGTTGAAAGACGGCTGCTGGGTGCAGCCCACCATCTGGACCGGCCTGCCCGAGACCGCCTCTGTGGTGCGCGAAGAGATTTTCGGACCGTGCTGCCACATCACGCCCTTTGACACTGAAGAAGAGGCCGTTCGCATGGCCAATGACACCAAGTATGGATTGGCCACTTCGATCTACACCCAGGACATCAGCCGCGCCAGTCGTCTGGCCACCCAGATTGAAGTGGGTTTGTGCTGGATCAACAGTTGGTTCCTGCGCGATCTGCGCACGCCGTTTGGTGGCTCCAAACAGTCTGGTATCGGTCGCGAAGGCGGTGTGCATTCGCTGGAGTTCTACACGGAGCTGCGCAACGTGATGATCAAGTACTGAATTGCTATTGAATTTATAGCTACTAACGCAGGCCGTACGGGGGCTAGAGCCCAAAAACACCTATGACCTTGCAAACGTCAATTAAACCAACAGGACCAAATTACCTATGGATGCCAAACTGATCGAAACGCTGGGCGACGAGTTGTTCCACGCCATGAGCACGCAAACCGTGGTCGAGCCGCTCACCACCCGCCACCCCGACATCACCATCCAGAACGCGTACCACATCCAGCAGCGCATGCTGTCACGCCGCTTGGGCGCGGGCGAGCGCATTGTTGGTAAGAAAATCGGTGTCACCTCGGCGGCCGTCATGAATATGCTGGGTGTGTACCAGCCCGATTTTGGCTACCTGCTCGACGGCATGATCTACAACGAAGGCCAGTCGGTCGACGCCAGCACGCTGATCCAGCCCAAGGCCGAAGGCGAGATTGCCTTCATCCTCAAAAAGGACCTGATGGGCCCCGGTATCAGCAACGCTGATGTGCTGGCTGCCACCGAGTGCGTGATGCCGTGCTTCGAGATCGTTGATTCGCGCATCCGCGACTGGAAAATCAAGATCCAGGACACCGTGGCCGACAACGCCTCTTGTGGCGTGTTCGTGCTGGGCGACTGCGCCGTCGACCCGCGCCGCATCGACCTGTCCACCTGCGGCATGGTGCTGGAGAAAAATGGCGAAATCATCGGCACCGGCGCTGGCGCGGCTGCTTTGGGCTCACCGGTCAATGCGGTCGCCTGGCTGGTGAACACGCTGGGCCGATTGGGCATTGGCATGAAGGCCGGCGAGGTCATTTTGTCGGGCGCCTTGGCGGCCATGTCTCCCGCCAAAGCGGGCGACAACTTCCGCGTCTCCATTGGTGGCATGGGCAGCTGCTCGGTGCGCTTTCACTGACTCTTCTGGAACTTCACATCATGACAAGAAAAATCAAATGTGCCCTGATCGGGCCCGGCAACATCGGCACCGATTTGCTGGCTAAACTGCAACGCAGCCCGGTGCTCGAACCGGTTTGGATGGTGGGTATCGACCCCGAATCCGACGGCCTCAAGCGCGCCCGCGAGATGGGTATCAAAACCACCGCCGAGGGCGTGGATGGCCTTGTTCCGCACATGGTGGCAGACGGCGTACAGATCGTCTTTGACGCCACCAGCGCCTATGTGCATGCGCAAAACAGCCGCAAAGTCAACGCCCTGGGTGCCCTCATGATCGATCTCACGCCAGCGGCCATCGGTCCGTTTTGCGTGCCACCAGTCAACCTCAAGGAGCACGTCGGAAAAGGTGAAATGAACGTCAACATGGTCACTTGCGGTGGCCAGGCAACCATCCCGATGGTGGCCGCAGTCAGCCGTGTGCAACCCGTAGCTTACGGTGAGATTGTGGCTACTGTGTCGAGCAAATCGGCCGGACCGGGCACGCGCAAGAACATTGACGAGTTCACCCGCACCACTGCCAGCGCGGTGGAAAAAGTCGGTGGCGCCAAGAAAGGCAAGGCCATCATCATCCTGAACCCGGCTGAGCCGCCGCTGATCATGCGCGACACCGTGCATTGCCTGACTGAGACTGAGCCCGACCAGGCCAGGATCACCGAATCCATCCACGCCATGATCAAGGAAGTGCAAAAGTACGTGCCGGGCTACAAACTGGTCAACGGTCCGGTGTTCGATGGCAAGCGCGTCTCGGTGTTCCTCGAAGTCGAAGGCCTGGGTGACTACCTGCCCAAATACGCTGGCAACCTTGACATCATGACGGCCGCCGCGGCCCGCACGGCAGAGATGTTTGCCGAAGAAATCCTTGCGGGCCGGCTCACGCTCAAGGCCACTGCCGCCTGAACCTATTAGGAGAACTCACATGACATTGCAAGGCAAAAAAGTCACCCTTCACGACATGACCCTGCGCGACGGTATGCACCCCAAGCGCCACCTGATGACGCTGGACCAGATGAAAACCATCGCCTGCGGGCTGGATGCTGCCGGTATCCCGCTCATTGAAGTGACCCACGGTGACGGTCTGGGTGGCAGTTCGGTCAACTACGGTTTTCCGGCGCATACCGACGAGGAGTACCTGGGCGCGGTGATTCCGCTGATGAAACAGGCCAGGATTTCGGCGCTGCTGATACCCGGTATCGGCACCGTTGACCATTTGCTGATGGCCAGGGACCTGGGCGTGAACACCATCCGCGTCGCCACCCACTGCACCGAAGCCGATGTGTCCGAACAGCACATCACCAAGGCGCGCGCCTTGGGGATGGACACGGTGGGTTTTTTGATGATGGCGCACATGGCCAGTGCTGAGAAGCTGGTCAGCCAGGCGCTGCTGATGCAGGGTTACGGTGCCAACTGCATTTACGTCACCGACTCTGCGGGGCATATGCTGCCCAACGATGTGAGGGAAAAGCTGAGCGCGGTGCGCCAGGCGCTCAAACCCGAGACCGAGCTGGGTTTTCACGGCCACCACAACCTGGCCATGGGGGTGGCCAATTCGATTGCGGCGATGGAAGTCGGCGCCAACCGCATTGATGCTGCCGCCGCCGGGCTGGGGGCAGGCGCTGGCAACACGCCGATGGAAGTGCTGGTGTCGGTGCTGGACCTGATGGGCGTTGCCACCGGGGTCGATGTGTACAAGATTCAGGACGTCGCGGAAGACCTGGTGGTGCCGATCATGGACTTCCCGATCCGCATCGACCGCGACGCGCTCACGCTGGGCTACGCTGGTGTGTACGGCTCTTTCCTGCTGTTTGCCAAGCGTGCCGAGAAGAAGTATGGCGTCAGCGCCCGCGACATCCTGGTCGAAATGGGCCGTCGCGGCATGGTCGGTGGCCAGGAAGACATGATTGAAGACACCGCCATGACCCTGGCGCGCGAGCGTCAAAACTCTAACAAGGTAGCAGTATGAAACTCGACACCACCACCATTGCCGCTTTGGCAGAGCGCCTGGAAAACTGCCAGATGCAGCAGCAGGACACCACCAAAATCACCGATGACTATCCCGACATGGACTGGGATGATGCCTACGCCATTCAGGATGCAATCCGTTCGCGCAAAGTGGCGCGCGGCGCCCGCGTGATTGGCCTCAAAGCCGGGCTGACCTCACACGCCAAGATGAAGCAAATGGGCGTAACCACGCCGGTTTTCGGTTTCATGACCGACGACTACGCCGTGCCCGATGGCGGCGAATGCAAGGTGAGTGAGCTGATTCACCCCAAGGTCGAACCCGAAATCGCCTTTGTCACCAAAGCCGAGCTGCGCGGCCCAGGTTGCCACATTGGCGCGGTGCTGGCCGCTACCGACTTTGTGATGCCCGGTATCGAGGTCATTGACAGCCGCTACCGCGACTTCAAGTTCGACCTGAAAAGCGTGGTCGCAGACAACACCTCGGCCGCGCGTTTTGTGGTCGGTGGACAACCCATGAGCGTGTCGGGCGTGGACCTGCGCACCGTCGGAATCGTGATGGAGAAGAATGGCCAGGCCGTTGCCTTCGGCGCCGGTGCCGCCGTGCTGGGTCACCCCGCCGCCGCCATCGCCATGCTGGCGAATCACCTGGCCGAGCGCGGCCAGTGCATTCCGGCGGGCAGCCTTATTTTGTCGGGCGGCATCACTGAAGCCGTGGCGGTGCAGGCCGGTGACAACGTCACCCTGCGCGTGCAAGGTATGGGCAGTACCAGTATTCGATTTGTCTGATGGTCATTTTTTGCTGGAGAAATTTATGAAACGACGGCAATTCGCAGCCGCCAGCGTATTGGCCAGCCTTGCCCCTACAGTCGTCTGGGCTCAGGACACCTGGCCGACCAAGCCTGTCAGGCTCATCGTGCCCTTCCCGCCGGGAGGCCCCACCGATGTAATGGGCCGCACTGCGGCCAAGGCCATGGGTGACAAGCTCGGCCAACAGTTTGTGGTCGAAAACAAGGCGGGGGCGGGTGGCAATATTGGCACGGACGCCATGGCCAAGGCCGCACCGGATGGGTATACCGTGGGACTATCGGCCATCAGCAGTCTGGCGATTGGTCCGCATCTGTATGCCAAAGTTCCGTACTCGGTGGAAAAGGACTTCACGCCCATCTCTCTAGTCGGCACTTCGCCCTGCGTCATCGTGATCAATCCGACCGCACCTTTCGCGGATCTAAAGAGTCTGGTTGTCTATGCCAAGGCCAATCCTGGCAAGCTGAGCTATGCGACGTCAGGCATAGGCACCAGCAACCACCTGGCGGCGGAACTTCTGCAATCCACGGCAGGCATCAAGCTCACCAACGTGCCATATAAGGGCTCCAGTCAGATCGTTCCAGATCTTCTCTCGGGCGTGGTTCTGATGAGCATGGAAAGCTCGCTGGCCACCACGTTGCAGCACATCAGGGCAGGAAAGCTCAAGGCACTTGCAGTCACATCGACCAAGCGCAACAGGGCGCTGCCGGACGTACCGACCATCGCCGAGTCGGGCTATCCGGGCTTCGAGGTCGAAACCTGGTTCGGTTTGGTCGGGCCGGCCGGACTGTCCCGGTCCATTGTGGACAAACTCCACGCAGCCTGGAGTGATGGCGCGACGACGCAGCAGGCTATCAATGCGTTTGATGCGATCTCGGCCGATATCCGCGTCACAACGCCACAGCAATTCAAGGACTTCATCCGCGCCGAAAACGTGCGCTGGGGTGACCTGATCCGCAAGCTTGACATCAGGGCCGAATAAGGTCTCCACTGCGTCTGTTTCACAAAAGGAAACCCCCATGCCATTCGCACAAATTTACATGCTTGAAGGTCGCACGGAAGAGCAAAAACGCGCCGTGATCGAAAAAGTCAGCGCCGCCCTGGTCGAAGCCACCGGCGCGCCCATTGCCAACGTGCGCGTGTGGATTCAGGACGTGCCCAAGGAAAACTGGGGTATTGCGGGAGTGAGCGCGAAAGATTTGGGGCGGTGATTGATGGAATGCGCAGCCCAAAACTGACGTCTGCGCAGGTCGTTGGCAAATCGGCCGATCCGGTGACGCGTTTTCAACTTGGCAACGGCGCCCGCATTGAGCGACTCAACTGGGGCGGCGACCCCTCCGCCAAAGGCGTCAAGCAATCATTTGCGATGATGGTCAATTACGTTTATGACCTCCAAAGGCTGGACAAGTACCGAATCGGGTTCGGCAGGGGAAAAATAGCCGCCTCCAGCGCTGTGTTGGCACTCAAGTTCTGATGAATGCAATTCGCGCATCGCGTAGCCCCCGTCATGCAACAACTGACGCAAGGCACGTACCACAACGCACCTCACCGATCAAATGTTCCCGCACCAGGTAGCGCTGTGGTGGCATGAGTGCCAGCTATCTCAAAGTGGCGTTTTGCACGGCAAAGTTGGCAATGGCGGCCACATCTGCAAGATCGAGTTGTGCCAGATGGGTGTCAGGTACCGGTCCGTCGCTGGCAATGGCCACAATACCTGGCCATTGGGGTGACAGTGTCGATTTTCCCAGGCCGGCTCGCCAGACCTCCAGCTTGGGAAACTCGCCGCCTTTAAAGCCTTCAATCAAGACTAGGTCGCAGTGCTGCATGCGGTCCAGCAAGTAGTTCAGCGAGGGTTCTTCGGCACCACGCAGTTCATGCATCAACGCCCAGCGGTCATTGCCCAGCAACAGTACTTCCTTGCAACCTGACTCGCGCAGACGGTAAGAGTCTTTGCCCGGGCGGTCAATGTCGATATTTTTGTGGCTGTGCTTGATGAGTGAAACCACCAGACCGCGCGACGATATCTCTGGTACCAACCGCTCCAACAAAGTTGTCTTGCCCATGCCGGAATGACCAGCAATGCCAAAAATCTTCATGCCATTTTTCCTTTTTGTGGGGTATTCAACTGGAATCCGCCTGCTTTTGTTGCACATCTGCCCAAAGCACAGCCAGATTTGCCATGGCATCGGGAAGCCGTTGTTCCAACTCGGCCATCAGGGTGTGAATCCGGGCGTTTTGCTCTTCGGCAATAGCCGCTTCAAGGGTTGCAGCCATGTCGGCCAGTGCGCGCAGTCCGATGGTGGAGGCGGAGCTCTTCATGCGGTGTACCGAGCGCAGCAACAGGCTGTTATTGCCGTCGACAAATGCCTGCCTGGCCTGAGCAATGGTGGCAGGCATGGTGTTACAGAACAAATCAATGATCTGTTGTGTGGTGGGCACTCCAAGCTCTGCCGCATGATGCGTCAGCAATGCACCGTGTGCGCTCGGGTCGAACCTGGTGTCACGGCCTGCTGATGTCAGCGCCACGGAAGTGTCATGGTCCACCGGCGTCACTGACCGCAGCGCGGTTTCAATCGCGGCCTGCAGGCGCACCGGGCTGTAAGGCTTGCCTACAAACGCATTGGCACCTGCACCAAGACTGTCTTCAATATCGTGCTTGGTGACCATTGCCGAACAAACGACCACCGGTGTGCGCGCAACTCTCGGGCTCTGGTGGCTACGAATCTGTCGAATGGTTTCCTGACCACTCAGGTCAGGCAAGTTGAGGTCCATCAGGATGACGTCAAATTCCTGGTGCTCCAGCAGCGCCAAGGCGCGTTGGCCAGAAGTGACCGCGCACACATGGTGACCGGCTTTTTCCAGCAACCCACAAGCAACAACACGGTTGATCTCATTGTCTTCAACCACCAGAATACTCAGATCGCCATGAATGGTCTCGGGGGAAGCCGGGTGCTGTTCTGCGTCACACGTTGAACACTCTAGGGGCACTTTGAACCAGAACTTGCTCCCCTGATTGAGCTGACTTTCAAAGTCAATTTCACCGCCAAGAGCCGTCACCAGTTTGCGGCAGATGGCCAGTCCCAAGCCGGTTCCGCCAAACCGTCGCGACACGGACCTGTCGGCCTGTACAAACGCTTCAAAAAGGTTGACCCGTCCGCTATCGGAGATACCAATACCGCTGTCAATGACCGAAAACCGCAGCCACTGCGTTGATCTGGTAGCCTGAATTTCTATGCGGCCAAACTCGGTAAATTTCACCGCGTTGCTGACCAGGTTCAGCAGAATTTGGCGGAGTTTATTGAAATCACCTTTGACCTGTCCCTGTAGATCCCAGGCCACCTCGGTGGTCAAGGTCAGTCCTTTAGCCGTTGCTGCCGGCACCATGAGTGTCATGACATCAGCTACCAGGTTGTCCACGCTGAAGTCGATGTTTTCCACTTCCAGAACACCCGCTTCGATCTTGGAATAGTCCAAAATGTCCGCGATCAGCGAGGCAAGTATTTCACCCGAGGTGGAAATCGTATTCACATAGCCGGCCTGTCGACGGTCGAGTGCGGTATCGCTTAACAGAGCGGTCATGCCAATGATGCCGTTAATCGGGGTGCGGATCTCGTGGCTGATGGATGCCAAAAATGCAGATTTGGTCCGGTTGGCTTGCTCGGCCTGCTGTTGGGCCTGCTTGTAATCGGTGACATCGTTAAAGATCAGCACCGTGCCGGAGAATTTCTCACTGACATCGAGCATAGGTTGGATTTTGACTTCAAAACAGCGCAGCCCCATGGTGGTGTTGAGCAGGTGTTCGGCGCTTTGGCCAGACAGACCTTCCAGGACGCCGTCGAGCAAGGGCAAGTGAATGACGCCGTAATACCCGGCACCAGGCACGGAAGAACCGCCAAACAGTTCGGCCGCAGCACGATTGGTGTTGTCTATTTGCCCGGACTTGTCCAGCAAAACGACCGGGTCTTTCAGGCTTTCAAAAATGGTCAGGTATTTGTTTTTTTCGTGCGTCAATGCACGATTTTTATCGCGCGCTTCTAGCACCAGTTCACTTTCGCTTTGCGACGCCCATTCACTGCAAAAGCCGATTTCGACACGGTCAAAAAACCGGTTCACAAACTCCAGGTAGCGCGGCACACGTTCCGAGGCCAATTCACCAACTTCAATCAAATCCAGGTAAGACTGCCGGTAGTACTTCATCAACCCCATGAAAAGCCCAAGCGTGATGCCTCGCGAGCGGTGCCTGCGTGCGGCCTCAATGCCGAAAGCCGTGATGGATTCCTCTGCATAGTCGCCGGCGATGAGTTGCGGCGGTTCGTCGTACTGCGTCAAGGCCTTGATCAGGGGACCTGACAAGCCGCAGATCGAGGCCCGCCAGGCTTCAGCCAGGGTTGACGTGAAGGGCGTGTAACCATACTGCTTGGCGTAGCTGATGGTCTTGTCAACCAGCCAATCCTCTCGCCGGGCGATAAGGTCAATCAATTGCTGCATGGCATCCTAAGGAAAAAACCAGTGACCATTGTCATGGTCACTGGTTCAAACAATCAAGTGCAGTCGGTATTCTGACCAAGCCTCGCTAGGCCTCAGTGTCCGACTGCGGAGCGATCACTCAGCGGCTTTGGGGGCTACAAAGACCATGGTTTTGGGTGCTGCACCGGTGTATTTCTCCACGTTGCCGACGGCTGTATGGCCGCAGTTGCCTTGGCCCAGCTTCGAGGTACCCATGTCGACCGTCAGTACATTGACATCGCCATAACGATCCAGGCTACCCGGTTTGCCGGGTTCCACCGGATCGTACCAACCGCCTTCGCAGACACGAATCACGCCGGGTCGGATGGCATCGGTCACATTGGCACCTGCCAGTATCTGGCCGCGGTCGTTGAACACCCGAACCACGTCGCCGGTTCGGATGCCGCGCGCCTTGGCATCGGCGGTGTTGATCATGCAGGGTTCACGCCCGGCAATGGCGTAGGTATCACGCATGACGGTACCGCATAGCTGAGAATGCAGGCGACCCTTGGAATGGC
>JAIFLV010000144.1 GCA_020048895.1 Rhodoferax sp. | reverse complement strand
CAAGCTAAATCCGGCATCGATTTGTCGAGTGCTCTCAAAAATACTGGGCAGACGGGAAGAGATTAACCCTGGACTTCGACGGACGTAACAGCGCTGATGAAAGCCACCCAGCCGGAATACTCGGGCACCCTGTACTCATTCTCCTGTTACCGGGCTTCCGAGTACGTGATTCTGCTGGGCATTGCGCAGGAGTTGCAGCATTGCAACCCGGACCTCTTTTTGCAACTGCAGGCCTTGTGGACGAAGCGCACCATCAAATCCGGGCAGTTTCACGACGTTTTTCTGCGTGAACAGGGGTCCATGGGGGTGCCACTGCCGCCCTATTACTTTGTTCCTGGCGACCGCACCTGGTTCCGCAACCCCGACGAAGCGTCGGCGGACGCCTCCGGGTTTGAAGGCTCCTGGGTCATCTATCTGGGTGCGGGGCAGTTTTCCAATTTCTGGAAGCACACCGAGCCTTACACCCTCGTCGACAAGTGTCTGGAGATCTACCACTGGCGCGATGGCCTGTACCGCGATGCACTCGGTGACGAACGCATCGACGAGCCCAAGGTGGCGCAACTGGTGGAGCGCACCATGGGCGACCCCACCGAGATGGCACGCATACTGAAGTTAATGCAACGCTACCGCGAACCGCGGGGGGTGTATACCGACGCCGGTGGTTGTATCGACACGACGCGCGAGTTTGCCCGATGGGTGTGTCCGGGCACGGCAGACCTTGTCTTGCCGTCTGCATAGCCACCCATGCAGCGCAACCTGCTGATTGATGGCCTCAAGGTCTTTGCATCGCAAACGATCGTGTTTCACCACCTGGCTGCCTATGGGCCTCTGTCGGATGTTTGGGACGCCGCCGCCACACAGTCGAGTGACTGGGCATTTGAATACGGTCGCATGGCTGTGCAGATATTTCTGGTAATTGGTGGTTTTCTGGCCGCCCGTGGGCTCAGTGCGTCAAGTCTGACGATGCAGGGGGGCGCTCCACTTCGTCAGGTGCTGCAACGCTACTTGCGTCTGGTGCTGCCGCTGGCCGCTGCATTGGCTATTGCCATACCCAGTGCACTTCTGGCACGGCATTGGGCCAGCTACCAGTTCTTTCCGGAGTTTCCGACTTGGCGGCAGATCTGGTCACATGTCTTCTTGTTGCAAGACATCCTCGGCGAACGTTCGTTGTCTGCGGGTGTCTGGTATGTCGCCATTGACTTTCAGTTGTTCGCGCTGTTTACCGTTTTCGCAGCGCTGGGTCGACCATGGGCACAGGCGGGTGTGACGGCGTTGATGCTAGCGTCACTGTTCCACTTCAATCTGAATCCCCATCTGGACTCCTGGGCCCTCTACTTTTTTGGCGCGTATGGCATGGGTGCCGTCGCGTACTGGGCCGCCCATTCCACGCGCCCTGTCGGTTGGCTGGCTGTTGTGGGTCTGGTCGGTACGATCGCATTGGCCGTGGACTATCGAGAGCGCATCGTTCTGGCAACCCTGACCGCAGTTTTGCTGGGCTATGGGGAGTATCGCGCCACAAGCACGCCGTTGCGTGAACGTGCCCCACAGACCTGGATGCGGCTCCTCACCGTGTTTGGCAACGCATCCTACGCGCTGTTTCTGGTGCACTTCTCGGTGGTGATGCTTGCCAACGCGCTCTACGCTCGGCTGGGCCTGCACAGCCCGCTGAGCGCCGCGTGCGCCATTCTGGGTTGCTGGTTGGTCAGCAACGCATTGGGGCTGGTCTTTGAAAAATGGGTCGACCGCCCCTTGCAGCAGCTGCAGAAAACGTTGATGGCCGGGCTGCAAAAGGCGCAGCCGTCAAACTCCTGACTTTCTACAGCAGTGCGGCTGCTTCGCGGGCCGCCACGCGGCCCTCGTCGGTGGGCACCACCCACACCTCCACTGCGCTGCCCGCGCGGTGAATGGGCATCACCACCTCACCCACGGCCTGCTGGTTCTGGGCTTCGTCGAGTTGCAGTCCCAAAAAGCCCAGTCGCTCGCATACCTGGGCGCGCAATACAACATCGTGCTCTCCAATGCCGCCGCTAAACGCCAGCACATCGAGCCCCCCCATGAGGGCCACCAAGGCGCCAGACTCGCGCACCACCCGGTGGGTAAACATCTCGATGGCGCGCGTCGCCGCCTCACTGCCATCGCTGCGCAATCGCCGCATATCGGCCGAAATGCCGGAGACACCCAGCAGACCGCTTTGCTTGTAGAGCAGGTCTTGCAGGCGCTTGTGGTCCCAGCCCTGCTCCAGCAGGTACAGCATGACGCCTGGGTCGAGGTTGCCGGTACGGGTGCCCATCATCAAACCATCCAGCGCGGAAAAACCCATGGTGGTGGCGAAACTGCGGCCCTGGCGCGCCGCACACAGGCTGGCCCCATTGCCCAGGTGCGCCATCAGCACCCGCCCCTGGGCCCGCGGGCTGCGTTCTTGCAGCGTATCCATGATGTACTGGTACGACAGTCCATGGAAACCATAGCGCCGTACACCCTGTTGTGCCAGCGCCTGGGGCAGCGCAAACGCGTAATCTACCTCGGACAGGGTGCCGTGAAATGCCGTGTCGAAACAGGCAATCTGGGGCAGTTCCGGAAACGCCACGCGAAACGCGCGCACACCTTCGAGGTTATGCGGCTGGTGCAGCGGTGCCAGGGAATTCAGCGCCGTCAGCCGCTCCAGTACGGCATCGGTCACGACCACGCTGGCCCGAAATTCCTGCCCGCCATGTACCACCCGGTGTGCCACCGCCTCAATCGCCGGCACCCCCGCCTGTGTGACTAGCAGATCGCGCAAACTGGCGAGTGCCCGCTGAAACGGCCCGCCTGCGCCCGCCGGCAAGGTCTTGCGCTGCGACTGGCCATCAAAAGTCCAGCCCATTTCGGGGGTGCCGCCCGGCTCCAGACCCTGGATATTGCCGGTCAGCACGCTGGACTGCACCTGCCCGCCTTTTAGCGGATGCAAGGAAAACTTGAGGGTGGAAGAACCTGCATTGACGGCAAGAATGGCCATGAAAACGTCTCCGAAAAATAGTCTGTGCCCGACGATACAACTAACGCGGCGCCTTCCAGTCCGCCCGGGCACGTTCACGCCGCGCGCTGTGGGCAGCCAGTTTGGCCAGCAGTGCCGAGGCTACCCGATTCATCGGGCCGTCGGCACGGCTGGTCAGCGCGATCGGTATGCGTGCACCCAGCACCAGCCCCGAACCCGAGGCCCCGGCCAGGTACTCCAGCTGCTTGGCCAGCATATTGCCACTTTCCAGGTCCGGCACCGCCAGAATGTCGGCGTGCCCGGACACGCGCGACGCGATATTCTTGATTTCTGCTGCTTCACTGGAAATTGCATTGTCAAATGCCAGCGGGCCATCCAGAATGCCGCCCGTGATCTGGCCCCGGTCCGCCATCTTGCACAGTGCCGCTGCATCGACCGTGGATGGAATATTGGGGTTGACGGTTTCCACGGCTGAGAGTATCGCCACCTTGGGGCATTCCACGCCCAGGATGCGCGCAAAGTCAATGGCATTCTGAATGATGTCGACCTTCTCCGACAGGGTGGGGTGGATGTTGAGCGCCGCGTCGGTAATGATCAGCGGCTTGCTGTACAGCGGAATATCAAACCGGAACACGTGCGACATGCGCCGCCCGGTGCGCAAGGTGGGGCGCTTCAACACCGCGTGGATCAACTCGTCGGTGTGCAGACTGCCCTTCATCAAAACCTCCACCTCGCCTGCCACCGCCATGTCGGCGGCTTTCTCGGCGGCTGCGTGGCTGTGGCTGACCGAGATGATCTCCACCCCGGTCAGGTCCAGGGCGCCTTCCTGCGCCAGGTGCAAGATGCGCGCCTGCGGTCCGATGAGCACCGGAATGATGAGCCCGTGCCGAGCCGCATCGATGGCGCCGCTGAGCGAGCCGATGTCGCACGGGTGCACCACCGCACAGCGCACTGCCTCCATATCTTTGCCCAGCGCCAGCAAATCGCTAAACCGGGCCTCCGGGTCAAACAGCTGGATTTGCGGTGCATTGATCTTGGGCAGCCGCACCTTCTGCGTGGGCGCCAGCACCCTTGCTGTGCCCTGCAACACGCGAACACCTTTCTGGTTGACCACCTGGCAATCCAGCTCCAGCGCCTTCTTTTCATCTTCCTTGCGTGTCACGGTCACGGTCACGGTGAGGGTGTCGCCCACCCGCACCGGCTTGGTGAAGTGCAGCACCTGCTCCAGGTAAATCGTTCCCGCCCCGGGAAACTTGGTTCCCAGCAATGCCGAGATCAGGGCTGCGCCCCACATCCCGTGGGCCACCACGCCATGCATGAGCGAGTCGTTGGCATAGTCGGGGTCGAGGTGGGCCGGGTTGGTATCGCCCGAGACGGCCGCAAAGGCCTTGATATCTTCCAGCGTGAGGGTGCGCAACAACCGTGCACTTTGTCCTACATGCAGTTCCTCGTAGGTGAAGTTCTCAACAGTCTCTATCACGGGTGTCATATTCATACAGATGCAGTGCTTCAAAGTCTTGGTCGGCGTAGTCTAAGGGAAAACCCTAAGCACTCTCTGATTCTGCTCAAATTCAAGCGCTATCGCATAGGTTAAGCTGCAAGCCAAGCCCAAGAGAGCTCCAGGAGTGCCTTCCATGCCCGTGCCACCCCACCCGCCGAGGATTCTCGTTGTCGAAGACGAGGCCATCGTGGCGCGCGACATTGCCCAGCAGCTTACCGCGTTGGGGTACGAACCGGTGGGCATCGCCGCCACTGCAGTCGAGGCGCTGCGTCTGGCGGCGCAAACGACACCCGACCTTGTGCTCATGGACATCCAGTTGGGCGGCGCAGCGGACGGCATTTCGGCCGCAGAAGAAATTCGCAGCCGTTTTCAGTTGCCGGTGGTCTTCCTGACTGCCTATTCAGCCGATGAAATTTTGCAGCGCGCCAAACTCACCGAGCCCTTTGGCTACATCCTCAAACCATTTTCCGAGCGTGAGCTCAGCACCACGGTGGCCATGGCGCTTTACAAACACCACGCCGAGACCAAATTGCTCAACACCACACGCCAGCTCAAGGCACTCTCCCGGCGCGT
The DNA here is from genome assembly GCA_020048895.1 of Rhodoferax sp. GTDB lineage: Bacteria > Pseudomonadota > Gammaproteobacteria > Burkholderiales > Burkholderiaceae_C > Allorhodoferax. The sequence goes on along the minus strand of JAIFLV010000144.1, from coordinate 10,763 downwards.
GCTCGAGGTGCAGGAAATGGAACGCCGGCGGGTTGCGGTTGAACTGCACGACGAACTTGGCCAGTCGCTCACTGCCATCAAGATCAACCTGCAGCTGGCTGCGCGACTCAAAGACACTGCGCTGGAAGACATCAACCGCGAGAACATCCGCATCGTTGAAGATGCACTGCAGCAAGTGCGCCGTCTGGCCACCACGCTGCGCCCCTCCATGCTCGATGACCTGGGGCTGGCCGCAGCGCTGCAGTGGATCACCGACCAAAGCGCCAACCGCAGCGGCTTTGCGGTCAGTTTTCACCACGTGCGCGCCCAGCCGCGCCTGGCACCCGACATCGAAACCGCCTGTTTTCGTATCGTGCAGGAAGCGCTCACCAACATTGCGCGCCATGCCCAGGCCCAGCAGGTCGACATACGGCTCGATCACGAAGACGGGCAACTGCTGCTGCGCATTTCTGACGATGGCTGTGGCTTCCAGCTCGAAGAAATGCAGGCGCGCGCACTAGCGGGCAACAGCACCGGGGTGCTCGGCATGCAGGAACGCGCCACCCTGGTCGGCGGGCAGCTTACCATTGCATCGACGCCGGGCAATGGCAGCACCGTTCTGATGTCTTGCCCCTGGCGCAGCCATGAGGAGTCCCTTTGAATCCTGTTCGCGTGCTATTGGCAGACGACCACACCCTGGTGCGCGCAGGCCTGCGCAAGTTGCTGGAATCGCTGCCCAACATCGAAGTGGTCGGTGAAGCCAGTGACGGGCTGGCATTGCTGGAACTAGCCGCCCGGATGCAGCCACAGCTGATCCTGATGGACATTGCAATGCCAGGTCTCAACGGCCTGGAGGCCACCGGTCGCATCACCAAATCATGGCCCGACATGCGGGTGCTCATCCTGTCCATGCACCAGAATGCCGAATACATCCGCCAGGCCCTGCGCCAGGGAGCGGTAGCCTACCTGCTCAAGGACTCGGCACCAATGGAGCTGGAACTGGCACTCAAGGCCGTGCTCAACGGCGAGACCTACCTCAGCCCGGCCGTGTCCAAAGGCGTGGTCAGCGACTACGTGCAACGCCTGCGCAACGAAGAGGAACCGGTCGACCTCCTCACCCCGCGCCAGCGCGAGGTATTGCAGTTGATTGCGGAAGGCCAGAGCACCAAAGACATTGCCCGCCGGCTGGACCTCTCGGTCAAGACGGTAGAGACGCACCGCACGCAGCTCATGAAGCAGCTCGACATTCACGAGGTCACGGGCCTGGTGCGCTATGCCCTGCGCGCCGGTTTGGTGACTTCGCCAGACTGACCCCTGCCACATTGCGAGCCCGGTATGTCGCTTGATCTGCCTTTTGGACGCTCGCTCAACACCCGCATCACGCTGGTAACCCTGCTGATCTTTATCACCGGCATCTGGTCGCTTGCGTTGTTCAACAGCCGCATGCTGCGCGCAGACCTGGAGGAACTGCTGGGCGAACAACAGCTGTCCACCGCAGCCATCGTGGCCACCGAAATAAACCAGGAACTTGGCGATCGGATCGCGGTTTTGGAGCAGATCGCAAGCACCATTCCACCGGGTTTCTTTCAACGCCCGGCCGAGCTGCAGCGCATTCTGGAGACCAACACGGTGGCGTTGTCCGCATTCAACGGCGGCACCTTTATCACCCAGCATGAGGGCACGGCGGTGGCCTCGGTGCCCCTGTCGGCGCGGCGTGTGGGCGTGAACTACATCGAACGCGACCACATCATCACAGCGCTCAAACAAGGGCGAAGCGCCGTCGGGGAGGCGGTGATCGGCAAGATGCTCGGTGGTCCCGTAGTGTCCATTGCCGCACCCATCCGCAATGCACAAGACCAGGTCATTGGCACGCTGGTCGGAGTGACGTTGTTGACCAAGGAGAATTTTTTCGACACCATTTTTGGCCACCGCTACGGCAAGACCGGCGGCTACCAACTGGTGGACCCGGTGCACCGGCGTTTCGTTGCCGCCACCGACAAGCGGTTTCTGCTGGCCCCACTGCCCGAAGCCGGGCGCGACCCACTCTATGACCGCTTCAACAACGGCTTCGAGGGCTCGGGGCTGACCATTGATTCGCGCGGCATTGAAAACCTGACGTCGGCCCGACGTGTCTCCGTTGCCAACTGGTACATCGTGGCCCTGTTGCCCACCGAAGAAGCTTTCGCACCGATTCGCCAGCTGGAGGAACATGCGTTACTGGCGGCTGCGATGTTGACCCTGCTCGCCGGGGTCTTGACCTGGTGGATATTGCGTCGCCAGCTGGCGCCTTTGCGCAACACGGCAAGCACACTGGCGTCGCTTCGCGATGCAAAAGAGTTTCCAAAAGCACTGGAAGTGGACCGGCATGACGAAATCGGAATGGTGATCCGCGGATTCAACCGCCTGCTGGAGGTTTTGCGCGAGCGTGAAAAGGCGCAATCTGAAAGCGAGGAGCGGCTCAACACACTGGTGTCCTGGGCGCCGGTGGCCATGGCCGTGCACGCCAAAGGCAAAGTGCTGTTTGTCAACCCGGCTGCGGTGCAGTTGCTGGGCGCCAAATCGCCATCGGACCTGGTTGGACGATCAATCATCGACTTTTTCCACCCCGACTACCGCAGCATTGCCCTCGCGCGTGCCCAGTCCAGTGGCGTTGTAGGTGAGGAATCGCCCGCAGTGGAAGAACGCTTTCTCAGACTCGATGGCACCCCGTTTGACGTGCAGGTGCAGAGGATAGGCATTCTCTACAACGGCGAGCCAGCCAGCCAGATAGCGATGTACGACATCACCGAGCGCAAGGCATCGGAGAAAAAATTGCGCCAGCTGTCGCGCATCACCGAGCAGGCCCAGATTGCCATTGTCATCACCAACCTCGACGGCGTCATCGAATACGTGAACCCGAAGTTCTCGGCGGTCACCGGGTTTTCTGCAGACCAGGTGCTGGGCAAGAACCCGCGCATCCTGCAGTCGGGTCAAACTCCGGCGGCGATTTACGAGCAATTGTGGGAAACACTGCGGGTTGGAAACGTCTGGCGTGGCGAGTTTCGCAACCGCAAGAAAAATGGCGACACGTTTATTGAACAGGCCGTCATAGCGCCCATTCTGGACACGGACGGCGTGCCAACCCACTACGTTGCACTCAAGGAAGACATTACCGTACGCAAACACAACCAGCAACGCCTGGAGCGGCTCCTGCAAGAACAGCGCATGATGCTGGAAAACGACCTCATCGGCATCGTGCGCATTGCTGACGAAACCATTCTGTGGGCCAACCCGGCGCTGGAATCCATGTTGGGCTACCACCATGGCGAACTGGTCGGTGTGTCGCCGCGCACGCACTTCCTCAGCGACGCAGAGTACACCGCCATGTTCAGCGCAGCCGACCCGGTACTGATATCGGGCGATGTATACCGCCAGCTCACACAATACCGGCGCAAAGATGGCCAGCACATCTGGGTCGACGTCAGTGGCGCGCTGTTGCACGCCCACGGCAAGGAATCGATCTGGACCTGTCTGGACGTGACACAGGGCGTGCACGCCGAGGCCGCCCTGCAAGCTTCGCTGCGGGAGAAAACCGCGCTGCTCAACGAAGTGCACCACCGCGTGAAAAACAATTTGCAGGTGATCACCAGCCTGCTGCGTCTGGAAGATGGCCGCGCCCGCAATGCCAATACCCGTGGCGTGCTGCTGGAGATGCAGGGGCGCATACGCTCCATGGCGCTGGTCCACGAAACGCTGTACCGCAGTGGCACCTTTTCGTCGATCGACCTGCACCTGTATTTGCAGCAGGTCGCCACCGGGGCCTTTCGGGCCCAGGTGCATGGCAGCAGCGCAGTACGCCTGGCGCTGGAGCTCACACCCACCCGAACCTCCATGGACCAGGCCACCCCTTGCGGCCTGTTGGTCAACGAGCTCATCTCCAACTGCCTCAAACACGCCTTCATCGGCCTTTCGGGTGGTGAAGTGCGCGTGTGTTTGCAGCCCGCCGACGACACCGCAGCCAAGGGGCCGTGGCGTTTGAGCGTCAGCGATACCGGGGTCGGCCTGCCCACCGACTTTGAGCAACGGCGCAAGGATTCGCTCGGCCTGCAACTGGTGGCCGACCTGGTCCGCCAACTCGGCGGATCCCTGGAGATCGGCCACAGCCCCGGCACGACGTTTGCCGTCACATTCCAGATTGACCAGCCAAAAGCACGACGTTTGCCGTCACATTCCAGATTGACCAGCCAAAAGTGCTTGTAACGCCCGCAGATAGAGCGTAAGCAGCTCCTGAATTTGTAGCAAAGTTCAATCCGGCGCAGCCGTACAGGGCGGGTGGGGACACGCCACCGCTCTTGATGCACACCTTCCGGCGTGCGACACCGCCAGCAACTTTGCCTGGTCAATCGCCGCAAGTGTCATGCTCTGACCACTGTCAGTCGCGTGAAATTCGCAAACTTGGATCGGTCTCTTGCACGGCAACGATCTCGTTGTACTTGTCGATCAGTGTCTCGATCGTCACACGTCGCTGGTCTGATCGGAAGCCACCCAACTCATATAAATTTGCAACAAGAAACTGTTCCGCATCCAGTACATCCAGGCGATCCGCAATACCTTGCGCCGTCGCAAAAGCGTCCGCGGCTGGAAGCATGTCATGCACGGTAACGATAATTGGATGGCGACCCGCTGACAAATTCGCGGCGCACTTTCTAACAACGGCCTCGCCGGGTGTAGTTGTCACGTGTAATGACGCATTGCCGATTTCAAAATCCCCAGAGCGACCGGTAGGCCCGTCCGCAACGGAAAACCCGTTGTGCTCAAAGACAACATCAGGCAACGCCAATGTCAATTTGGCCCCAATCAAGTGCTGTAGCATGGCCCCGACAAACATGGTTCCGGCCCCTTCGTCCTGACGCTTTCTGGCTTGCGCCAATAAATCACGCAAAACAGAGCGTAGGGATTTTCCAGTTTCAAACCTTAGTGCGAAGGGCTTGGCGTTGAAAAAGTGCTTTGCCTGCTCAACCCACCATGCCTCAATTGCAGACGTATCGGCTTCTCCAGCGAGATGCAATTCATTGAGAAAGTTCAAAAAGTTACGGATATTCCCCAAGCTGCCTCGGCTTGTCCGTCCTCCCTCTTCCGCCAAAACGCGGGTTATGCCGTAGTCGGCCAAAATCGCCTGTACTGGCCCTTTGCCAAGACCTTTGATTTGGCCCTCACCTTCGGTAGTAATTCCACCTTCCACATCGAACGGCAGGCCAACACGTCTAGCCAATCGGGATGCGTAAATCATGGTGGCGATTTGGCCTTTGCCTGTTAGCCCATTGTCGACCTTGTAAGTCAAAAGCGCCGTGGCAAGGGACATCCCCGGCAATTTTCCGGGCAGCAACTCCAGTGCTGGTGGCGTACGTGGTGCGCGCGCCATTTATGCGGCTTTCGCCAAAAGCAATACGGCGCGATTGGCTTCGACTACAACGCTAAAAATGTGCCTGGCCAGATACGACACCACTGGAACCACAACACCATCGCCTGCCAACTGGTACGCATCGTTGTAACGCTCCGGCAACAAATAGGCATCGTCCAGCCCCATCAGCCGTGCAGCTTCTCGTGCGGATAAAAGCCTTGAACGGACAGTGCTTCCATTGACGATCATGATTGTTTGACGACTGGAGCCACCGCCAGGCGTTCTAAGGCACCCAGAAACTCCATCGAAGCGGACTTCGGCTCTTTGCTCCCCATCCCTTGTCCGCCGATACAACGCACCCACTTTCAGTCGTCCAGCTTTCTGCGCTTGGAGAATCTTTCGACGGTTCACAGGTGACATCATGTTCATGAGTCGCTCCGTCTCCTCCTGGGAATGCCACTCGACACCTTGCGGGACTGTTTCAATGATGTCATCAAGGGTTTTGTGGGTTGCCTTCGGCATCGGTGGGTTCCACCATACCCACTGATTTTTAAGCTCTTTTGGGAGCTGGTTGTAGGCTCTGATAATCGCCGCCGGGTGCCATGCGGGATTGGGGATTTCCTCGTAACACACATCTGGTATCAGCATTGCGGCGTCGACCGCAACAATAAAAAGTCGCGGCCTGGACTGCGGTAAAAAATGTATGGCATCAATGACCATTGCACCAAGGCGGTAGCCTTGTGCCGCAACAGTGTGGAGCATCGCCTCGAAATCCTTGCCATCATGGCTAGTAATGGCTCCGTAAACATTCTCCAGCGCAATCATCCGGGGCTTGCGCCCATGCGCATTCAAGTCACCCATGAGTTTCATGAAGGCCCAAAAAGTCCCACTTCTTGCACCGTCCAAACCTGCCCCATTCCCGGCCAATGACAAGTCTTGACAGGGAAACGATGCCCAAGCCAGATCGGCTTGATTGGGCAACTGTGTGGACGCAAGCAAAGCGACGTCACCCACATGAAGGGAGTCGGCACCCCAGTTCGCAACGTAAGACGCCGCCTTCTTTTCGGAATAGTCGTTAGCGAATAGGCACTCCCAATCCTGGCCAAGGCCTGCATGCGCCATTCCCCCGCCAGCGAAGAACTCATAAAAAGTTTTCTTCATCTTCAATCCCCGTCAGAATTTCTTAAAATTGCTTACTGAGGATGCTACCCCAGCTTCCTCAGGTCCGCCAACTCGGCGGGCACGACGTTTGCCGTCACATTCCAGATTGACCAGCCAAAAGTGCTTGTAACGCCCGCAGATAGAGCGTAAGCAGCTCCTGAATTTGTAGCGTATTCAGGCCAGGCGCTGGCCTCAACTACTGCTTTGGCATTTCCCTGCATCTCAGGTGTTTTACCTGCCAGACTCAGGTGTTGGCCCGATTCCGCGCCGGGCGTTGCACGTCTACAGTCGTTTCCATGTTCCAAACCTCTGGAAACTCTGTCTCTTGCCGGCGCGCGGTCTCCGCGGTGGTGCGGCGCACATCGCAGGGAGTAGCGCTGTGAGTGTTCGCATCCTTCTGGTAGACGACAACAAGACCTTCCTGACAGCCGTTCGCAATTTCCTGGTGACCTTGCCGCAAGTCGAAGTGGTGGGCCAGGCCCACGACGGCAAAACTGCCCTTGCGCTGACCAAGCAACTGGCACCCGACCTGGTGCTGCTGGACATCGTGATGCCCGGCATGGGCGGGCTCGACGTTGCGGCCGCACTGCAAACCCGGGACACACCGCCGCGCATCATCTTCCTGTCCATGCACGACAGCCAGTCGTACCGCACTGCGGCGCGTGAACTCGGCGTGTACGGCTATGTCGGCAAAGGCGACTTTGTGGTCGACCTGGTGCCTTTGATTGATAGCATCAACAACGACATGCTGACCCCGCGCCCTGCACCCGCACTCGACTCGAGGATTCAGCCATGACCACACTCAAGCCCACCAAGGCCCCTCTGGTCTACCCCTTGGCACTTTCGTGCGTGGGTGCCCTTGCCGCCCTGATTGTTGGTGACTTCCACATTGAAGCCATTGTGGTGGCGGCGCTCATGGTGCTTGCCGGCGGCGTCGTTGGCCGCATGTTGCTGGCGCAGCAGACTGCGCTGCTGGACGCGTTGCACCGTCTCATCGCCGAGCAGCAACGCTTTGGCGTCGAAGTGGCACCGGTCTGGGGCCGCCACATCGACTCCAGCAAAGAACAGATGGAAACTGCCATTTCCGACATTTCCCTGCGCTTCGCCGGCATCGTTGACCGACTCAGCGTCGCCATCCAGACCGCCAGCCTGGAGACCGACAACCTGCAGGGCAGCGACAAGAGCCTGATCGCGGTTATCAGCCGTGCCGAACAAGAGCTCGGCGCCATCGTCGCCGCCCAGCAAGACGCCACCTCCAGCATGTTGGCCATGCTGGAAAAGGTCGAAGGCCTGGACCGCTTCACCAAAGAGCTGCAGGACATGGCACACGACGTGGCCAAGATCGCCCAGCAGTCCACCCTGCTCTCGCTCAATGCCGCCATCGAAGCCGCCCGTGCTGGTGAGTTGGGCCGCGGCTTTGCCGTGGTGGCCAAAGAGTTCCGCATGTTGTCCAACCAGTCGGGCGACACCGGGCGGCACATTGCGGAGAAGGTGAAAGTCATCAGCGCCGCCATCAGCGAGTCCAGCACCGTGGTGCGCGCATCCGTCAAGGAGCGCGAAGAACGGGCCCAGGCCACAGAAGCCACCATCACCGGTGTCATCGACGACTTCAAGGAAGTCACCGGCATGCTTGAGCGCTCCAGTGCCGTGCTGAAAGACGAGAGCATGGCCATCCAGTCTGAAATTGGCCACGCCATCGTGAACTTTCAGTTCCAGGACCGCGTGGGCCAGATCCTCTACCACCTCAAGAACAACATTGACCAATGGCCCCAGTTTTTGCAAGAGCACCAGGACCGCTGCGCGCAAACCGGCGAAGTGCCCATGCTTGACCCGCAGGTCCTGCTTGATGAGCTGAAGAAAACTTATGTGATGGCCGACCAGCACGTCATCCACTCCGGCGGCAAGGTGACTGAGCCCAAGCAGGACGACGAGATCACGTTCTTTTAAACCGTTGGAATTGTGAGTACAAAATGCACATCGATTGGAAAGACAGCTACTGCATCGGCAACGACCGCATCGACCTGCAGCACCAGCAACTCTTCGCCCTGGCCAACGCAGTATTTGCCGCGACGGCCCAGCCCGACTACCGGATCGCAGCGATGCAGCTGTACAGCTACATTCGCACCCATTTTGCTGACGAAGAGGCACTCATGCGCAGTGTCAACTACCCCCATTACCCCAACCATGTGCAGATGCACACCGCCATGATTTCCCGCCTCAACAGCATCAGCGAAAGCCTTGGCAAAAACGAGTTCAGGAACGCCGAGATCAACGCCTTCATGAACGAATGGCTGTTAAAGCATATCGCGCACCACGACACCCAGATCGCCGCGCACATCCGCCAACGCAACGCCTAGACCGCCAGCAGCTTCTTTCATCGCCAACACCGCATACAGCAGGAACCCCACCATGGCCAAAACCATCATGATCGTCGATGACTCTGCCTCCATCCGCACGGTGGTGGGGATTGCGCTGCGCGGCGAAGGCTACACCGTCATCGAGGCCATCAACGGCCAGGACGCCATCAACAAGCTCACCGGGCAGAAGGTGAACCTCATCATCAGTGATGTGAACATGCCCATCATGGACGGCATCACCTTTGTGAAGAACGTCAAGACCATGGCGGCCTACCGCTTCACCCCCATCATCATGCTCACCACCGAGTCTGACGAGTCCAAGAAGCGCGAAGGCCAGGCCGCCGGCGCCAAAGCCTGGGTGGTCAAACCCTTCAAGCCCGAACAGATGCTGGGTGCCGTGCAGCGCCTTTGCCTTCCCTAAGTTCGTTCCCTGATTTCCTGCACTGATTCGCCTGCCCCGCAGTACGCCCCTGGAGACCTCTTATGCCCTCTGACACCCCCATGACCCAAGTGGACCTGCGCATCGATGGCGAATGCAGCATCTACCGCGCCGACGAACTCAAAGCCGCCCTGACCGAACCCCTCCAGGTGGGTGTGCGCCTGGTGGTGGACCTCTCTTCGGTGAGCGAGCTCGACACCTGCGGCCTGCAACTCCTCATGCTGGCCAAGCGTACGGCCAAGGCGGTGGGGGCAGAGTTGCAACTCATCGGCCACAGCCCGGCGGTGATCGAAGTATTTGAGCTGCTGAACATGGCCGCCTTTTTTGGCGACCCGCTGGTCATCGAGCACAGCAAGTAGACACAGAAAGCAAGCCATGAACCTCGACCAAGCCCTTCTCATCTTCATCGCCGAAAGCCGCGAACTGCTCGAAGACATGGAAAGCTCCCTGCTCGGGCTGGAACAGGCCGACGACAAGACCGAGCTCATCAACTCCATCTTCCGCGCCGCCCACACCATCAAGGGATCTTCGGGCCTCTTTAGCCTGGACCATGTGGTGGCCTTCACCCACGTGGTGGAAAACGTGCTCGACCGGGTGCGCGCCGGCACCATGACCATCAGCGATGAGCTTGTCGCCACCCTGCTGCTGTGCTGCGACCACATCAAGGCCCTCATCGACGGCGTGCAGGCTGGCCAGACCGAGGCCGATGACGCCTCCACCGCAGCCGGCGCACCCTTGCTGCTGCAACTGCATGCCGCCCTGGGTACTCCCGGCGGCGGTGTCGCTGCCCTGGTGCCCGAGCACGAAATCGATGCCACCCAGCGCATGCCGGGCAAAGGCGGGGGTTCGGACCACTGGCACATCTCCATGCAGTTTGGCCCGGAAGTGCTGCGCATGGGGATGGACCCGCTCTCCTTCATCCGCTACCTCTCCACCATCGGGCGCGTTGTCGACATCCTGACCATTCCCGACCGCCTGCCCGAGGCCAGCGCCATGGAGCCCGAACTGTGCTACCTGGCCTATGAGCTCGAGCTTGACACCCAGGCCGACAAGGCGGCCATTGAGCGCGCCTTCGAGTTTGTGCAGGGCGACGTGCGCCTGCGCATCCTGCCGCCCAACAGCCAGGTGGAGGAATACATCCGCCTGATCAAGGAGTCCCCCGAGATTTCCGAGCGCATTGGCGAACTGATGGTGCGCTGCGGCGCGCTCACCCGCCAGGAGCTTGACAACGCGCTCAATACCCAGGCCGACACCATTCCGCCACGCCAGCTCGGCGCCATCCTGCTGGAGCAGCAGGCCGTGCCGGCCGAAGTAGTGGATGCGGCGCTGACCAAACAAAAGCAGGTGAAGGAAGTACAGGCGCAGGAAAGCCGCTCGGTGCGGGTGGATGCCGACAAACTCGACCAGCTCATCAACCTGGTGGGCGAGCTCATCATTGCCGGTGCCA
>JAIFLV010000063.1 GCA_020048895.1 Rhodoferax sp. | reverse complement strand
TCCATGCTCCAGGCACCGCCCTTGCCCTCGATGCCGTCGCGCCGGACAGTGGCCAGCACGCTGGCGGCCTGTTCGCCACCCATGACTGAGATGCGGGCGTTGGGCCACATCCACAGGAAACGTGGTGAAAAGGCGCGGCCACACATGCCGTAGTTGCCCGCACCAAAACTGCCGCCGATGATGACCGTGAACTTGGGCACGTTGGCAGTGGCCACCGCAGTCACCATCTTGGCGCCATTGCGGGCAATGCCCTCGTTTTCGTATTTGCGCCCCACCATGAAGCCAGTGATGTTCTGCAGGAAGACCAGCGGGATCTTGCGCTGGCAGCACAGTTCAATGAAGTGCGCCCCTTTGAGGGCCGACTCGGAGAAAAGAATGCCGTTGTTGGCAATGATGCCCACCGGCATGCCTTCGATGTGGGCAAAACCGCACACCAGCGTGGTGCCATAGCGCGGCTTGAACTCGTGCAGGTCGGAGTCATCGACGATGCGGGCGATGATCTCGCGCACATCAAAGGGTTTGCGGGTGTCGGTCGGGATGATTCCGTACAGCTCATCTGCTGCGAATTTAGGAGCTACTGGCGCACGCACGGCGGGCGCTACGGGCTTTTTCTCATTCAAATGCGCGACCGCCGAGCGTGCCAGCGACAGCGCATGCAGATCGTTTTGCGCCAGGTGGTCGGCCACGCCCGAGAGCCGGGTGTGCACATCGCCGCCACCGAGGTCTTCGGCACTGACCACTTCGCCGGTGGCCGCCTTTACCAAGGGGGGCCCGCCCAGAAAGATGGTGCCCTGATTCTTCACGATGATGGTCTCATCGCTCATGGCGGGCACATACGCCCCGCCCGCTGTGCACGATCCCATCACGACGGCGATCTGGGCAATGCCCAGTGCACTCATGCTCGCCTGGTTGAAAAAGATGCGGCCAAAGTGGTCGCGGTCGGGAAACACTTCGTCCTGGTTGGGCAGATTGGCGCCACCAGAATCCACCAGGTAGATGCAATGCAAGTGGTTTTGCTGGGCGACCTCCTGGGCGCGCAGGTGCTTTTTCACGGTGAGCGGATAGTAGGTGCCGCCCTTGACCGTGGCGTCATTGCACACAATCATGCAGTCCACCCCGCTGACGCGGCCAATGCCGGCAATCAAACCGGCACTCGGTGCGCTGTCGGTGCCATCGCGGTCCGGGTACATACCCAGCGCCGCCAAAGGCGACAGTTCCAGAAACGGCGTTCCGGGGTCCAGCAGCATGCGCACCCGGTCGCGCGGCAGCAGTTTGCCGCGCGCCGTGTGCTTGGCACGCGCTGCGTCACCGCCGCCCAGGGCAGTCTTGTCGATCTGCACGTTCAGATCAGCCACCAGGGCTCGCATGGCGGTCGCGTTGGCCTGAAATTCCGCCGAACGGGGGTTGAGTTTGGACTCCAGAATGGACATGGCAGGGTTCCCTCAGAGGTTGCAGTGCAAGGCGCATTGTGACCGGATTGGCACACCCCAGGAATGCCAGGAAGGTTGCAAATCCTGCCACATAGCAAAAACTTTGGTACGCTTGCACCATGGCACCATCGCAACCCACGGCGGCAACCCCATCAGTCTTTGCGCAGGCCATTCTTGGGGCCTACAAGCGCTACGGCAAAAACCCGGCCCACGCACTGGCAGTGGCACAGATTGCGCCAGAAGAAATCCATGCGCCCAATGGCCGCATCACTGCCGCGCAGTTCGAGCGGCTGTCAGGTGCTGCCATGCGCGAGCTTGACGATGAAGCCCTGGGGTGGTTTGGAAGACGGCTGCCCTGGGGCAGCTACGGCATGCTGGCGCGCGCCTCCATCAGCGCCCCCACACTGCGCGTGGCACTGACGCGCTGGTGCCGCCACCATGGGCTGATTTGCGCTGACATCACGCTGCGCCTGGAGGTGGACGGCGACGTGGCCAGCATCACGCTGCATGAGCACGTTGATTTGGGAGATGTGCGCGAGTTCTGCCAGGTCTCGGTATTGCGCAACATTCTGGGCGTGGCCTGCTGGTTGGTGGACTCGCGTATTCCCTTGCTGGCGGTACACCTGCCGTTTGAGGCACCCCTGCACCGCGACGCCTATGCAGTGCTCTTTTCCGGCCCGGTGCGTTTTTCCGATGGTCCGGCCACCCTGTGCTTTGATGCCCATTACCTCGACCTGCCCCTGCGTCGCGATGAAAAAGCCTTGCAACATATGCTGCAAAATGCCCTGCCACTGACGGTGCTGCAGTATCGGCGCGACCGCCTGCTGATGCAGCGCGCTCGCCAAACACTGGCCAACCACGCCCGGCAAACCCACAACGCAGACACCCTCGCAGCACTGCTGCACGTGTCACCCCGCACGCTGCACCGCCAACTCAAGGAAGAGGGCACGACGCTGCAAGCCCTGAAAGACGAGGTTCGCAAAGACCGCGCCATCGACCTGTTGCAGCGCACCGAGCGCCCGATCAAGCAGGTTGCGGACGCGTCCGGGTTTCGCAATGAAAAGAGCTTTATCCGCGCCTTTCGCACATGGACCGGGCAGTCGCCTGCGCATTTCCGCCGTCAACGCCCCTGAAGCGCCAGCAATCTGCCCTGTGTTGTGTCATGGCTATGCGCATTGAAGATTTATCAAGATTTTTCTTCAAATGGTTGCGGAAATATCATGAAAAAGGAGCAGTCGCTGGCGTGTCCCGGAAAGACTGAGATGCTGGAATAATCGCATCCACTATGCAAAACCTGATTCGTTCCCTCCTCGCCATTCTGATTACTTCGCTGTGCTTCGCGGTAGCAGCGCAGGATTTACCCACCAAATTTGACCCCCAGCGCGATGCCGCCAAAGACGTGGCGACCGCCACCGCCATGGCCAAAGCGCAGGGCAAGCGCGTGCTGGTGGACGTGGGCGGGGAGTGGTGCAAGTGGTGCCACGTGCTGGACAAATTTCTGGCGGCACAGATCGAAATCAAAGCCGTTCTCGACAGCCGCTATGTCACGGTCAAGGTGAACTGGTCGCCCGAGAACAAGAACGAGGCAGTGCTCTCCAAATGACCCAAGATCAAGGGCTACCCGCACCTGTTTGTACTGGATAGCGACGGCAAGTTGCTGCACTCGCAGGACACCGGTAGTCTGGAGGCAGGCGACGGATACGACGCGGCCAAAGTACTTGCCTTTGTCAAACAGTTCGGCTAGGGGTCCGGATGGCAGAGGGCCATGCTTCGTGTCCCCCGCCCTGCGGGCTCCTCCTTTACCTGCGCAAAACCCTCGTCCACCCGGACCCCTACGGGCGCACCGGCGTAGCCCGCGCAATGATGGCGGCACAATCCAAACCGCGCGGCAGGTTGCCAAAGGTCAGCCCACTGGCGTGACTCGACAGGCGGGATGCGCAGAAGGCATCGGACACGGCCGCATTGCCTTGGCGCACCAGCAGGGAACCCTGCAGCGCCAGCGCCATTTTCTCCACCACACCACGGGCCCGGTATTCGATGTCGCTCAGGTCAGCGAGTTCGGTATCGAGTTGCTGCACAAACATGTCGAGGTTCCGGTCGCTGCCCAGCCCTAGCTTTACCTCGGCCATGTAGGTTTCCATGGAGCCCGGGTTACGGTGCATGGCGCGCAGCATATCCAGGCATTGGACGTTGCCGCTGCCCTCCCAAATGGAGTTGACGGGCGATTCGCGGAACAGGCGCGGCATGATGCAGTCTTCCATCACACCGCTGCCGCCAATGCACTCCATCGCCTCGACCGCATGGGCTGGTGTGCGTTTGCAAATCCAATACTTGCCCACCGCGGTGCCCATGCGCACCAGCAGTTTCTCGGCATCAGTGTTGCTGTCCAGGGCGCGCCCGATTCGCATGGTCAGCCCCAGCGCTGCCTCGTTCTCAATCACCAGGTCGGCCAGCACGTTTTGCATCAGCGGTTGCTCCACCAGGCGCTTGCCAAAGGCAGAGCGGTAGCTGCAGTGGTGCAGCGCCTGGGCAGCCGCCTGACGCATGCCACCGGAAGACCCGATCATGCAGTCAAAGCGCGTCATGCTGACCATCTTGAGAATGGTGGCAACACCACGACCCTCGCCGCCCACCATCTCGGCATAGGCCCCGCGCAGTTCGGTCTCACACGACGCATTGGCCACATTGCCCATCTTGTTCTTGAGCCGCTGAATCTGCAGTGCGTTTTTGCTGCCATCCGGTCGCCAGCGCGGCAACAGAAAGCACGACAGGCCACCGGGCGCCTGCGCCAGCACCAAGAAGGCGTCGCACATCGGTGCCGACACAAAGTATTTGTGCCCGACCAGCTCATAGGCTTGGCCCGGCCCACCCGCCCCCAGGGGGTAGGCGCGCAGTGTGTTGGCCCGCACATCGGAGCCGCCCTGCTTCTCCGACATCGCCATACCAATCGTCACTGCCTGCTTTTGCTCGACCGGCACGTTGCGCGGGTCGTAGGCGCAGGCCATGATTTTGTCGGTCCAGCGTGCTGCCACATCGGGTTGTTCGAGCAAAGATGGGATGGCCGCGGATGTCATCGTGACCGGGCAACCATGCGCCGCATCCACCTGACTTTGCAGGTAAAACCTGGCGGCACGCGCCACTTGGGCACCGGGTCCTGGATGCGTCCAGTGCGATGAATGCAGGCCGTTCTCCAGCGAGATTTGCATCAGCCGGTGGTAGGCCGGATGAAAGCGCACCTCGTCGATGCGGTGGCCGTAGTTGTTATGGGTGTAGAGCACGGGCTTGTTTTCGTTGGCCTGAAAGCCCAGCTCAATCACTTCGCGTGAACCTGTCAATGCACCAAAGGATTGCAAGTTGCCTTCGGCCCAGGCGGCGCCTTCGCGCTCAACAGCTTCACGCAGGGCCTGATCCTGCTGGTACAGGTTGTAATCCTGCAACGGAGGTGGCTGGTTCTGCACCTCGTGCGTTTCAGCAAGAAAGTCGTGTTTGACGGACATGTCCATGGCGCAATGTCTCCTTCGGCCTATCCGGCCTTTGCAGGGCGCCGCGCCTTGTGCTGCTCAAGCGTCTCCGTAGGCGCACCCTCTTTCACCCACGCCGCCCAGCCGCCGTCGATGTGGGCCACATTGGTCATGCCCATGTCCTGCAGCGCCTTGGCGGCCAGCGCGCTGCGCCAGCCCGCGCCACAGAACAGGATGAACTCCTTGGACTCATCGGCAAAAATCTTCTTGTGGTAGGGCGACGCGGGGTCGACCCAGAACTCGAGCATGCCGCGTGGCGCATGGTAAGCGCCCACTACCGTGCCATCGCTCAGTTCGCGTACATCGCGTATATCCACCACTTGCACTTTGGGGTCTTCCAGGCGGGCTCGAACTTCTTGCACCGAGTAGGTGGTGACCTGCGCCATGGCCTCGTCAACGAGGGCGCGAAATCCTTTGGTGATGGGCATTTTCTTTTCCTGTGGGGTTAAACATTGAAAGGGTCGACGAGCTTTACGCCGGTCGCGGTGAAGTCGCTCACATTGCGGGTGGCCACGGTCATTCCATGTTCAAGAGCGGTCGCGGCAATCATCGCGTCGCGCTCGGAACGGGGGTTGGGAACGTGCAACCCTGCGCAAAGAACCGCGGTGTTGTCAGTGAAGGGAAGTATGCGCTTGGCAAAACTGGCGCGAACCCCCAACAACCAGGCTCGCAATGCACTGCCCTGTGGGGGACTGCGCCGCTCCAGCGCCAGCACACCTTTTTCCAACTCCAGCACGGTGATAGCCGACAAAAACAACTGGCTGACCGGCAACCCCATTGCCCACTGCCTGACTGCAGGTGACTGGTTGGGTTTGCCCTGGCGCAATTCGGAGATCACATTGGTGTCAAGGATGTACATACCTGCGCCGTCTAAGCGAAATCGACCGTCTTGACTTCGATCTGCAGCCGCTGCGGCTCGAAGTCGATGTTGGCACCTCCCGGAATGGCATCCATCACCTCGAGCAGACTCACCTCATGGTGCCCCGCCAATTGGTAGTAGTCCTCGATTTTCAGGAGTGCGAAAGCGGGCCGCCCACGGTCGGTGATGAAAACCGGGCCCTGGCCCGCAGCGCGCTTGGCCGCGCCCACATCACGTGTGAATTCGCGGCTTGAGTAAGTGTGAACGGTCATGACTGGCTCCATTTCAGCGAATGCTTGTATGTTATGACATTTCCAATGGTGGCGTCAAAGCACTGCGAAACCGCCGTCAGACATTGTGAATTTGGGTGCCCTGCATCGTGGCTGCGCCCGAGCGCACAAGTTCCTTGACCAGATTTTCGACCGCCTGCGACAGTTCGACCCCGGCGAAATGCCGGGCAAAGGTGGAGGCGAAATACGGCGTGCTCTCAGCCCAGCCAATAAGCGCCTGCATCTCCAACTGCTGCACTTCGAGCAGCTTGAATTTGAGCAGCACCTTGGCCGCGTACTGCATGTGTTTGGCCGGGTTGCGCACAAAACCGTCCAGCCGCTGGCGCGCTACTGTCAGGGCAGTGTCCACATCCCGAAAAGGCGCTCCGTGACCGGGGATGACCATGGCAGGCTGCAGGGACTCAATGATGTCGAGTGTGCTGGCTACTTCATCGAAAGCACCTTCGCCGTCGAGTTCGGGGAAGACCACACCAAAACCACGCTCCCACAAGGCATCGGCCGACACCAGTACGCGATCAACCGGCTCAAACAAAATCACCGAGTGGGTATCGTGACCCGGCGCTGCATGAATTTGCCACCGTGCGTCTCCAAGTTGAATTTCAGTGCCGGGCTGCAATGTGGCGTCAAAGCGGAATTGGGGACAACTTTGGCCGGAAGGCACATAGGTGAGAGCGTAGGGGTCCCAGTCCTGAACAAAACGGGCATGGCCGGGTGGAATAAAGGTCTTCAGTGACGGATAGGCAGCCTGCAACTCCGCGTTGCCACCGCAGTGGTCGCTATGCAAATGGGTGTTGACCAGCATATCGAGCGGCCGCCCCTGCAATGCATGGGATACCAGTGCCAGCGTCTGGGCTGCGTGCGTGCAATAGCCACTGTCAATCAAGGCACGATGCTCTGCACCCTGAATCAGAACGTTGTTGCTGGACAACCAGCCGCGCTGGAACACCTGAATGGAATGTGGCAGGCCCGCCTCGCGAAACTGGCTGGTGCTAGTGGTCTCAATCGGTGCGGTCGACATGCCGATTTTTACCACAGGCTTGCGCTGGCGCAAACGGAACGCAGGCAAGTTTGAAAACCAGGCCCACACCGCTGATACTCTTGGGAGAGTAGCGGGTAGTTTCTCAAGAGGAATTTGCAATGTTCAAACATATCCTGATCCCCACCGACGGTTCTGACTTGTCCAACATCGCCGTGGTCAACGGTGTACGGTTCGCCAAGGAAATCGGCGCCAGAATCACCGGGTTGACGGTGACCCAGCCTTTTCACTTTGTTGCTGTGGATGCCATGCCAAGCGGCGACACCCAGGAGCAGTACGACGCCGACATCAAGTTGGTCGCCGAGCGGCACCTCAGCGCCCTGAAGGCCGCCGCAGCGCAGGCTGGCGTGCCACTGCAATTGCTGCATGCCAGCAGCGACCACCCCTACGAAGAGATCGTGAAGACGGCCGAAACACAGGGTTGTGATGTGATCTTTCTCGCCTCGCACGGCAGGCGCGGGATGCGTGCGGTCCTCATGGGCAGCGAAACCACCAAGGTGCTGACGCACACCAAGATTCCGGTGGTGGTGTACCGCTGACCTTCACCCCAAAGCGCGCTGAATGATGATTTTTTGCACGTCTGACGTGCCTTCGTAAATCTGGCACACCCGCACATCGCGGTAGATCCGCTCCACCGGAAAATCACTCACGTAGCCATAGCCACCCAAGGTCTGAATGGCGACACTGCAGACCTTTTCGGCCATCTCACTGGCAAATAGTTTGGCCATGGCCGCTTCCTTCAGGCACGGGCGACCGGCATCGCGCAGGCTGGCGGCATGCCAGATGAGTTGCCGTGCCGCTTCCAGATTCGTTGCGCACTCCGCAAGCCGGAAGCCCACCGCCTGGTGGTTGAAAATGGGCTGCCCGAAGCTTTGCCGGTCCTTGGCGTATCCAATGGCAAAGTCCAGCGCACTGCGCGCCATGCCCACACTTTGCGCAGCAATGCCGATGCGCCCACCTTCCAGGCCGCCTAGCGCAATGCCGTAGCCTTCACCCTCGCGGCCAATCAGGTTCTCGGCCGGAATGCGGCAGTTGTCAAAGTTGATCTGTGCCGTGTCACTCGAGTGCTGCCCCAACTTGTCTTCCAGCCGCGCCACGACGTAACCCGGTGCGTTGGTCGGCACCAGGAATGCGCTCATGCCTTTCTTGCCCGCGCCCTTGTCGGTGACCGCAATCACAATCGCCACATCGCCGTGCTTGCCACTGGTGATGAACTGCTTGACGCCGTTGATGACGTAGCTGTCGCCGTCCTTCACAGCGGTGGTCTTGAGCGAGGATGCGTCTGATCCGACGTGCGGCTCGGTCAGACAGAACGCCCCCAGCATCTGTCCCTGCGCCAGCGGTTCGAGCCACTGTTTCTGTTGCGCTGCATTGCCAAACTTCATCAGGATGGCGTTCACCGGGCAGTTGGTGACGCTGATCACGGTGCTGGTGCCGCCGTCGCCCGCAGCAATTTCTTCCAGTACGAGGGCGAGCGTCAGGTAGTCCAGTCCTGCGCCACCCTGCTCTTCGGGCACGCAAATGCCATACGCACCGAGTGCTGCAAGTCCCTGGTGCACGTCCTTGGGAAAGTGGTGTTCTTTGTCCCACTTGGCGGCGTTGGGCCACAGTTCTTTTTGCGCAAAGTCGCGCACCGCGTCGCGAACCATTTCCTGGTCTTGGGTGAGGATCATTTTGAGTTTCCGTTCCTTGTTATTGGGTTGGTTTTCGCACGCGCGAGTGGGGTATGGCGCCCGGCCTCATGGTGCCAAATGCGCACAAATCGGCCAAACGCCACACCCCACTCGCGCTGGCCGATCTGTATTTCTGCGATCTCAGCACAACCGTCGCCCCCAACTCGCCGGGGTGGCATGTTCCGGGGGGCCGATTTGTGCGCGTTTGGCACCATGAGGCACCCCGGAATACGCCATCCCGGCAGGCTCAGTTGTAGCGATGAGAAAAGCCTTGCCAACGCCCGTATTCATTGCGTAACCAGCTATAAACCTTATAGCATTTCCAATGCCACGGCAGTCGCTTCGCCGCCGCCAATACACAGCGTCGCCAAACCCTTTTTGAGGCCGCGCGCCTGCAAGGCATACATCAGCGTGACCATGATGCGGGCGCCGGAGGCACCGATGGGGTGGCCCAGGGCGCAGGCGCCGCCGTTGACATTCACCTTGTCGTGGGGAACGTTCA
>JAIFLV010000095.1 GCA_020048895.1 Rhodoferax sp. | reverse complement strand
AACGGCGGTATTGCAGGTTCGGCAGGAACCGGCGCTTGGTTTTGTTGTTGGCGTGGGAAACATTGTTCCCGACCATGGGGCCTTTGCCCGTTACTTCACATACGCGTGCCATTGAGGTCACTCCGATATAAAACAGCTATCACTGGCGACCTTTTCAACCCAGAGAGTCGTTTCGGTCTCGCTCTAGCCTCACCTCGCCAGGAAAAAAGGGTGGCGGTAACCCTGTTGCAGTCAATCAACCAGCGAGGGCGACTTCAGCAAAGCCTGAAATTATAGCCCAACTCCGCGCCGGGCAGCCCCAAGCGGAGTTAGCCCCCTCGGGGGGCAGCGACCCGCTTGGCGGCGGAGCGCGGGGGTTCCATTTATTCCTGTTCCAGAAAACGCTGGGCGTCTAGCGCTGCCATGCAACCGGTGCCGGCGCTGGTGATAGCCTGGCGGTACACGTGGTCCTGCACGTCGCCCGCCGCAAACACGCCCGGTATGCTGGTCTGTGTGGCAAAGCCTTTGAGGCCACTCTGGGTGACGATATAGCCGCCTTCGAGTTGCAATTGCCCCTGAAACAGGTCGGTATTGGGTGCGTGGCCAATGGCGATGAAGCAGCCCTGCAGGGCAATGTCTTCCGTGCTGCCATCGACTGTGCTCTTGACCCGTATGCCCGTCACACCCGACGCATCACCGAGCACTTCGTCCAGGGTGCGAAACGTCTTGAGCTCGATTTTCCCGGTCTTCACTTTGTCCATCAGCTTGTCGATCAGAATCGGCTCCGCTTTGAACTTGTCGCGCCGGTGCACCAGGACGACTTTGCTCGCGATGTTGGACAGGTAGAGTGCCTCCTCCACCGCGGTATTGCCGCCACCCACTACGCAGACGTTCTGGTCACGGTAGAAAAAACCGTCGCAGGTTGCGCAACCGGATACACCGCGCCCCATGAACGCGGTCTCGCTGGGCAGGCCGAGGTACTTTGCCGATGCGCCGGTGGCGATGATGAGTGCGTCACACGTGTAGGTACCACTGTCGCCCTTGAGGGTAAACGGGCGTTTGGCCAGGTCTACGGCGTTGACGTGGTCAAACACGATCTCGGTCTTGAATCGTTCGGCGTGTTCCAAAAAGCGCTGCATCAGATGGGGGCCTTGCACGCCGTGCACATCGGCCGGCCAGTTGTCGACCTCGGTTGTGGTCATCAACTGGCCTCCTTGGGCAATACCAGTGATCAGTACCGGGTTGAGGTTGGCGCGCGCCGCATATACGGCAGCGGTGTACCCGGCGGGGCCGGATCCAATAATGAGAACTTTGGCGTGTTTGGTGTCTGGCATGGAAGACCTTTGAGGGTAAGGTGGGCGCTGGCCCGTGTACAGTTGGGGGCAATGCCGCGTATTTCACAGAAAACACCATTGTAAGAAGCACCCAGATCGCTTGCGGGAAGTCTGTCACATGTCCATGCTGAGTAATCTTGATTTGATCCGCCGAGTACCGCTGTTTGCGTTGCTGACGGATGCGCAAGCGGCATCGCTGTCGGACGCCGTGGTGAAGGAGCGCTTCAAACGGGGTGAAGCCATCGTCGAACAAGGCAAGACCTCCAATGCGCTCTACATCATTCTGGCCGGGCGCGCCCGGGTTGTGATGACCGATAAACGTGGGCGTGAGGTGATACTTGCCACTTTGCAGGTGGGCGACTATCTCGGAGAAATGAGTTTGATTGACAAGGAAGCGCATTCCGCAACGGTGAGCGCCGAGGTGCAGACCGACGTGCTGGTGCTGGCGGGGGATGACTTTTCCCGCTGCTTGATGGAAAACACCGCCATGGCCCACGGCGTGATGCGGGGTTTGGTCAAACGCTTGCGCAATGCCGACCACAAGATCGGGTCGTTGGCGCTGACCGGGGTGTACGAACGGGTTGCCACAGCCCTGCTGGATGCCACCGAGTTGGGAGATGACGGTGAGCGCTTCATGCGGGAGAAGATTTCGCGCCAGGACATTGCCAAGATGGTGGGTGCGTCACGGGAAATGGTCAGTCGGGTCATGAAGGACTTTGAAGAGCAGGGATTCATTGAGGCCGATGCTGAGGGCGTGGTCCGGGTCTACGAGCGGCGCATGGTTCCGCGCTAAGGCGTCAATTGGTATGACCTATTCACTCCGTACCCTCCAATCCGGCGCTTCGGTGTCGCGGCCCGGTGGTGCGCCACCATCTGTGTTTGCACGCTTTGCCAGTGAGATTGCGTTGTTGTGTGGCTTTATCGCAGTGGTGCTGTGGCTAATCGCGCTATTGACCTATTCACCCCACGACGCTGCGTGGTCAACATCTGGTGTGGGTGGCGCAGTGGTGAATCGGGCGGGGCGATTGGGTGCCTGGGTGGCTGATGTGAGCTACTTCGTCATGGGTTATTCGGTATGGTGGTGCGTGGCGGCGAGTGTGCGGCAGTGGTTGACACTGCTGGCTAGCCGCCTGCGCGGCGAACAGCGCCAACGCGTATTGCAGCGCCGTCTGGGCTTTTGGGCCGGGCTGGTGCTGCTCTTGCTCGCCAGCACGTCACTCGAGTGGGCGCGGTTGTACAGTCTGGAGTCGCATTTGCCTGGCACCAGTGGTGGCGCCCTGGGCTACCTTGTTGGCCCGCTCAGTCAGCAATGGCTGGGTTTTGGGGGTGCTGGACTGGTTTCCATCGTGATGTGTGTGGTCGGGTCTGCACTGGTGTTTGACTTTTCCTGGATGCAGACCGCCGAGCGTCTCGGCGCCTGGCTGGATGGGCTGGTGCAGTCGCGGCGGGAAAAGATGGAAGTGGCACAGGACCGCGAACTCGGCCAGCGTGCCGTGCGTGAGCGCGAGGAAGTGGTTTTTGAGGGGCGCGAGGAGGTCGAGGCACCCCGCCCGGTGCCTGTGCTGATCGAACCGGTCATCTTGGACCTGCCGCCCAGCGAACGCGTGGCCAAGGAACGGCAGAAGCCACTGTTCTCGGAGATGCCTGACACCAAACTGCCGCAAGTGGATCTGCTCGACGGCGCGTTGGCGCGCCAGGAGACGGTGGCTGCCGAAACGCTGGAGATGACCAGCCGCATGATTGAGCGGCGTCTGAAGGATTTTGGCGTTGAGGTGCGTGTGGTGCTGGCCCAGCCCGGGCCGGTGATTACGCGCTACGAGATCGAGCCGGCCACCGGCGTCAAGGGCTCCCAGATTGTCGGGTTGGCCAAAGACCTGGCACGCTCGCTAAGCCTGGTGTCGATCCGGGTGGTGGAGACGATTCCTGGCAAGAACATCATGGCGCTGGAACTTCCCAACGCCAAACGTCAGTCGATTCGCTTATCCGAGATTCTGGGTTCGAAAATCTACAACGATGCCAAGTCGCTATTGACGGTCGGTCTGGGCAAGGACATTGTGGGCAACCCCGTCGTCGCCGACCTTGCCAAGATGCCGCACGTACTGGTGGCCGGAACCACGGGGTCGGGCAAGTCGGTGGGTATCAACGCCATGATTCTGAGCCTGTTGTACAAGGCCGAAGCGCGCGATGTGCGCCTGTTGATGATCGACCCCAAGATGCTGGAAATGTCGTTCTACGAAGGCATTCCGCATTTGATTGCACCGGTGGTGACCGACATGAAACAGGCTGCTTACGGACTGACCTGGTGCGTGGCCGAGATGGAGCGGCGCTACAAGTTGCTCAGCAAATTGGGCGTGCGCAATCTGGCCGGTTACAACGCCAAAATCGACGAAGCCAAGGCGCGCGAGGAGTTCATCTACAACCCGTTCAGCCTGACGCCCGAGTCGCCCGAGCCGCTCGACCGGCTGCCGCACATCGTGGTGGTGATCGATGAGTTAGCCGACCTGATGATGGTGATTGGCAAGAAGATCGAAGAACTGATTGCCCGCCTGGCACAGAAAGCCCGCGCCGCCGGGATTCACCTGATTTTGGCAACGCAACGGCCCAGCGTGGATGTGATCACCGGGCTGATCAAGGCCAATATTCCGACCCGCATTGCCTTTCAAGTGTCAAGCAAGATCGACAGCCGTACCATCCTCGACCAGATGGGTGCCGAAGCGCTGTTGGGCATGGGCGACATGCTCTATATGCCCAGTGGTACCGGCTTGCCGATTCGGGTGCACGGCGCCTTTGTGAGCGATGACGAAGTGCACCGGGTGGTGGAGTACCTCAAGAGCCAGGGCGAGCCCGATTACATCGAGGGCGTGCTCGAAGGCGGCACCACCGATGGCGATGGCGACCTGGCATTGGATGGCTCCAACGGCGGCGAGAAAGACCCGATGTACGACCAGGCGGTGGAGGTGGTGCTGAAAAACCGCAAGGCCAGCATTTCACTGGTGCAACGCCACTTGAAGATCGGCTACAACCGTGCTGCCCGGTTGGTGGAAGACATGGAAAAGGCCGGGCTGGTGAGTTCCATGAGTGGCAGCGGCCAACGCGAAATACTGGTGCCAGCCCGCGCCGAATGAAAGTCTGCTCCATGCAACGATGGCTACTTGCTACTGCTTTGATAGCTGCTTGCGCAAGCTCTGCGGGCGCTGCAGCCCTAATTGACCTGGAAAAGTTCATCAAGACCGTGAAGACCGGGCACAGTGAATTCACCCAGGTGGTAACTGCGCCAGCCAAAGACGGGCAACCGCCGCGTGTCAAGACTTCCAGCGGCACCTTTGATTTTTCTCGCCCGGGGCGTTTCCGGTTTGTATACAAAAAGCCGTTTGAGCAGACCATTGTGGCTGACGGCCAGACCCTGTGGCTCTACGATGTGGACCTCAACCAGGTGACGGCACGCAAGCAGGTGGAGGTGCTGGGCTCCACGCCCGCGGCGTTGATCGCCTCGGCGGCCAGCCTGCAGGCACTGGAGGCGGACTTCACGCTGAGTGATGCCGCAGCGCGAGATGGAGTCGACTGGGTTCTGGCCAAACCGAAGTCCAAAGACAGTTCTCTGCAAAGCATTCGTGTGGGCTTTATCAAGGGCGAGCTCACTGCGCTGGAGATTCTGGACAGCTTTGGCCAGCAATCGGTGCTGAAGTTCACCAACTTCCAGCCGCAAGTGGTGCTTGACGCAGCCACCTTCCAGTTCAAACCGCCAGTTGGTGCGGATGTGATACGGCAGTAATAGGCGAAGGCATTCCTTACCTGTTGCGCCCCTGCCGGGAAAACCGCACCAGCCCGGTGGACAACGAGGTGCCAACGATGATCACCACCGCGCAGCCCAGCATCCACAGCGTTACCGCTTCATCGAGCAGCACCACCCCGTACAGCACGGCAAATACCGGAATGGCGAAGCTGACCGTAAGCGCACGCGCGGGACCCACCCGTTCGATCATCCTGAAGTACAGAACGTAGGCCAAAGCGGTGCAAAAGATGCCCAGTGCGACCACGGCCGCCCACGCGCCGGGTGACACGCTGTGCGCTGGCCAGTAGAACCATGCCAGCGGTGCCAGGAAGAGTCCTGCGCCCAACTGGCTGCCGGTAGCGGTGACCAAGGATGGCAGGCCGCCCAGGTAGCGCTTGGTAAAGCTCGCGGCCACGCCATAACCGACGCAGGCACCCAGGCAGGCCAGCACGGCCCAGCCGCTGGCGGTGCCACTGGCATCGGGCTTGAAACTGGCGCTATCCCAGGCCAGTAGCGCAACCCCCAGAAATCCGATCAATAGCCCCACGGTACGCGACCCGGTGGGTCGGTCTTTGAGCCAAACCCAGGCGATCACCGCGCCGAACAGTGGTGCCGTCGCGTTGAGGATGGACGACAGACCGGTGCTGATGGACAGCAGGGCGAAGCTAAAGCACGCAAACGGAATGGCCGAATTCAGAATGCCGACGGTGAAGGCTGGTTTCCAGTGCTGGCGCAAGGCCCCACCTTCGCCGCGTAGCAACAACAGAGGCAGCAGAAACGCAGCGGCAACACCGACACGCAGACCGGCGGTGGCAAAGGCCCCGAATTCCCGGGCGCCAATGCGCATGAACAGAAATGAAGCACCCCAGACGGCCGCCAGCAGCAAGAATTCGAGAATCCAGGTTTTCGCCGCAGGTTTTGCGGTCACAACAACACGCCCTCAAGTCGCAGCAGCGCCACTTTGCGCTCCAGGCCACCGGCATAGCCGGTCAGCGCGCCATTGGCGCCTATCACCCGGTGGCAGGGAACGATGATGCCAATCGGGTTGCGCCCGACAGCGCCACCGACGGCGCGCACGGCACTTGGCTTGCCAAGGGCCTGACTGATTGCGCCATAAGTGCTGGTGGTGCCTACGCCGACGTCGAGCAGGCTGTGCCATACCCGTTGCTGAAAATCGGTGCCGTGGCTCAGGTCCAGTGGTACATCGAAATGGAGCCGCTGGCCGGCAAAGTACTGTTGCAGTTCCTGTACGGCTTGTCGCAGCACCGGGTGCAGGTCGTCCACGCCCCAGTCGGCCCACTCGGGCAAGTGTTGTTGATCATCAAACCAGACACCCACCAGGGCCAGGTTGTTGGCAGCCAGCGTGAGTGGTCCCAGCGGGCTGGGCACCGTGGTACGAACGGGAGAAGGCAAAAATTTCATATGAAAAAAGGCTCTAGGCCTTATTGTATGTGCGTGAGCAGCTACTAAACTGATAGCGAATTCCAGGCGCGAAGCACGGCGTAACTGCGCCACGGCCGCCAGCGCTCCGAGGCCAGTTCCGCCATTTGAGAAGGGTTTTTCGCGTGCTGTACGCCCAGGGCCTTGTGCAGCGCCACATCGCCACTGGGAAACGCATCAGGCCAGCGCAATGCCCGCATCGCAATGTATTGCGCCGTCCACGGACCCACACCAGGCAGGGCCTGCAATGTCTCCAGCGTGCTGGCAATGTCGACACCAGGTCGCAATGCAAGGCCATCCCTGTCCACCGCGCGCGCCAATGCCTGAATGGCGCGCTGACGCTGGCGAACAATGCCCAGTTCGCCCCATGATTCTGCGCTAGCAGCGGCCAGGGTATGAGGTGTGGGAAATAGTCGGTTCACGCCGTCAAACGGAGTCTGAGTCACCGCGCCGAAGCGTTCCACCAAGCGGTTGCCGAGGGTCCGCGCTGCCGCCACCGTGACTTGCTGGCCCAGAATCGCCCGCACGCCCAGCTCAAACCCATCCAGCGTGCCAGGCACGCGCAATCCATGGGCGCCGGGAAAGTCCGCACCGATGCTGGCGTTGATGGCTTCAGGGTCGGCATCCAGGTCGAGCAAGGCGCGCATGCGGGCAAAGGCTTCCGGCAAAGCGCTGGCCAGAGATTCGCTGAAATCAAGCTCCACAACATACCTCGACGGATCAAAGCGCGCACGGCTCCAGCCGCTCACTTCGCAGCGCCCGTCGTGCAACGAGAGCGTCCGTGCCAAGCTCCGCTGTGCGCGGTCTACCGTCTCGATGCCGGCGATTTGCCGTCTTGCAAAAAAATCCAGCGTGGACTGCACGTCGTAGGGCGGTCGATAAGCCGCTTTGAGACGGATGCCGGGCGCACCTTGTGCCCCATCGGTGACGGACTCTTTTTTGCGCAGCCGGCGGGGCTGCAACTGGTACTGCCCCACAAAAGCATCGTTAAAGCGACGCACGCTGGTGAAGCCAGCGAGCAACGCAACCTGCGCCACTGCAAGCGCGGTGTCGGTCAGCAACTGTTTGGCGGTCAACAAGCGGCGGGTTTGCCAGTACTGCAGCGGTGACACGCCCCACTGGGCCTCAAAAATACGCCGCAGGTGGCGTTCGCTGATACCCAAACGTGTCGCAACACGACCAATCGACGGGGCAGTGTCGCCGCCAGATTGCGGGGCATCGAGCATGTGTGCAGCCTGCTGCGCCAGGATGCTGGCCGCATCCTGCATCGACCACGGTGCGATTGCTCCCGACATGGGCCTCGCGCTGTGAGGGGACGAGGGAGCCAGCTCGGGTCGGCAACGCAGGCAGGGCCGAAAACCGGCGGCTTCGGCCTGCGCGGCCAGCACATAAAAACGGCAGTTTTCGCGCTTGGGAACACGAACCCGGCAGACCGGGCGGCAGTAAATGCCGGTGGAGGTCACTGCCGTGAAGAAGCAGCCATCAAAGCGTGCGTCCCGCGCCTTGAGCGCCAGGTAGCGGGCATCGTCTTCGGCGGGCGTTGAAGCAGGGGCGTTGGGCATGGTGCGGATGTTACGCAGGTTCCAGCCGCAAAGTAGCCATTTTCGGACCTGATGTTTCCGATTTGCCCGCCTACAATGCGTGCCAACTACCACTGCAAGATTCTGTCGTTTCTCCCATGTTCCCCTTTGTGATTGCACTGCGCCACCCCGGCTGTACCGATCGTCCGAAACACGCCGCCCTGCATGATGTACCCCACCCAAGCCGCGCAGAGTTCGAGGGGCGGGTGTGAGAGTTCTGGTCGTCAAGCTGTCGTCTTTGGGCGACGTGGTGCATGCCATGCCGGCCGTGCAGGACCTGCGTTCTGCCATGCCTGGCGTGGAGGTGGACTGGGTGGTGGAGCGTTCTTTTGCGCCGCTGGTGGCTCGGTGTGTGGGCGTAGGGAAGGTGATTCCTTGCGACTTGCGACGCTGGCGCAAGAACATGTGGCAATCGCAGACACGTGCAGAGTGGGCTGTTTTTAAATCGGAACTGCGGGCAGAGGCGTACGACGCCATCATCGATCTGCAGGGACTCGCCAAGTCTGCACTGGTGTCAAAACTGGCGCGTACCACGCCGCAGGGCCGTCGTTTTGCGATGGCCAACCAGACCGATGGTTCCGCTTTTGAGGCACCCACGCGCTGGGTGGCCGACGTGGCCATTGCACTTGAACCGCACGTCCACGCAGTGGCGCGCGCACGATTGCTATGCGCGCAAGCGCTGGGCTATGCCGTGCCGCAGGCGCTGCAGTACGGACTGCAGCCGGGCGCGCTGGCTGTCTCGCCTAAACCACCCATTGGCGTTCCGGTCAATCCATTTGCACCGCGCAAGCCTTATGTGGCCCTGGTGCATGGCACCTCGCGCGCCGACAAGCAGTGGCCCCTGGAGAATTGGGTGGTCATAGGCAAGTGTCTGAATCTGGCTGGGTTTTCGGTGGCATTGGCACATGGCTCGCCAACCGAAAAGGCAAACAGCGTCGCCATTGCGGACAAGTTGCAGGAAGCCTGGGTTTGGCCCTCCATGGGGCTGGACGCGCTCACCGACACCATGGCCCGCTGTGCGGGTGTGGTGGGTGTGGACAGCGGACTGAGCCACATCGCCGTGGCCCTGGGGCTGCCCCATGTACAGATTTACAACTTTGACACCGCCTGGCGCACCGGCCCGGACAATGCGCAGACCACGTTCACGCACCAGTGCAGCGTCACGGGCAGTCCGCACCCGGATGCGCAGACCGTCTGGCAGGCCTGGGAGCGACTGGATACACCGGTACTGTGCCAATGATGTTGGCGCTGTACTCGGTGCTTATGCGGTTGCTGCAACCGGCGTTGCGCTGGAAGCTGCGTCGCCGTGCGCGGGCCGAGCCGGGTTACGCGGTTGCCGTCGAGGAACGTTTTGGCCACTATTCACACGCGGCCGTCCTGCGGGACGAGAAAGATGGCACACCGATGCGGGTGTGGTTGCACGCGGTTTCGTTGGGCGAAACGCGCGCCGCCGCGGCCCTGGTGGTGCAGCTGCGCCTTGCGCTACCGGGGATGCAGCTGGTCTTGACCCATGGCACCGCCACTGGGCGCGAACACGGCAGGGCGCTGCTGCAGGCGGGCGATGTTCAGGTATGGCAGCCTTGGGATACGCCCGAAGCGGTGGGGCGGTTTTTGACCCATTTCCGCCCGGCAGTCGGCTTGTTGATGGAGACCGAAATATGGCCCAATCTTGTCGCCGGTTGCCAGCGCAACAAGGTGCCTCTGTGCCTGGTCAATGCGCGGCTGAGCGAAAAATCCCTGCACCAGGCGCAGCGACTCACGTGGCTGGCCCGGCCAGCCTATGACGGTCTCACCGCGGTATGGGCGCAGTCGGGCGCTGATGCGCAGCGGCTCACGCTGATCGGCGCGCCAGTGCAAGGCACTCTGGGCAATCTGAAGTTTGACGCTGCACCCCCGGAACAGCTGGTGGCGACCGGTCGGGCGTGGCGCGCCGCGTTGGGCCGGCCAACCATTGTTTTGGCTAACTCGCGCGAAGGCGAGGAGGACATGCTGCTGCAAATATTGCGAGGAAATAGGGCTCCTGCGCCCGTAGATAGTGCGCAAGTAGCTACGAAAAATATAGCGAATGCGGTGCAGTGGATGCTGGTGCCCAGGCACCCGCAGCGCTTTGACGAGGTCGCGCAGAAGTGCCGCTCGGCGGGTTTTTCGGTGTCGCGTCGCAGCGAGTGGTCGGTTGGACCCGCAAGCGCCGACATCCTGCTGGGCGATTCCCTGGGCGAGATGGCCGCCTACTACACCATGTCCGATGTGGCAATGCTCGGTGGCAGTTTCGCGCAGCTCGGTGGCCACAACCTGATTGAGGCCACGGCATGCGATTGCCCGGTGGTACTGGGGCCGCACACTTTCAACTTTGCTTTGGCGGCGTCACTGGCGGTGGATGCGGGGGCAGCACAGCGCGCCTCGGATATGACGCAGGCGGTGGAAATGGCCTTGGTTCTGGTAGGGGACGCGGACCATCTGCAAACTGCGCGGCAGGCGGCACGCACATTCTCCCAGGCGCACCAGGGGGCTGCACAACGCACCGCGCAGGCAGTGCGTCAACTGTTACTTGGCTAATTGGGCGTTGATCGGCTGCAGGTCGTCGGCCTTCAGAGTGCCCGCCGCCTGGCGCAACTTCAGGCCCCCCACCAGCACGTCGTAGCGCGCCTTGGCCAGTTTGGCTTTGGTGTCATACAACTGGCTCTGGGAGTTGAGCACGTCAATATTGATGCGCACGCCCACCTGGTAGCCCAGTTTGTTGGCGTCCAGTGCGCTCTGGGTGGACGCTTCTGCCGCTTCGAGCGCTTTCACCTGTGCCTGCCCTGACTGCACGCCAAAGAATGCGGTGCGGGTTCCTTGTGCCACGGTGCGTTTGCTGGCCTCGAGGTCAGCGCGGGCCTTTTCTTCCAGCGCCAGCGTTTCCTTGATGCGGTTCTGTATCGCAAAGCCGGCAAACAGGGGCACGTTCAGACTCAATCCCAGCGTCGCCACATTGACACGGCTGTCGGCTGCACCAGTGGAGGAGCCATTGTTGTTGACGGCCGTGTAGCTGCCCGTCAGATCCAGCGTCGGCATATGGCCGGCCCGGGCCTTGGTGGTTTCAAGCGTGGCGACATCCAGTGCCACGCCAAGCTGTTTGATACCCGGATGGTTGTCCTGGCTCTGCACCACCCACTGCTCGGCATCCGCTGGCTCGACGGCCTGCAGAACAACCGGCGCCAACAGCGGTTTGGGGTTGGCGTTTTGTTGTCCAACCAGTTGGTTCAACGCAATGGATTTCACCCGCAGATCGTTTTCTGCGGCCAGTTCCTGCGCCACCACCAGGTCAAACTTGGCTTGCGCTTCGCGTGAGTCGGTGATGGTGGAGGTGCCGACTTCAAAGTTGCGTTTGGCAGACGCGAGTTGCTCCGCCACAGCGGTCTTCTGGCTCTTGACGAACGTCAGGCTGTCCGCAGAGGCCAACACATCAAAGTAGGCCTGGCTCACCCGAACAATCAGATCCTGCTCGGCCTGCAATAACTGTGCTTGCGCCAGATCCACCTGCTTTTTCCCCTGTTCGTACCCCGCCCAGTTGGCCGGACGGTAGAGCGGCTGCGAAGCATTGATAGTGCCGGATTGGGTACCGTATGCGCGCTCCGGCAGGGGTTGCACTTCCTGGCTGGTTCGGCTTACGGTTGTGTTGAAACCCACGGTCGGGAGCACCGCAGCCTGTGCCTGATCAGCTTTGGCCATGGTGGCATCAAACTGCATCTTTGCCGCCCGAAAGGTCGCGTCATAGCCGCGAGCGGCCGTGTAGAGATCGGTAAGGCTCTGCGCGTGGACGGACATTGCCATGCTTGCCCCCATCGCCAGCAACAGCGGGACAAGGCGGGTCTTGATGGAGGGAGCAGCGTAGCGGGTCATGGAAGTTCTCAGGCTTGTAAAGGGAAGGGCGCAGGGTGATCGTGCGGCGTCGGACAAATCAGTATCTGGCGATGGTTGGGTCGAGCTCTGCGGACCAGGCATTAATGCCTCCGGCGATGTTGGCCACATGCTCGAATCCGCGACTTTTCAAGTAGTGCGCCACTTGCATGCTCCGGCCACCATGGTGGCATAGGCATGCCACTGGCTGGGAGGAAGACAACTCCGATATGCGTACCGGCAGCACACCCATCGGAATAGTCTGCAGGGAGAAGCCATTGGCCTTCACGCTGGCAAGCTGCAGTTCATGTGGTTCGCGAACGTCGAGCACCACCGGTTCACCATGTGGGTGAACCGACTCCAGCCACTGTGCAAGTTGTGCGGGGCGAACTTGTTGAACCATGTGTGCAGGGCCTCAAAAAAAATCAGAACTCGAACCGCTCGGGCTCGGGGAAATTCATCAAACGGGGCGCGACAGCATCCCAGGTTTGTACTGTCTTGAACTCGGTGGCGCTGGTGCGGGTCACAGTAGTCGCACGCATCACAGGGTCATCGCCTACGATGGCAGACAGGCGCCCGCCCAACTTGAGTATTTGCAACAGGGTTTGCGGAATTTGTGCCACCGAGCCGCTAAGCAAAATGGCGTCATAAGTGCCTTCGGCCGCGCCGACGCCGGCACCATCGGCTTGATGCACTTCCGCATTTTGAATACCGGCCTGGCGCAAATTGTTGCGGGCAAGGGTTGCCAACTCCGGGTTGATTTCCAGTGAAATCACGCGCTGGGCGCTATTGGCCAGCAGCGCGGCCATAAACCCGGAACCGGCACCAATCTCGAGCACAGTCTCATTGGGCTGAACCGCCAGGTCCTGCAGCAACCTTGCTTCGATGCAGGGTGTGAGCATGCATTGCCCGCCAGGCAGCGGGATTTCCAGCTCAGCAAATGCCAGACTTTTGTGCGCCAGAGGCACAAAGTCTTCGCGCTTTACGGACGCGAAAAGTGCCAGCACCCGGGCATCGGACACCTGCCAGGGGCGAAGCTGCTGCTCAATCATGTGGCTGCGGGCAATATTGACGTTCATTTTGAATACTCCATGGGGTATGTTAACCGATTGTAGTAAATTTTACTTGCTGGGGACATTGACCCGGCCCCAATGTTTGCGCAGGGTTTGCGCGAGGTCATCCATATAGCAGTAGACCACCGGTACAACGACCAATGTCAGCAACGACGAGGTGATGACGCCGCCAATCACCGCCTGCCCCATGGGCGCGCGCATCTCGGAGCCTTCGGTCAGGGCAAAGGCCAGCGGCACCATGCCAAAGATCATGGCCAGCGTGGTCATCAGAATCGGGCGCAGGCGTACCTTGGCGGCCATCAGAAGGGCTTCGTTGCGGGACATTCCATCGCTGCGGGCGCGGATGGCAAAGTCGACCAGCAGGATCGCGTTCTTGGTCACCAGCCCCATCAACATCACCACACCGATGATGGAAAACATGGAGAGCGTCGAGTTGAACATCATCAGTGCCAGCACCACGCCAATCAGCGTCAGCGGCAGCGCGGTCATTAAAGCCAGCGGCTGCAGGAAGCTCTTGAACTGGCTGGCCAGAATCATGTAGATGAATACCACGGCCATGATCAGGGCCGAGATGGCATAGCCAAAGGCTTCACCCATGTCCTTGGTGGAGCCGCCGAACTTGTAGCTGTAACCAGGCGGCATGGCGATGGAGTCCATGGCCGCCTTGATGTCGGCCGACACCTCTCCGGCGGAGCGGTTGGACACGTTGGCGGTAATGGCGACTTCGCGCATCAGGTCACGCCGGTTGATCTGATTCGGCCCGGTGCCCTCGACCACCCGCGCCACCTGATTGAGCCGCACGATGCGCGGGCTGCCATCGGTGTTGACGCCCACGGTAAACGGCAGCAGGTTCAGATCTTGCGGGTTGTCACGGGCAGCAGGCGCCAGACGCACATTGACGTCATAGGTCTGGTCGTTGGGTGCACGCCAGTTGGTCACCGTCTGTCCCGCCACCAGGGTGCGCAGCGACACCCCGATTTGCGCCACGCTCAAACCCAAATCCGAAGCAGCATCGCGTCGGACTTGTACGTCCAGCGTGGGTTTGTTCGGTTTGACGCTGGAGTCCAGATCTACCAGACCCGGGATATTGGAAACTCTTTCCATCGACAAACGGGTCAGGCGCTCGAGTTCAGCGGTATCTGCACCTTGCAGCGAAAACAGGATTTGCTTTTGGCCACCCACAGAGTCCATCAGGCCGACGTGGGTGACCGTAATGCCGGGGACCTGCTTGAGTCGGCCACGCAACACGTTGGACATGGCATCCACGCTCAGGCTGCGGTCCTTGCGGTCTACCAGACGAATGTAGATGTTGGCGTACATCTTGCCCTGGGCATTGGCGGTGTTGATGGTGGTCAGCGTATAGCGTACTTCTGGAAATTCGCGAATGATGCCCTCGACCTGCCGGGCCCGCGCTTCGGTGACTTCAATCGAGGAGCCCACCGGGGTGTAGAAATTGAGCGAGGTTTCCGAGAAATCGGATTTCGGTACAAATTCGGTCCCCAGCAGGGGCACCATGAAGATGCTGGTCACAAAGATAGCGGTCGCCAGCCCCATGGTGGCGAGTTTGTGCCCCAGCGACCATTGCAGGATGCCCTGGTAGAGATCGACCAGCCAGTCGGTAGCATGGTCAAACCAACCGGTCACCCGGCCAATGGTTTTGTCGTAGAGCGTGACGGGGGCATGGTGCTGGCCGTGGGCCTCTATGCTGGGGTCGTGCCAGACGCTGGAGAGCATGGGGTCGAGCGTGAAGCTGACAAACATCGAGATCAGTACAGCGACGACGATGGTCAGACCAAACTCGTGAAAGAACTTGCCGATGATGCCGCCCATGAAGCCAATGGGCATGAACACCGCCACGATGGACAGCGTGGTAGCCAGTACGGCCAGCCCGATTTCCTGCGTGCCGTCCATCGACGCGTCGTAGGCATTCTTGCCCATTTGCACGTGCCGCACGATGTTCTCTCGCACCACGATGGCGTCGTCGATCAGCAGTCCCACGCACAGGCTGAGCGCCATCATGGTGATCATGTTGATAGTGAACCCCAGCATGTGCATGAACAGGAAGGTGCCAATCAGGGCAATCGGCAGAGTCAGGCCGGTGATGACGGTGGAGCGCCAGGAATTGAGGAACAGGAAGACGATCAGCACGGTCAGCGCGGCGCCTTCGATTAGGGTGCGGCGCACGTTTTCCACCGATACCCGGATCTGGCGTGAGCCATCGGTAATCTGCTCCAGGCGGACGCCCGGGGGCAGGTCCTTGCGCATCTCGGCCAGGGTCTTTTGCAACTTGTCGACCACCGCTATCGTGTTCTCATCCTGCGCCTTCTGCACATTGAGCAACAGCGTGCGCTGGCCGTTGTAGAGCGCCAGACTCTCCACTTCCTGCGCGCCGTCTGCTACCCGGGCGAGTTGCTCGATCCGCACCGCAGCGCCATTCTTGCGGGCGACGATGATCTTGCCAAAGTCTTCAGGCCGCTGTATGCGGGCATCGATCTGGATCACGCGCTCCTGCTCCAGCGAACGAATCGTTCCCACCGGCACATCCTGCGTTTCGTTACGTACCGCGGTCACCACCTGTTCGGGAGTAATGCCAAAGGCTTCGAGTGCCTGGGGGTTGAGGTAAAGGTTGATCTCGCGTTTGGTGCCGCCGACGACGGTGACCGAGCCGACACCGCGCACATTTTCCAGGCGTAGCTTGTAGGTTTGTTCGGCCCAACTGGTGAGCTCCACCGCGCTCATCGCCGGGGCAGTGGAAAGCGTGGGGGTCTGATCCGGCAGCACCGCCACCGACCACACCGCTTTGGAGGCAGGATCGAAGCGCAGCACGCGGGGCTCTTTGACCTCGGTGCGCAGGGTGGGGCGGATAGAGGCCACTTTCTCGCGCACATCGTCGGCGGCCTTGCGTCCGTCCATCGAGAGATCAAATTCAATGATGACGACCGATTGGCTCTCATAGCTGCGCGAGGTCAGCGCGTTAATGCCGGCGATCGAGTTGACACCTTCTTCAATCTTCCTGGAAACTTCGCTCTCCACAATTTCGGGCGAGGCGCCGGGATAGTCGGAAATTACGACGACTACTGGAAAGTCGATGTTGGGGAACTGATCGACCTGCAGACGTTGCAGGGAAAACAGGCCCAACACTACCAAGGCCAGCATCACCATGGTCGCAAAGACCGGGTTCTGCAAGCTGACGCGGGTAAACCACATGGCCTAGTGCGCGTTTGCGGCGGGTTTCACCAAGGTGCCGGCACGTACCACGCCTACGGTACCGCTAAGCGCTGTGGCGCCCTCGGGGATGCCCTCGACCGCTACCCAGGTCTGGCCTTGCGACTCGCCACGCACGCCCAGGGTTACGCTCTGGTGCTCGATTTTGGATTCACGCACCCACTGCACATAGGGTTGGGGTTTGTCGGTGCGCACGGCGCTCAATGGCAATGCCAGCGTCCGCACCGAGCCCGTCAACAGGGTGCCTTGGGCAAACAGACCCTGGCGCAGTGCCGGGTTCGGGGTGATCCACAGATAGACCAGGACGGCGCGGCTGCCGACGGTGGCGCTCGGGTTGATGCGGACCACTTTGGCCGGGACCAGGTTGGCGCTGCCCTCCATCGACAAGTTTGCCGTTTGGCCGACGCGAACGCGCAGTGAGTCAGCGGCGCTCAGGCTGGCTTCGAGTTCCAGTCGGCTGAGGTCCACGATCTCCACAACGCGCGCGTCCACTGCCACCCGCTCGCCCGGCTGCGCCAGACGCTGTGATACCAGCCCTGAAATGGGGGCGCGCAGCACGGTGTCATCCTGGGCCTTACGCAGCACGTCGGTGGCGGCCTGCGCGGCACGGAAGTTTGCCTGCGCGGCGGCAAGCGTCGCCAGCGAGGCATCCAGTGCCGTCTTGGAGATGAACCCTTGCTCGACCAGTGAGCGATTGTTGTCAAAGCTGCGCCTGGCAATATCCACCTGGGCGTTTGCCGCTTCGGCTTGCTGCTCGGCCTGGCGCAGGCGCGCCTGGGTTTCGGTCACATCGATGCGCGCAACTACCTCACCGACCTTGACCGCATCGCCTTCACGCACCACGAGCCCCTGCAATTCACCCGCTACACGTGCCTTGACAAAAGCTGAGTTGCTGGCCTTGAGCGATCCTGAAATCTGCAACGCCTGGTCCAGATCGATGCGCTGCACAGCGACCGTATCGCGGGGGCCGAGTTCGACGGAAGGTTGTGCCTTGGCAGCGGTTTGCTGGGCTTGCAATGCATCTTTTTGCGTTTGGCGGGCGCTGAGCGCGCGCAGGATGCCAAGCCCCAACGCCACCACCACCAGGATGGCGAGGCCCCACTCGATCCAGCTTTTCAATTTCATGGGAGTTGCTTTGTGTTGAGGGGTGATGCGGGCCGAACGCCCAGGCCATTCAGGATGGTGTCGATCTGCACCGCGAGATACTCTTCAGGGACGAGTTTGTTCGGGCCAGACTTGCCTGGACCAAAGGAGTGTTTCCACATGGCCAGAAACAGCATCGGGGCCAGCACGGTGTAAACGCCATACTTCAGGTCAACCGGGTGAAATTCTCCACGCACGATGCCACGCTGCAGAATGCTTCGGATCAGCGCATCGCCGGGTTGGATCACTTCACTTTCATAGAAGGCAGCCAATTCGGGGAAGTTGCTGGCCTCGCTGGTCATCAACTTGGTGATGCCGGAGACCGGCGTATCGCCCACATGCGTCCACCATTGCGTCATGAAAGTGCGCAGCAGTTCGGCTGTGCTGCCCTCAAAAGACTCCAACTTGGCACGCCACTCGGGAAAACGGACTGAAATGTTCTCGCGAACGACCGCCTTGAACAACTCTTCCTTGCTGGAAAAATAGAGAAACAGCGTGCCCTTGGACACGCCCGCCCGTTGCGCAATTTCCTCGGCGCGGGTGGCGGCAAAGCCTTTCTCCACAAACAGATCAAGTGCCGCCGCCAACAATTCACCTGGACGCGCTTCCTTGCGGCGCGCGCGTTTGGCGCGAACGCTGCCGGCAATTTCACAAAATTTGATCGGGGAGGGCATATATTAATGACTAACTGGTTATTAATCTATCTGATCAAGCGACCGAAGTCAAGTTCGCCAGGCCCTGCCAGGCGCTGTGTCGACCCGTTGACCAGGATCAACAAGCCCGGCGCAGTAGCAGCGTATCGTCGCGGCCATTGCCTTCGCGCCATGGCGCGGAGATACACCTACATGCCATGAACACATCGTCAAACACGGTTGAAACCGCACTGCCCGTTGCGGATCGGGCCACCCCATTAGAGCTGGTCTGCCCCGCAGGCAGCCTGCCGGCACTTAAAGCCGCGGTCGACAACGGCGCCAGTTGCGTCTACCTCGGCCTGCGTGACGCGACCAACGCGCGCAATTTCGCGGGTCTGAACTTTGACGAGGCCGCCATCGCCAACGGCATGGCCTACGCGCATGCGCGTGGCTGCAAAGTCTTCATGGCGCTCAATACCTACCCGCAGGCATCCAATCCCCAGCCCTGGCGGTCGGCGATGGACAAGGCTGTGGACCTAGGCGTGGACGCAGTCATCCTGGCCGATCCGGGCCTGATGCAATATGGAATGCGCCACCACCATGCGCTGCGCTTGCATCTGTCGGTGCAGGGTTCGGCCACCAATTTTGATGCTATCAACTTCTATCGTGAACAGTTTGGCATCGTGCGTGCCGTGTTGCCCCGGGTGTTGTCGCTCACGCAAGTGCAGCAGGTCATCGAGAAGACGCCAGTGGAAATCGAGGTATTTGGCTTTGGCAGTCTGTGCGTCATGGTGGAAGGCCGATGCGCGCTGTCCTCCTATGTGACGGGCGAGTCACCCAACACCCATGGTGTGTGCTCGCCTCCGAAAGCTGTGCGCTGGGTGGAAACACCGCAAGGTCGTGAATCCCGGCTCAACGGAGTACTGATTGATCTGTATGCGCCAGGCGAAAACGCCGGTTACCCAACCTTGTGCAAAGGGCGGTTTGATGTGGAAGACGACCACAACTACTACGCCATCGAAGAGCCAACAAGCCTTAACACACTGGAACTGTTGCCGCAGCTTCTGAAGATCGGCGTACGCGCCATCAAGATCGAAGGTCGCCAGCGCAGCCCGGCCTATGTGGCGCAGGTGACCAAAGTCTGGCGCGATGCCATCGACACGTGCATCGCCAACCCCCACCGCTATGCACCCAAGCTCACCTGGATGAGCAGCCTCGACAAGGTCGCCGAAGGGCAGCAACACACGCTGGGCGCGTACCACCGCCCCTGGAAGTAAATCATGCGAATTTCACTCGGGCCGTCGCTCTACTACTGGGAGCGGGAAAAGATTTTTGGCTTTTACGAAGCCATGGCGGACACGTCCGTAGACGTGGTCTATCTGGGCGAAACGGTCTGTTCGCGCCGGCACGAACTGCGTCTGTCTGATTGGTTGGCTATAGCTGCCAAGTTGCGTGGCGCAGGCAAGGAAGTGGTGCTTTCCACGCAAACGCTGCTGGAATCTGGCGCCGAAGTGGGCACCATGCACAAGATTGCTGCCAATGGCGACTTCTTGGTCGAGGCCAACGACATGGGCGCGGTGCAGAGCCTGACTGGAAAAGTCCCCTTTGTTGCGGGACCGCACCTCAACATCTACAACGTGCCAACGCTGCAGTGGATGGCTGGCCTGGGCGCAAGCCGGTGGGTGATGCCGCTGGAGATGCAACAGTCCGACTTGGCGGTGATGCAGGCTGGACGCACAGAAGGCTTGCAGACCGAAGTGTTTGCGTATGGACGCATGCCGCTGGCTTTTTCCGCGCGCTGCTTTACGGCGCGGCACTGCAATTTGCCCAAGGACGATTGTCAGTTCAGTTGCCTGGCCCATCCGGATGGCCTGTTGATGAAAACGCGTGAGGGTGAAGAGTTTTTGGTCCTGAACGGCACCCAGACCCAGTCTGCGCGTGTCTATAACTTGGTGGACTCGCTCGGCAGCATGCGCGCCTTGGGCGTGGACCTGGTGCGCCTGAGCCCGCAGTCGCTGCACATGGCAGAAGTGGTGTCGGTGTTCCGTGATGCCCTGAGCGGCACATTGGGACCCTCTGAGGCGCGCAAGCGGTTGGAGCCGTTGATGCCTGCACAGGCTTGCAATGGTTATTGGCATGGTCGGCCTGGTTTGGATCTGGTCGAGGATGTAGCGCTGGCAACGTGCGCTGCAACGGAAGGTTAGAAGATGATTGCGTTTCCATCGTTTGTGGTGCCGCCACCCGTAGGCTCGGTGCTGTCTCTCTTGCCGGCGTATCCGGGTGCACTGTTGCTGGTCGCTGCACTCAACTTCGGTTTGGCAAGGCAGATTCCCGCAGACGTAGCACGGGCGCTGCAAAAGAAAAAACTGCGCATCCATGTGAGCGATGCGCGGCTGACTTTTGATTTCATCTGGAAAGGGCAGCGCTTCCTCGCCAATAGTACGCATACCTGCCCGGATCTCACCATTAGCGCCAATGCGTTTGACTTCCTGCAACTCGCGCAGCGCCAGGAAGACCCGGACACCCTGTTCTTTAATCGACGCCTCTCCATGGAGGGGGACACCGAACTGGGCTTGATCGTGAAAAACACGCTGGATGCATTGGAACTGCCGGTACTGGATTTGCAGCAGTGGCTGCCACGGCAGGTGGTTGAACGATTCCAACAGCGCTCGCAGGGTGCAAAGTGAACCCGGCTGAGGCGATGTCCACGGCACCTCGCCGCATTGTGGTGGGCATCTCTGGCGCAAGCGGCGCCATCTATGGTGTGCGACTGCTGCAGGAGTTGCGCCAAGTGACTGGCATCGAGACGCATCTGGTGGTATCAGACGCGGGCTGGCGCAACGTCGACGAAGAGCAGGGCTTGGATCGCGCCGCCATTGAGGGGCTGGCGCACCAGGTGCACGACGTACGCAATGTGGGTGCAGCCATCGCCAGCGGTTCATTCCGCTGTGCGGGCATGGTGATTGCCCCGTGTTCGATGCGCACATTGGCTGCCGTGGCCCACGGACTATCCGACAACCTGCTCACCCGCGCGGCCGACGTGATGCTCAAAGAGCGCAGGCGGCTTGTGTTGATGGTGCGGGAGTCGCCGCTGAACATGGCCCACTTGCGCAAC
This sequence comes from Rhodoferax sp., assembly GCA_020048895.1. GTDB lineage: Bacteria > Pseudomonadota > Gammaproteobacteria > Burkholderiales > Burkholderiaceae_C > Allorhodoferax. The sequence goes on along the minus strand of JAIFLV010000095.1, from coordinate 5,905 downwards.
ATGGTGGCCGTAACCGAAATGGGAGGCATTGTCTGCCCGCCTGTGCCTGCGTTCTATTTGCGCCCACAGACAGTGGCCGATATCGTGGACCAAAGCCTGGCCAGGGTTCTCGATCTTCTGGATGTACCGCATAGCCTGGCAGCCCGCTGGAGCGGACAGGCACCCCCGCTGACGGCCTGACACCATCTGAACACATGGCCTACCACGACCTGCGCGACTTCATCAGCCAACTGGAGCAGACTGGTGATTTGCGTCGCATCTCACAGCCAGTTTCGCCACACCTGGAGATGACGGCGTTGTGCGACCGGGTACTGCGGGCCGAAGGACCAGCGATTCTTTTCGAGCAGCCCACGGGCCATAGCATGCCGGTGCTGGGCAACCTGTTTGGTACCACCGAGCGGGTGGCCCGCGCCATGGGCGTCGAGAGCATTCAGGGGCTGCGGCCCTTTGGCGAGCTGCTGGCGTCTCTCAAGGAACCCGAAGCACCCAAAGGTTTCAAAGAGATGGTGGGCATGCGCGGCCTGCTCAAGACGCTTTGGAATATGGCACCGAAGGAACTGCACATCGCACCGTGCCAGGAAATTGTGTTGGAGGGCGATGACGTCGACCTAGCCCGCCTGCCGGTGCAGCATTGCTGGCCAGGTGACGTGGCACCGCTGATCACCTGGGGGTTGGTGATCACCAAGGGGCCTAACAAGGCACGTCAGAACCTGGGCATTTACCGCCAGCAGGTGATCGGGCGCAACCAGGTCATCCTGCGCTGGCTGGCCCACCGGGGCGGCGCGCTGGATTTTCGCGACCATTGCCAATTGCATCCGGGCCAACCGTATCCGGTGGCCGTGGCCATTGGCGCCGATCCGGCCACCATTTTGGGTGCGGTGACTCCGGTGCCCGACAGTTTGTCTGAATACCAGTTTGCCGGGTTGCTGCGAGGAGGGCGTACCGAACTCATCAAAGCCATGGGTAGCGATTTGCGTGTGCCGGCCAGCGCCGAAATCGTGCTCGAGGGGCACATTCAACCCGATGCCAACCACCCCAGCGGTTTCCAGCACGCGCTGGAAGGCCCTTATGGTGACCATACCGGCTACTACAACGAGCAGGCCCTATTTCCGGTGTTCACCATCGACCGCATAACCATGCGCCGGAATCCGATTTACCACTCCACCTACACCGGCAAGCCGCCCGACGAGCCCGCGGTGCTGGCGATGGCACTCAACGAACTCTTTGTGCCGTTGCTGCAGCGGCAGTTTCCCGAAATCACCGATTTTTATCTACCCCCCGAGGGCTGCAGCTACCGCATGGCGCTGGTGCAAATCAAAAAAGCGTACCCCGGCCATGCCCGTCGCATCATGATGGGCGTGTGGAGCCACCTGCGCCAGTTTATGTACACCAAGTTCATCGTGGTGGTGGATGACGATGTGAACGTGCGCGACTGGAAGGAAGTGATCTGGGCACTGACTACCCGCGTCGACCCGGTGCGCGACACCATGCTGGTGGAAAACACCCCCATCGACTACCTCGACTTTGCCTCACCGGTGAGTGGCCTGGGCAGCAAGATGGGGCTGGATGCCACCAACAAGTGGCCGGGTGAAACGCCGCGTGAATGGGGGCGCACCATCAGCATGGACAGTCAGGTACAGGCGCGTATGGATAGCATTTTTGAGTCCATGGGCCTGTGAGTCAAATTGGGCTGTAACGCATATCTGGTCTGCGTAAGCAGCTATCAATTCAGGAGTGAATTGGCTGCCTGCGGTTGACCTTCCTCACGTTGATATCAAAAGCCGACTTTGGCCCAATGTGACGTTGGTCAGTCGAATTTCCCGTACTGGGTAGCGCCAATCCCGATGCCTTCGTCCAACAGTGCCAAATCTGATTCGTATTCCAGGTTGCCGATTTGGACTGTGGCGGAGAAGCGCCCCGACGCAATGCTTCGCGGAATGCCTGGGCCTATGCGGGTGATACCGGCTGGTTCCTGTCCTAGCAAAATCTACCAGCCTTCGACCTGATGAACCAACGCTGAAAAAACGTAGAGACTAACGATTGCAAGGAAGATCGCCTGCCAAATCGAAGCATTGAATTCTCTAAGGAAGCGATAAACAATACAAGGCACCAGAACCAAACCTAGTACGCCGTGGCCAAACAATAGAAATATCAGTCCGAGCCAAATGGTCGCTGCAATTCGAACCCAAAATGGAGGTCGCTTTAGGGACTTCAAACTTGCAATTTACAAACTAGATGGTGTCACCGAATCAGTTTGGCGGTGGACTAGATGACAGCTTTAAACTCGATAGATTCAAGTTGAAAGGCATGGCGTCCGGGAAATCTGCCAGGAACTAAAACACCTTCGTCGTTGCGCGGTGAGTCTTTAACCCAGTCCCCCCAGACCACTTCTGCCGAGGCACCGAGCATTGGCTCGAGTTTTGCGGACCAACTAACCTCGACTCCCTTCCCACCCACCGCCTTGACTTCCGCAAAAAGCTGCGACAGATGGCCAGAGAACGATTTTCCGCCTAGATTTTCGTCCTTAACTCTGATGTCCAATGATGGTCGGCAAATGTCAGTAGAGCGCCATCCAAATGCCATCCAGCCCAAATTGCAGTCCTTTATGTGCCGTGTAAGCCAATATTCTGGGTCTTGCACTTCCAGATGAACCGAAATCTTGCAGATCTCAGATTCATTTGTGGCCCACTCGGCTTGTCCCAAGTACTCTTCTTCAGGTCGCATGCCAAGTTTTAATAGATTGCTCCTGCTAGAAAGGACGCATCTGAAAGATCTGCCATGCATGCTCTCCAGCTCAGTGGGTTTGCACGCAAAGAAGGCTTCATAGAGACGTTTGTCCCAGTAGCCGAAGGGCGGCATGTACTCTTTGATCTGCGGGACACTTGACAGACTAAAGAAGTTCATACCAATGGCCTCTCGATAACGCAAGAGCGAAAGAATTTTTGTCAGTCTAACTCAGCCCACAAAAAGTTAAAGATGAGTCGCCAGAATTGTCAGCGTTGGGCAAAAGACCTCAGGTCAACTGCAGCCGCGTCCCAGCCGCCGCGCACTCGCGCTTCAGTTGTGCCACATAGTCCGCCACCGGCGACACCCTGGTGATAGCGCCATGGCCGTATCCTCAGACTTCTTTCAAGGGTTTTGCGGAGTTGCTGCCGAAGTTCATCTCACCGGGGCCGAGGTGTTGGGCAGAGCCGAGCGGTGCATGACCGCCGCCCTAAAGCTGGAGGCCAGGTAGTTGCTGCTGACGCCAGTAAACAGGTTTCCGACATATGGCCAGGGGAGACGCGACGCAAGCGCGAGTGAACTATCAGAAGGTACATTCAAGTTCAGGCCCGGATGGTTGCGCTGTGACGTCCCTGTGATAATGAGTCAAATCGCGCTGTAGCGTCCGTACGACGGGCGCAAGCAGCTATCAATTCGTGATCGCAATTACCAAATCTCCAGCTTCAATCGTTGCGCGGGTACTTGCGCAAATGCCTTGTCACGACTCACCAGAGTGGCATCAACGGCACATGCATGGGCGGCAATCATCATGTCAAAGTCGCTGAGATTGATGCCCTGGGCTTCCAGCGTTGCGCACAACTCCCCGTAGCAAGTCGCAACCCGCTCGTCCCATGGCAACACATCCATGCGTAGCAGCACTTGGATCAGGGCGTTCTTTAGGCGCACGGGTTGCCCTTTGCGGTGCAGTCCGTATTCCAGCTCCGCGAGGGTTACGCTCGAATTGACCGCCTTGCCCACGGGCACACCAGTGAGACGCGCCAGCAGCCCTGCGTCGCGTCCCTGCATGATGTGGCTGACCACGTTGGTGTCGAGCGTGTAGCGCAGCCTCATTCCTTGCCGCCCTCAAAGGGGTCGCGCCGCGCCTGGTTCTGGCGGCGTTCGATCAACAGATCGGAGTCGGCGTTTAGCGCCACAACGTCCAGCAGGCCCTGCCATTCGGTCGGCTTGCGGGACAACACCACGTCGCCCGTGAGAGGGTCGCGGCGGATGAAGACTTTGGATACATCGAATCGAAACTCGAGCGGCAAGCGCACCGCCTGGCTCCGGCCGGTGGCAAATATTTTGGCGGTTGGCTGCATTTGGACCTTCCTGATGCAGTGATATTTATCAGGATATATATAGCAACATCCTGCCTGTCAATTCGCGAAACTCAGGGCGATGTGAATGTGTGTGAATCGAAAGAAGTCCACGGTACTTTCAATGGAAGCGGAGCGCACGCAGATCAGCGGATTGGCGTGTCTGAATGTGTCGGCATCAACAGTGCTTGCCAATTCTCCAGCGTGACCACAGTGAATTGCGCCTGCGGGTACATGCCAAACCACGACATATCTTCCAGCGCAATGTGCGCCAAGGTCAGCTGATAGCGTGGCGGCAGATCTATCCTTTTCAGGTAGCGCTTGGCCAAAAGACGGCCGTCCAACGCTTATGCGCCGATACATCTTGTCACATCTGGAGACACTTTGTAGCACCTGAATCACCCTGCTTTACATACCATCGCGATTCGTCCGCAGCGGGGCATCAGGGCATCCGAGACATCAACAGGGTCATTCAGGGAGGCTACCCATGAGCAGTTCAAAATTTCGATGGGCAATCCACGGGGTTGTACGGGTACAACGCATCCAAACGGTGATGCGGAGCGGCGTTTTTGCCGCGCTTGCTGCAGCGGCTTTTATGGCTTCCGCGCAAACGGGAGCGCTGACCATCGCAGGGGTTACTTATGGTCCCCAGGCCTGCGCCGCGGAGGGCAAAACGTGCACTTTCACAGGCACGCGAAAAGTAGCTTACGGTGCGGCTGGAAAATATACCGTACGCACTCTGGCGGGTCCGGCAGCCTGCAACAACGGTGTTTTTGGCGACCCGATTGTTGGCACGGCTAAGAAATGTTACCTGGATGCCGCTGTGCCTCCAAGCGCTGTAACACCGTCGGCCAGTTTTACAGCATCGGGCCAGAGTTTCTCTGCAACAGCATGTTCAAGTGAGGGCGGAAAGTGCGCATTCAGTGGAACCCGATGGGTGGCCTACGGAGCCAAAGGGCAATATGCGGTGAAAAGTCTGACCGGCCCGGTCTATTGCAACAACAGCGTTTTTGGCGACCCGATCAAGGGCACGTTCAAGGCCTGCTATCTTCAGTCCGATGCCGCCGTAGTACCAACGCCAACGCCAACGCCAACGCCAACGCCGACTCCGACTCCGACTCCGACTCCGACTCCTGCGCCACGCCCCTGTGCAAGTCAGACTTTGAGCTGGACGGTGGCGGTCAATCAGTGCAGCGCGAGCGCTGCAGGCGTGGCGTCCGGCCTGAGTGTGTCATTGAGCGACACCCTGTCGCCCACCACCGGCACCGCGGGTTTCCAGTGTCTGGATGGCAACTGGGGTGTTCCTGTCAACCCGGTATGCAATAGCGCCAGCGTCGTTCCAGTGCCCACACCGGTCCCGACGGCCAAGGCGGATGCCGCCCGGCTGCTGGTGCAGGCCACCTACGGGCCAACGCTGTCCGAGATCAACAACGTGGCCGCGATGGGTGCCGATGCCTGGATCACCGAGCAGTTCAACACGCCTGCGATGGACTCCCATTGGGACTACGTGATGGTGCGCAAAGGCCCGCTGGGTTGCACCGTTTGCAACTCGCAGTACATCAACGCCACCATGGAAAGCTTCTGGACGCAGGCGGTGCGCGGTCCCGATCAGCTGCGACAGCGCACGGTGTTCGCACTCAGCGAGCTGTTCGTGGTCAGCACCGAGAACAGCGCTGTGCCGATTCAGGCGGATGCGCACGCCAGCTACCTGGACATGCTTTCGCGCAATGCGTTCGGCAACTTCCGTACCCTGCTGGAGCAGGTGTCGACGCATCCGACCATGGCGCATTACCTGTCGCACATGAAGAACCAGAAGGAGGACACGG